>NZ_CAUHCY010000001.1:0-414296 GCF_959605025.1 Candidatus Proelusimicrobium volucris | reverse complement strand
AGAGAAAGAGAAAGTACATTAATAAAAATAGGGGAAATATATAATGATTTAGGCGGGAAAGTAGATATACTGGTAGCCGGGGTTGGTACGGGCGGTACTATAAGCGGCACGGCGAAATACCTAAAAGAGAAAAACGCCACTACAAAAGCCGTCGCGGTAGAGCCATCGGAAAGCGCGGTGCTTTCCGGCGGCAAGAGCGGCGCGCATAAGATACAGGGTATAGGTGCGGGTTTTGTGCCGGCCTTGTTTGACGCGAGCCTTATCGATGAGATTTTGCCCGTCGCCGGTGAAGCGGCTTTCAGCGCGGCGCGGGAGCTGCGCATTGAGCAAGGTTTGTTTTGCGGCATATCTTCCGGTGCGGCGTATGCCGCCGCTTTGGAATTGGCCGGCAGGGCGGAAAATAAAGGATTGAACATCGTCGCGATAGCGCCCGACGGCGGCGACAGATATTTAAGTGTACTTTAAGGAGGAATAATGAAAAAAGTTTTGGCTTTGTTGTTTATGGGCGTTTCTCTTACAGCCTTTGCTCAGGATTATTATCTTACTAAAGAGCGCAACAAACAACCCTTGAAAGTTGCATCCGTTCAGGATATAAATAAGGTATTGAAGGAGCAAGGCAAGGCCGATAAATATAAGCCCGTAATTTTGACGCAAAACGCGAGCGAGGCGGTATTTCTTTTGGTGCCGGCAAGTTTGAATGTAAGAAAAGAAGAGGAAGATATCTTGGTAAGCAATTACGATATTGAGGCCAATGCCGAAGACGTTAAGGACGGCTTTGACATCAATATATCCTTACGTGACGAGGCGGAAGACATAAAAGCAAGAATCGCGGAATATTCCCTTGAAAGCGGGGAAGAGGTGAAGCCTTTATTTTCCAAGAAGATGTACGGACGGATAATGTATGAGGTTTGCACTTTTGATATGGGGGAATTGAGCTCGATAGTTTTAACTGCGCCGTTTAACGGTAAATTTGTCGAACTTAATTATATGACACCCAAAACGATGCAAAAGGATCTTTTGGAAGGGGAAAAGGAAATCGGCAACAAGAAAGGCGAGGCCGCTTTGGGGATAGCCGCCTCGAGCTTGACTAAAGCTTTGTTCGGGAAGAACGCTGCCAAAGGGGGAAAAATATCGGCAGATGTCGACGACTTGCAAAGCGGCAGACAAGAGCGTCCCGCGCCCGAGCTTACAGAGTGGAACGTAAAGAGATTGTCCCCTCGCAATTTGCAAGCCGCGTTTAACATAACCGAAGGCGAAGATTTATATTCTTATGTTATTGTTTTGCCGGCGGAACTTTCACCCAAACCGCAGGACAGGAAAGAGGGCCGTATAACGATAAAAGAGGATCCCGACGCCATAATGTGGCTTGAGCCTGTATATAAGAACAGCAAGAATTTTAATGACGAAATGACCGCTAAATATGCGCCCGAGAAGAAATTTGCCGCAAATCCAGGCCGAAAGCTAAATATCGGCGGGAAGAATGTCAGCTTTTCAAAGAAGACGGCGCTTAACGTCAATTCATACAGCTATTTTTTTAATGAAGGAGGACGCAAGTTTGTGCTTTCTTTTATAGCGCCTTCTTCTAAACTGAAGGATTATGAATTGCTATCCGGCGAAGTCCTAAACGGATTTAAGAGCGTTAAACCCCGATAGTTTTAATAGCGAAAAAACGGCCCGAGCATAAATAGCCCGGGCCGTTTTTATTGTCAAATGCGGATTACTGCGGCTTTACTGCTGTATTGGAAACTATTTCCTTGACTGCGCCTACCGCGCCCAAGATGCCGGTGGCCTCATAGGGCATATAGACGAGCTTATTATCCTTCCCATCGACCATTTTTTGCAGTGCCTCGATGTATTTTATCGATATTAAATAGTTCGCGGGATTTGCGATATTGTTTAAGTTGTCACGGACAATTTTAATGGCTTCCGCTTCCGCCTGCGCCACTTTTACTTTAGCTTCCGCCTCGCCTTCGGCGGAGAGTATTTTAGCCTGTTTTAAACCTTCGGCTTTATTTATCGCGGCTTCCTTTTCACCTTCAGCCTGCAGGATTTGAGCGCGCTTGGTTCCTTCCGCTTCCAAAATCACGGCGCGGCGTTCCCTTTCGGCGCGCATTTGTTTTTCCATCGCGTCGCGTATGGCGGGCGGGGGAGTTATGTCTTGGAGCTCCACGCGGTTTACTTTCACGCCCCATTTGTTGGAGGCTTCGTCAAGGATTGCTCTTAATTTCGCGTTTATCGTTTCGCGCGATATTAAAGTCTGGTCCAGTTCCAATTCGCCGATGACGTTCCTCAAAGTCGTCTGGGTAAGTTTTTCTATCGCGGTGGGCAGGGAAGTAACCTCATAAACGGCCTTAAGCGGATCGGTAATTTGAAAGTATATCAAAGCGTTTATTTGTATGCTTACATTATCTTTGGTAATGACGTCTTGCCTTGGAAAATCGTAAACGGTTTCCCTAAGGTCTATGCGGTCTATCATAACCAGGTAAGAAATAAGCCTTCCTGCGGTATCGCGGGAGTATTTCCATTCGATTTTTCTGGGTTTGTCCAGCAGCGGTATAATGAAGTTCGGCCCCGATGTGAGTGTGGTATTGTATTTGCCCAATCTTTCCACTATCATTACTTCCGCCTGTTGGACAATCCTTATGCCGAATATAAAAAATATAACGGCCAGGACTACAAGTGCTATAAGTACGCTTTCCATTATTTGTTCTCCTTTTTGACGAAAAGTTTTATTCCGTCTACTTTAAAAACTTTAACGTTGTCGCCCTGAGATAGTTTTTCCTCGCAGGCGAGTTCCCATAAATCCCCGTCGTTTTTTGCGTAACATTTACCGGTTTGTGTATTTGTCTGGCTTACGGTAAGTTCTTTGCCTATCAAAGCTTCCATATTGCTTTTGAAAGCCTGCCCTTTTTTGTTCAGATATTTAAGCACCAGCGGCCTAAGGGTAAAGAGCAGGATAAATATAGTCGCGGCCACCGCGGCCAGCTGCCAATATGTGCCCAAGCCTATCCAGCTTAAGACTGCGGCAACGAAGCATGCTATCGCAAAGCAGGTTAGGGAAAAATCCATTGTAAAGATCTCGCCTATAAGCAATACAATGCCCAAGATAACCCAATAATGAGCGGTCATAATCCCTCCGAAAAGCGAAAAAAGTATGAAAAATTATACAAATATTTAATCTTATGCTACAATAAAAATATATTTTTGTATTTTATCCTTGTAGGAGGGCTGTTGATGCTTTTATCCAAAAAGCAGTTATGTGCGTTTTTAGCCGCAGTTTTTTTAATGCAGCAAAGCGCTTTTGCATCGCCTTTAGAAATGGCTCGGGCTTTGGATGCGCGTCGGTTCCCGATAGTAAAAACAGATTCCGAAGAGCCCGTTAAACTTGAAAGTTCCGAGTTGGAAAAACTTGAAAAGTTTAACAAGAAGACGGATTCCTCTTGGCAAATAAGAATAAACGCCAAGACGAAGAAACCTCGCTCGCTTGTCGGCGGCAGAAGCGTAAAAGTCGGTTCGACCGAGAAAAACGCCTTAAAATTCATCAAAAGCAACAAGGATTTTTTGGGCGTAGACGAGGACGACCTTAAACTTTTAAGAGCACCTTTAAAGTCCGAAGTCGGCACGCACTACTACTTTAGGCAATACTACAAGAATTTGCCGGTGGAAAACGCTTACGTAAAAGTAAACGTAGATAAGAGCGGGGCTTTGCTTAACTATCAGTCCACGTACATCCCCAATTTGAATATCGACACCAAAGAAAGCATATCTGCTGCCAATGCCGCGGGCGTGGCGGCTCAGGATGCGGGCGGAAAGGCTTTATCCGCCGCGGAAAAAGTTGTTTATGTAATTCCCGGTACCGGTGAAGCCAAATTGGCTTGGAAGGTGCTTGTCCAAGGCGGAGAAAACGCCCCCGCGAAATGGGACTATTATGTAGACGCTCAGAGCGGTGCCGTATTAAACAGAATAAGCAAACTGTTATACGCGGCGCGAAACGCACAGTTCTCTATAAACATCAACCCGGTATATCCCAAGGCGCCGGGCATCTCCACGCAGACTCTGCCTTTGGAAAATATGTATGTTTATTCCTTTGACGGTTCAGGCAGTCCCCAGGCCCCGCAGCTTACGGACGAAAACGGACAGGTAACCACCAGCGGCAGAATGTGGGCGACTTTTTCCGGGCCGTATTTCACCGTTACCAATGAGGCTTCTCTGACAAAGTATTATGTGGAAAAAGGTTCGGGCGAAACTTTCAGCGATAATTTGTGGACGGAATTTTTCAAAGGGCCGACTTGGCAGACTTACAGTGATTGCGATACGGCGGGGTATTATCCGGTATTTTCCTATCCTCTGATAACCAATTTGAATATCGGTTCGATGAATACTTCCGGCGATATAACCGATAAGAAGTTCCTTTTCTTGGGCAGCAATTTGCCCCAGGCTATGACTTTGGGCGCTTATATCGGCAGATTCAACTCTTTAAACGGCCCGCTTATATCCAATTACAGCCCTAGCCAAGTTATGACAATCGGCGCTTATCCTTCAGACTATACGCCGGGCGTGAACGATTATTCTATCACTACTTTCAAAAAATTGTGCGTACCGACGAGTACTCCCTCCAGATATACCTCCACCGATACGGCTACTCTTTCGGTATCTTTGGCTAATGACTACATTCAAACGCCGGAAGCGGTCGCGTTTTACAATTTGAACGCGATGCGCTCGTACTTTGTTGACTTGGCCGGCAGCAATTTTAATTTGAACGAACATATCCCCGTAATGGTAAACGCGTCCGGCTCCAAGTACAGCAGTCACGACGACGGCTTGCAAAACGCGTTTTACGATTTGGACGCCAATGTAATTTTGATTGGTCAGGGCCGCTATGACGTAAGCACTGGCCAATACGTCAACTTCGCGCTTGAAAGCGCGATAGTCCGCCACGAATACGTACACGCGGTGGTAAACAAGATTTGGCCGATAATATACTTTGACGAAGGTGCGGCGATATCAGAGGCTATATCGGATTACTTTGCCCTGTCTTCTTTGAAGAATGCTTCGGGCCAGCCTTATACCTCTATAATCGGCGCTTATGTCAACGGAGAAGGCGAAGGTATGGCGCGCGACTTGGACGGTACGGATTCTTATACGGCGGAGAAGTGGGTAGCAAACGGCGCACCTATGGGGCAGCATACAAACAGTTTGTTCCTAAGCCAGGCTTTATGGGATTTGAGGAAGACGGGTTCTTCCGTGTCAAGCCAAGCCGACAGTTTGGTATGGAACGCTTTGATGTTCTTTCCGGATAGTTTGCTTGAATTTAGGGACGCGATGATAGCCGTGGCTACGGTTAAGGGCGGTGCGGGCAGTGCTTTAGTCAGCGCGGTTGAGGCGGCTTTTGACGCGCACGGTTTAACGTATGACAATATAATAACCGCCAACGGCGACATATACGAGCCCAACAACGGCCCAGGTTCCGCGGCGGATGTTGATATAGCCTCTATCGCAAAGAAAGAACTTCAGGCCAAAATAAATCCCGCCAGCGATATGGATTATTACAGCATATCTCTGCCTGAGGGCGAATTTAAAGCGGTTCTTACCATGCCCAAGATAAAGGAAAATATGTATATGCCTTTGGGTATGTTATTGCTGGACGCTGATATGCAAACGGCTGTGGACTTGATACTGCCGCCCGACGTGCCGGAAGATCAACAGGGGCATACGGGCATTACGACCACTTATGAAACTACGGAATTAACGTTTAGCGCACCTTCTTTGCTCAACGGCAATACGGGCCGCTATATTTTGGGTGTATATAAAATGGCGAACGGATATTATCCTTCAACCGTAACGGAAGACACCGGTGCGTATAAACTTAATTTCACTTTTGCTTCCGGCAGCAATATCGGCGGGGTTCAAACGCAGGTGGACAGCTTTGACAACGGCCAAACGATAACATTTACGGCTCCGTTTGCCACTACCGTGGATAGTGGGCTCAGTACTACTTTGGACGGTTTAGGCCTTGGCGAATGGTCGCCTTCTTCTTATGAATTCTTCCATTCCGCCAGATTGTTGGATTCCGATATGAACCCAATACCGGGCGCAAATACGGTGGACGCGACCTATTTGGATATCCCCAGGAATTTATCTATAAACGACAACACCCTAAGCGGCGAAGTTACTATCCAGAACGGATTTTCAGCGTTGGGATACAACTTGGTGTATTTGCAGATATTCGGCAAACTGCGTTCCAATAAGGCCAATCAAGATGCCGCCAATACCGAATACCGCGAGAATTACGGCGTTGTATCCTTGGGCATATCCAACCCGATAGTAACAAAATCTACCAGCGGGCAGGAAGTTTTTATAAGGGATTCGGTGTTTAATCCGATGCAGGGCGGCAAGGTAAAGATGGAGATCGTGCCGAAATCCGACGGTAATATAAAGGTGCAGATTTTCACCATAGACGGATTGCTTGTTAAAACGATAAAAGACGGCAATGTCCAACGCGATATAACGCAGGTAATCGAGTGGGACGGCCGAAACGGCAACGGCAATATAGTTGCCAGCGGCGTATATCTGCTGCGCGTAGACGGCGCGGGGATAGACCGGAAGCTTAAGAAAATAGTGGTGGTGAAATAATATGAGAAATATAAACAAATATTTTGTTTCCTTGGTTTTTACCGCCGTTTTGGCGGCTTCCGCATACGCACAGGATGCTGGCCGTACGGCTTTGCCTTTCCTTAAAATGGATATGGGCGCGCGTTATTACGGTATGGCGGGCGCGGCTACGGCGTATGCCGACGATGTTACCGGTATGACGTTCTATAACCCGGCGGCTTTGGGTATGGTTGAATCGTTCCAGCTTGCGGGTACGGTATCGGAAGCGCAGCTGGATATGAAATATCATTACGGCGGTTTGGCTTTACCCGTAGGGTTTTTGAGCATATTCGGCAATAATCCTTTGAACATCGCCGTTTCCGGCTATATGTTCGATAAGGGAAATACGGACGATATTTACAGCAGATCCATCGGCGATGATTGGTCGTTCACGTTCAGCATAGGCGAACATATCGGCACTACTCCGTGGGAAGTTTTCGGATCTTCGGCCGATTTGGAACATTACTTTGGTATTAGCGGTAAATATCTTCGCTCCGAACTTGCAAAACCGGTGGAAGGCAACGTCACCGGCGACGCCTTCGCTTTTGACGCGGGCTATACGGCGGTGTTGGATAAACATTTCGGCGTCGGTGTAGCTATCAAGAACTTGGGGACGGACATAAAATATATAGAAGAATCCGATCCTCTTCCCGCGACATTGTCTGCGGGTATGTTCTTCGTGCCGGTAGACGTTGAAAATATCTATTGGGCCGTCAGCGGCGATTTTATAGCCTACTTGAAAGAGAAAGAGAACAGAGTCCGCATTGGTACGGAGATGTATCTGTTCGACTTGCTGGCCGTACGCGGCGGTGTTAAACTGATGGAAGAGATACGGGAGGAGTGGAGCCTCGGTTTCGGCCTTAAGCTCTTTGGCTTTGAAATTGACGTAGGCACAATATTAAATCCGCAGCTTAACGACGATAAAGTCTATCAGGTGAGCTTGGCCTATAAATTTCCCGTGAAGAAGGAAGATTCTTACAGCGCCAAGGAAGAGAGCCGCAACGATTATAAAGAATATAAAAAGAAACAGGAAGAAAGCGCCTTTGAAAGAGCTCAGCGCAACTCCAACCCTTTGATATATCAATAATCGTTTGATACGAATATAAAAAGAAAAATCCCTCGGATAAAATCCGGGGGATTTTTATTTATTGTCGGGCAAAGGTCGGGCAAGGCGATATAAATACGGCGCGCGAAAAGTTTATGGGGATTATAAAGCGGAGCTGTATGCTCAGGCGCAAGTTGTTTAATTGGAGAAAGACGAGCCGATAAAAGCGATTGCGGCGCCAATAAAAAGCGCCGCGAAAGCGGCGCGCTGAACTATACCCCGGATTCTGTACGCTTGCGCGCGCAGACCATTTATCTATGCGGCCTACTCTGCCTTAACATACGGGCCGTATATCGGCATATTTGGCCTTGCTCCGAGCGGGGTTTACCTTGCCGCAGGCGTTGCCGTCTGCGCGGTAAGCTCTTGCCTTACCATTTCACCCTTACCCTTGCGGGCGGTATCTTTTCTGTTGCACTTTCCGTCGAACGGGGATATGGCCCCGCCCTCCCGCGCTTTCGCGCGGCGCCCTGCCCTGGGAGTCCGGAAGTTCCTCCGCTTTTACGCGGCGGTCTGCCGTTCAGTACTTATATTTTATAAATTATTTAGATCGAAAAGTTCAAGCTGTATCGGGCTTTTCTTGCCTTTCTTCCCGCTGGCTTCTTTCTTTTCGGGAGTTTTTTGCGTTCCCTCTTGTTGGGGAGAGGCGGAAAGCTGATGGTTTATCTGCGCTTGGGGCGAGTGAGGCCTTTTTAAAGCTTTATCCATCGTCTGATTACAGATAAGGTCTGGCTCTTTGTTTTGTTCGCGCGGGACATGTTGTATATTTATTTTTTTAAAAGAGGAGCATAGTTGCTTTATTTCCGCCATCAAATCTTTTAGCTGCGGATTTTTTATTTTATATTCGCCCAGAAATTGTTTTACCAATAGTTGGGAGTCTGCCTTTATGTAAAGTTCCGTGCCGCCAAGTTCCCTAGCCCTTTGTAAAGCAAGTTTAAGGGCATTAAATTCCGCCTGATTATTGGTGCACTGCGGCCAAAACTGGCCTTCGCCTTTAAGCAGAGTGCCCTTTTTATCCTTGATGACGCACGCGCTCGCCCCGGGGCCGGGATTGCCGCGGCTTCCGCCGTCTATATTGATGAATAATTGCATATCTTAAAGTATATAAAGTTTGAAGGGGGATTGTCTTATCTAAATATTAAAAATGAGTTGCTTTTTTTGTTTATTCGTTATTTATTTTATACTTTCGTGCGGGCAGCTCCGTTTTTATCGGGATTTAGCGTAAGAATATGCGGGGTGCTGGGTATTTTCTAGGTTTATTTTCTTTCGATTGTTTTATGCAAAACGCATAAAATGTTTTATCAAGGCGATAAAAAACCCGCTTGTTTAGAGCGGGTTTTTATTTTCGGATTTGTTGTTTTATATTACGCCTTGCGCTATCATGGCATCGGCCACTTTTTTAAAGCCCGCCACATTTGCGCCCAGTACATAATCGCCGGGTTTATTGTATATAGCGGCTTCGTTGACGCAGGCGGAATGTATATTCTGCATAATTTTCTTAAGCTGGATTTCCACTTCCTCGCGCGTCCAAGAAAGGCGAATAGTGTTTTGCGTCATTTCGAGGCCGGATACCGCCACCCCGCCCGCATTTGCCGCCTTGCCTGGCGCGTATAATACGCCAGAATTTTGGAACAGGTCGACTGCTTCGGGTGTGCAGGGCATATTGGCGCCCTCGCATACTATTTTTACGCCGTTTTTGACTAAAGTTTTCGCGTCTTCAAGCTGCAGTTCGTTTTCGCAGGCGGTTGGGAAAGCAGCATAGCAGGGTATAAACCAAGATTTTTTGCCCGTGTGGAATTCCGCCGTCTTAAACTTTTTGGCGTATTCTTTGATGCTGCCTCTTTTTACAAAGACCAAATCTTTTAAGAAAGCCAGTTTCTCGGCATTGAGGCCCTCTTTATCGTAGATGGCGCCGTCGTAATCGTTGAAGCCGACCACTTTTCCGCCCATTTGAAGTATTTTCTCGGCGGTGTGTATGCCGACATTCCCCGTCCCCGATATGATACATGTTTTGCCGCGTATGCCTTCGCTTTTGCATTTAAGCATTTCTTCCGCGAAGAATACTACGCCGTAGCCCGTAGCTTCCGGCCTTATCAAACTGCCGCCGAAGGACGGCCCTTTGCCCGTAAATACTCCGACGAATTTATTTGTTATCTTCTTATAATGCCCGAACATAAAACCCACTTCCCTGGCTCCTACACCGAGGTCGCCTGCTGGTACGTCGGTTCTTTCCCCGATATGGCGGTAAAGTTCGTCCATAAAGGCTTGGCAGAAGCGCATAACTTCGCCTTCGCTTTTGCCTCTGGGGTCAAAGTCGGATCCGCCTTTGGCTCCGCCCAAAGGCAGGCCCGTAAGGCTGTTTTTGAAAGTCTGTTCGAAAGCCAAAAATTTTAAGGAACTTAAAGTAACGCTCTCGTGAAATCTGATGCCGCCTTTAAACGGCCCGATCGCGCTGTTAAATTGTATGCGGAAGCCGCGGTTGACGTGCGTAAGGCCTTTGTCGTCGTTCCACGGCACTCTGAAGTATATTACTCTTTCCGGTTCCACCAATCTGTCCAGTACGGCGTATTTTATGTATTTGGGGTCAGCGTCCAATATCGGTTCTAAAGAGGTTAGGACTTCGCTCGCCGCTTGATGAAATAATTTCTCGGCGGGATCTTTCTTAATGATACTCTGCATAAGATTATGCAGATATTCTTTTGTTTGCATTGTTTGGCTCCCTTCGTGAAAGTGATTGCCTTCTCTAGTTTGAGAATAACATTAAGCTACTGTAAAAGTCAATAATCTTATACTATAATATAACAATCAAGGGGGGCGTATGCAGATAAAACATTACATCGAAGTTGACGGCGAAGTAAAAAGGATAAAAGACCGCATAGCCGCGGGCATTTTGGCCATTATGGGCGGCTGGTTCGGTTTGCACAAATTTTATAACGGCAGGATACTTGCCGGCATTATATATTTGTTGTTTTCCTGGACTATTATCCCGGCCATAGTCGGTTTTATAGAGGGAATACTCTATTTGTTGATGACAGATCAGGAGTTCGACGCCAAATATAACAGCTGAAACTTCCGCTCGGCAGATTATGCTGCCGCGGCTTAAAAGGAAGAATTTAAAAGGCCCCGATATCGGGGCCTTTTATATGATTGAAATTATTTTTCCTGTGGTTTTTGTTTCGTATGATTATTTACAAATTCCATCAGCTTTAGGAAAGTTTCTTTGCTTAGTACGTGTTCTATTTTACAGGCGTCTATTTCTGCCGTGGCGGGCCTCACGCCGACTATATCCCTCAAAAATTCCGATATTATATAGTGTCTTTTCTTTACTTCCCTAGCTATGGCTTGGCCTTCTTTAGTCAGTTTTACGCGGCCGTATTTCTCGTGGGTTATAAGACCGCGTGCCTCAAGCGATTTTAAGGCCCCGCTTACGCTGGGTGTCTTGACGTTCATCAGTATCTTGATGTCGGTAACGCGCGCGCCCTTCTCGCCGTCATAGGCGATGGATATGGCCTCAAGATAATCTTCCATACTGCTTGTTATGCCGTTCATAATATTAGTTTGCCTAACTTTATGCCCGCTGTCAAGAGTTTTTGCGTTTGGAAGGGGCGCGCGCATATTATATAATAATATATATATCCAAAACGCAGGATTGTAATGATGAAAGATAACAAGAACAAATATTCAGCTACGGTTTTACTTCCTAAAACTGATTTTCCGATGAGGGCGGGCCTTCCCAAGAAGGAACCCGTTCTGCTTAAGTTCTGGCAGGATATGGAACTTTACAAAAAGATGATGGCCAAAGCCAGCGGCAAAGAAAAATTTATTTTAGCCGACGGCCCCCCGTACGCAAACGGCCGTATACATATGGGCCATGCCTTAAATAAAGTGTTGAAGGATATTGTCAATAAGTCACACTCTTTAATGGGGTATTACGCTCCTTATGTGCCGGGGTGGGATTGCCACGGTCTGCCGATAGAGCAGGCGCTCATCAAGGAAATGAAAATCGACAAGAAGGAGATAAAAGATATTCCCGCTTTCAGGAAGAAAGCCCGCGCTTTCGCGCAGAACTTTGTAAACATACAAAGGGAAGGCTTTAAAAGGCTGGGCATCACCGGCGATTGGGATAATCCTTATCTTACGATGTCAAACGTATACGAAGGCCTTACCGTAGGGGCTTTCTTTGAGGCTTTGGAAAAGGGGTATGTCTATAAAGGCAAAAAGGCGATTTATTGGTGCCCCAACTGCGAAACGGCTTTAGCCGACGCGGAAACGGAATACCACGATAAAACCTCAACCTCCATTTATCTGCGTTTTAAAATTAAGGAGTATAAAGACGCTCTTTTTGAGGGTTTGGATAAGTCCAAAGCCATTTATCTGGCCGTTTGGACCACTACCCCTTGGACTATACCGGCCAATATGGCCGCGGCGGTAAACTTTGACGAGGATTACCGCGTAATGACTCTAAACGACGGCAGCTATATAATAGCGGCCGATAAACTTGCCGACGCTTTCGCCTCGGAATGCGGCTTTGACGCGCAAGCCGCGGCAAAAGTGAAAGGGGAGGACCTTGTCGGCATAAAATACGAGCACCCGTTAAATGGGCGGCTTAATCCGGTGATATATACGGATTTCGTTACGATGGACGCGGGCGTCGGAATAGTGCATATAGCGCCGGGCCACGGCGAGGAAGACTTCCACGCCGGTCTTAAATGGGATATACCCGCTTTCTGCCCCGTCAACGAGAAAGGCGTCTTTACCAAAGAGGCGGGCGAGTTCGAAGGGCAAAGCATATTTAAGGCCAATCCCGTTATCATAGAACGTTTGAAGGAATTGGGCTCGCTGATTAAGCAAGCCGATATTAGCCATAGCTATCCGCATTGCTGGAGATGCAAAAAACCGATTATTTTCCGCGCGACGGAGCAGTGGTTTTTGGGCGTGGACAAGTTTGATTTAAGAAAGCGCCTCGTGGAGCAAATAGAGCAGACAAAATGGTATCCCGCGATAGGCGAAAACAGGATAAAATCGATGGTGGAACAGCGCCCCGACTGGTGTTTGAGCCGCCAGCGCTTCTGGGGTGTGCCGTTAATGGTATTCTATTGCAAGAAATGCGGGAAGGTGCAGATAAACCACGAGCTTTTTGAGCATGTCAAAGCGCGCGCTATGAAGGAAGGCAGCGATTTCTGGTTTGAATGCGACGCCAAAAACATCTTGCCGCAAGGATACAAATGCGAATGCGGCGGCGAGGAGTTTGAAAAGGAAAAAGACATTTTGGACGTTTGGTTTGATTCGGGCGTATCGTGGGAAGAAGTCTTGCAGTACAGAGGCTTGGGCTTCCCCGCCGATGTATATTTGGAAGGATCCGACCAGCATAGAGGCTGGTTCCAAACTTCTCTTATAGCGGCCACGGTGCTGGAAGGCAAAGCCCCGTTTAAAAACGTAATCACGCACGGCATGATATTGGATCAGCAGGGCAAAGCCATGCACAAATCCGCGGGCAACAGCGTGGAGCCGGAAGATATTACCGAGAAATTCGGCGCCGACATTTTAAGGCTGTGGGTGAGCTTTACCGATTATTCCGAGGATGTCAGATTGTCTTCGGAGATATTGGAAGGCCCGATAGATTCTTACCGCAAAATAAGGAACACGGTAAGATACGCTTTGGGCAATTTATCCGATTATATTCCGCAGGAACATAAAGTAGCGGGCCCCGATATGGCGGAGTTGGACCAATATATGCTCAAACGCTTGGACGAACTTATAAAAGGCGTAAGGGAAGATTATAAGAACTTCCGCTTCAGAAAAGCGGCCAGAGCGATAACGGATTTCTGTATTTTGGATTTGTCTTCTTTGATGTTGGACGCTTCCAAAGACAGGCTTTATACGTTAGGTGCGTCTTCACACGCCAGGCGTTCTGCGCAGACTGCTTTGTTTGAAATAGTGACGGCTTTGCTGAGGCTTTTGGCGCCGATATTATGCTTCACGTGCGAAGAAGCGTGGCAGGAGATAAAGAAACTCCCGTGCGGGGCGGGTTTGGAAGAGAGCATATTTCTTTCCGATATGCCGCAAGGCGCGAGTTTTGTAGCCTCAAAAGAGGTTGAAGACAAGTGGGACCGTATCCGCGAGATAAGGGGTGCGGTGCTCAAATCTTTGGAAGAAGCCCGGCAGCAAGGCCTTATAGGCGCGCCTTTGGAAGCAAAGATAATATTCAACTCAAATGACGCTGAAACCAAGGCTTTCCTTAAGGAGACTTTGCCTCTATGGCCGGAAGTGGCGATAGTGTCGCAGGCGGAAATTTCCGAAGAAGAAGGGCAGGAAAAACTTGGAGTTAAGGTGGAACATGCCGAAGGCCAAAAATGTCCGCGCTGCTGGCAGTGGCGCAAAGACATCGGCCAGAACGGGAAGTATTCCGATCTGTGCGGACGCTGCGCGAAAGTGCTGGAAAAAGAAAAAATAAATGTCGATGTCGCGGCTTAAAAATTTCCTTACGCGAAATAAGAGCCTTTTTATAATAACGGCTCTTATTTTCGCGGCGGACAGGATAAGCAAGATATTGGCGCTTAAATATTTGACGGCGGTCGGATCTATCGAGGTCGCACCCTTTTTCCGTCTTACTTATGTGGAAAATACGGGCGCGGCTTTTGGAAGTTTCAAAAACGGCAATTTGTATTTGGCGTTGATTTCCGTCGCCGTTTTGTTTATGATGTTTAAGTGGAAGGCGGAAGTGGAAAAGCTGGGGCGTTGTGCTTCTGTGGGGTTCATTTTTATAGTTGCTGGCGCGCTGGGTAATATGTACGACCGATTGGCTTTGGGCTTTGTGGTCGACTATTTTGATTTTATTGTATGGCCGGTATTTAACGTGGCTGATTCTTTTATATGTATAGGGGCGGGCCTGATAATGCTGGACATTTTTAAAGACTGGAGAAGGAAGAAATCGGAGGTTAAATGAAAAAATATTTCTTATCTATGCTGGCTTTAAGTTTTATTCTTACTGGCTGCGGCAGCAATGACAGATTATTCAAAAAAGGCGTAGCCTACGCCAAGGCGGGCAAGACGGAAGCGGCGCTAAACGCGTATAATAAAATTTTGAAAGACGATCCCGATTATCTTTCGGCTTTGATAAACCGCGCCATACTTTTGGAAAAGCTTGGCGATTTCGACCGCGCCGAGGCCGATTACAAACATGCCGTTAAGTTAAATCCGTATCACCCCAATGTGCTTACGAATTTAGGTTCTTTTTATCTTAACCGCAACAATCCTTTGGACGCTTTAAGCAATTTTAATATCGCCTTGGAAATAGATCCCAACAATGTATTGGCTTTGATAAACCGTGCGGCGGCCTATCAGGCGATAGGGTATAAACAACGCGCCTTGGAAGATTTGGAGGAAGCGTTGTTTATAGATCCGGAAAATCAAATCGCGATAGTCAATAAAGCCATTTTGGATTACGATATGTTCCATTATGATGACGCCATCGACGGCTATACCCACGCTTTATACAATGATCCAAAGAACGCGCAGAACTTTTACAGGCGCGGCAAAGCTTTTCAATATTCTGGCAGATACGGCAATGCTTTGGCGGATTTCAATATGGCGGTAAATTTGAAGCCCTCGTACATACCGGCGCTCTTTGCGCGGGCTCAGCTGCAGTTTAAGAGCGGGGATTACCAGTCCGCCTTGGCCGATTTAAATAAAATAAAAACGATAGACAATAAATATGTTCCGGCATACGAGTTCACCGGCGACATTATGGCGATAGAGGATCCGGTAACGGCGACTTCCAACTATATGGTTGCCAAGAGGCTGGACCCGGCAAACTATCGCCGTTATAATGCCAAGATAGCTTTAATGCGCACCAGTGCGGGGCGCAGGAAGGTGGTAACTAGAGCGGTGGACGATATCTAAGAGGTTTTGCCGATGCAAAAGAGAAAGATAATTCTTTTTGCGCCTTCGTCTTATTTTGTTCGAGGCTGGGTAAGCGTGTTTGCGGCCGCGTTGCTATTTATGGCGTATATGGCCGGATTTTCAGATACGAGCAAATTTCTGATAATATTGCTTGCGTTCTTTTGGGGGGGAGAACTCTTCCTAAGGGGCGCGATTTTGGAGTTAAAACAATTTTATATCGGTTTTAACGCTTATGCCGCAGTAAGCGGCGGGGCGGCTTTTTTGTTTGCCGTTCTTAACAACTTGCACGAGACTCCTCTCTTCCCCGTATCGGGTGCGGGCGCTTTGCTTCCTTTTATTTTTATTGCTGCGAATTTTATTAAATATTTCGAACTGAAGCATATAGGCAGCAGCAAGAAGTTTATAGAAAGCTTGGACGGTTTTATATCGAAATCCGTTTTTAAAGTTCAAGACAATGGCGAGACTAAAAAGATTTTCGTATCTGAAGCCGAAATAGGCGATATATTGCTTATAAAGAACGGGGAGCGCGTCGCACTTGACTGTAAAATAGTGAAGGGTTCCACGATAGTGGACGAGAGTTTGCTTACCGGCAATGTTACTTTGGCGGCCAAGCAAAGCGGCGATATGCTTTTCGCGGGCAGCGTCAATAAAGGTACTGCGGTACAGGCCGAGGCTCTAAGCCTTAAGAACAGCTCCAGAATCGCACGTATTTTGGAAGAGGTCAAGAAGAGCGAAAATAAGAAAATGATTTTCCCCAGCCTATTGGAGAGTTATGCGCTTAACGTTTTTTTGTTTTTCCTTATATTGGCACTGATACAATTTGGTGTGGGTGCCGTTTTAGAGAAAGATAAGATTTTGTATTGGCTGTTGGTCGCTTTGTTTATAATGGTGTTAAGCGGGCCTGTTACGTATATGGCGGCCGTTCTGATACCGGTTTGGTTTTGCGTACGCAACGGCAAGAAGAGCGATATTTATATACAGAACGTCCCCGCGTTGGAGATTTTGCGCGACAGCGACATTATCTATATAGATAAAACCGGAACATTGACTACGGGGCGTTTGGAAGTGGCGGGCGCTTACGCAGCTGATGGCGTATCGGAAGAAGACGTATTAAAGGCTGCGTATACGGCGCAAAGCGGGGCTGATAATATTTTCGCCTGCGCTTTAAAAGAATACGGACGGAAGCATAAATTTACCGCGCACAAGTTAAGTTCGGTGGAGCTGCACCCCAGTTTCGGCACGGTGGTGAAGGAAGGAAAAAATACTATAATAGCCGGGCGAAAAGTATGGCTGGAAGACAAAGGAATAGAAGGTTTGCCTTCCTGCGAGGATACTAAAAGGACGGTTTTCTATGTAGCCAAGAACGGTAAATATATAGGCGCGGTCTATTTTAAGGACAGGCTGAGAGCAAACGCAAAGACCACAATCGGCTTTTTGAAAGGATTGGGCAAGAAGATATGTCTGCTTTCGGGCGACAATGAAGGCGCAGTAAGTGCGGCGGCAAAAGCCGCGGGGATAGGAGAATATTGCGCGGCGATGTATCCGCAGGATAAAGCGGCTAAGATAGCGGCTTCCTCAAATATGGGGGAAAGAACGGTAATGCTGGGCGACGGCTTTAACGATATCTTGGCTTTATTGCAGGCGGGTGCGGGTGTGGCGTTCAGTTCGGCTAGCAATGTGTTTTCCAGTTGGGTGGATATTATAATTAAGGATAGAGATTTTGCCGCATTTAGAAGAGTTTTCGAATTGGAGAAAAGCCGCCGGGAAGTCATAAAACAGAATATATACATATCGGTTTTTTCCGGTGTGTTTATGTTTTGGCGGGTTTTTACGGAATGCGACATATTGTCGTGGTATGATTTAGTTTTAATTATGTTTTTGACGGTACTTATAATAGCCGTCAATTCAGCGAGGATAAAACATGGATAAAGATATAGATTTTGGATACACTAAAGATCATGCGCGCAAAGGCGCAAATACTCAACTCCCTGCGATACAATGCTGGGAAAATCAGTATAAGAGGGATTATTTGATAAAGATAGTTCTGCCGGAATTTACTTCGGTATGCCCTAAGACGGGCCTTCCCGATTTCGGGGTTATAACGATAGAGTATATCCCTGACGAGCTATGTTTGGAGCTTAAATCCTTAAAGTACTATTTGCTAGAATACCGCGATATGGGTATTTTTATGGAGAATATCGCTAACAAAATATTGGATGACGTGGTAAAGGCCTGCAAGCCTAAGGCGGCCAGAATAACCGGAGAGTTTACTCCGCGCGGCGGGCTAAAATCCGTAATAGTTGCGGAACACGGGAAATGGACGGTAAAATGAAATATAGGAACATAACGGCGCTTTTGTTGGGAGTTTTTGTTGCCGGCCTTTTGTGGGAGTATTATTTAAAGCCGAAATATCAGATAAAGATGGGCGACGAGGAAGTGTTATCCGCGATAGCGCAGGCGGATATCGCCGCGCTTAACGAGGCCACGGCGGCAATAGAAGGGGAGGTGTTGTTCAAAGATTACGGCGAGGGCGCGGAATTTAAAAACGATATAATCAACAATTCCTCTGGAGAGACGGAAGAATTCGATTTCCACAGCACGGCCAATAGAAAGCCGGATTTTTTTGAACAGGCCGCCATGCCGCTCAAAAAAACGACTAAGATAATATTGGAAGACGATTCCCCCGTTATGAACCCAGAAGATATAGCGGCCGAGCAGGGGGTTGCTTTGGCAGATTCTACAGAGTTGCCCAACAGGATTACGATGATAAGGGCGCCTGCCAGATTTTCTTTAATATCTTCCGCGGCGGATTATAAAAAGTACAAGGCCGAGAATAAAGGGGAATATCCTTCTGTTGATTTTAAGAAGGAACGAATAGTTTTCGTGGAATCGGACAGTATGCTTTCAAACGGGTTTTTTCAAGTGGCGGATTACGAGGATACGCCCGATAAGATAATAGTACGATACCGCGTAAATATATTCGGGGCAGAGAAACGCGACGGCCGCGCACCGTACATTATAATACCCTTTGGCGATAAAAAAGTGGCGATAGAGCAGATAAAATAATTATAATTTGCAGTTATCCTGTTTTTTCTAGATAGCAGGCAATTTGTTTAAGATAAAGATAAACAGCCCGCGGCTCTAAATGCCGCAGGGCTGTTTTTATGGGATTTTATCGGTTATTCCGCGCCAAAGATATTATTAAGCTGTCTGTTGACGCGGTAGAAGGTGGCGCATTTGGGCATATCTTTGATGCGTTTTGCGCCGATATAAGTCATGGCGCTTCTTATGCCGCCGAGTATGGCCAGTATGGTATGTTCGATATCTCCGCGGAAAGGGATTTCCACTACTTTGCCTTCGCTGGCGCGGTAGTTCTTCATCCCGCCGTAGAACTTTTCCTGAGCGTAATCGGAGCTCATACCATAGAATTTTTTGAACAATTTTTCCTGTACTATACGGGAAATTTCGCCGTTATCCTTAGCGGAAAGTTCGTTCGTCTCATAGATTTTTTTGGAGATTTCTCCTCCGCTTTCCTCATGGCCGGCCAGCATTCCGCCCAGCATAACGAAATCCGCCCCCGCGCACAGGCTTTTGCAAACGTCGCCGGGCACGGTGCATCCGCCGTCGGCGCAGATCATTCCGCCGACACCGTGTGCCGCGTCGGCACATTCTATTACGGTGGAAAACTGCGGCCTTCCCACGCCGGTAAGTTTGCGCGTGGTGCATACCGATCCCGGCCCTATGCCGACTTTAACGATATCCACTCCGTTAAGGATAAGATCTTCGGTCATGTCGCCCGTAACGACATTGCCCGCCATTATCAGAGCTTTTGGGAATTGCTTTCTTACTTTCTGAACATATTGGATCAAATAGGGCGAATAGCCGTTCGCCACATCTATACAGATATTATTTACGAGTTTAGAAGCCATAACGTCGGCAAGTTTATCGTAGTCGTTTTGCCCTACGCCGCTGCTGATGAAAATAAGGTCATTGTTTTTGAATTGTTTTTGATTTTCTTTCAAAAAAGCGATAAGTTCTTTCGCTTCATAGTGTTTGTGAAGTGCGCAGAACAGATTATGCTTCTCAAGGGCTTTAGCCATCTCGAAAGTTCCCGTGGTGGCCATATTGGCGGCGATAATTCCGGTGCCTTTTATGGCGGAGGACGCCCATTTGAAATTATATTCTCTAATAATGTCCACTTGCGAGCGCGAAGCCAAAGTAGAACGTTTTGGTCTAAGCAAAACGTCTTGATAATCCAGTTGGATATCGTCGTAAATTCTCATAAAAGCTCCGTTAAATAAAGAAAGTGGGTAAAATCAACCCTTTGATATGATATAAAATTTTTGGGATTGAAGCGCAACCGCTTGAAAATAAGCCAATATCGTTTATAATTTAAACGGATATTGGTAGTGGACATAAACGGCAAAATTCTATAAGATATACGAAACGGAGGATTACATGAAACAGATTATAGTTTTATTGCTGATTATAGGCGGCGGATATTATTTATACAATAACGGTTTGTCTGATGTTCTTAGGAAAGCCAATTTAGACCCGAAAGATTTTGTAGAGGGAGTAAAAGAGGCCACCGGCGGCACTGTCGGCGGAGTTTCAAAGGCGGCCGAACTGCCTGAAATAGCGCCGGAACGCGCCAGCGGGCTAAAGATGAACGCCGCGAATATGAGATTGGTGGAAACTACGGTTTTTAACACTTACGATACCGACGTATGCTTTGCGTATACGGAGATGATTTACGCTTCCGGTTCGGCTTCAGCGCCGAAGGTTATAAACAAATACCTTGCCACTTTTACCTTGCCCGAGGATAAAAATAAAATTCTTCCTTTGGTAACGAAATATAAGGATAAACAAAGCCTTAAGATATTGGAAGATTTTTTAAAGAGGGGCGTATTTTCCAGGAGTATGCTTCTTAAAAAGATATCGGAATACCGCAACAAAGAGGCTTTGGCGGTTATAAAGAGCGTGGCGGATACGCCGTCTTCGCCGGTGCGCGATGAAGCTCAGAATATTTATTCCGAGATGATAACGCAGTCTTGGTATACGGGCGTACAGTCTGCGGCCAGCCAAATTGGCACGGGCGATAAGCAACTTGCGTCTCACAGAATAGCGGCTTTAATGAATAATCCTAATCAAAGCAATAAGGGGGATTTGTAAGGTGAATATAAGCGAAATAAACAAGAAGGTGCAGGACGAGAGTCTTTTCCTTCAGGATTTGCGTCACGAAATATCCAAAGTAATAGTCGGGCAGGAAGATCTTATAGAAAAAATGCTCGTCGCTTTAATAGCCGACGGCCATATTTTGATAGAGGGCGTGCCGGGTTTAGCCAAGACCTTGACTGTAAAGACCTTGGCCCAAGCGTTAAGCGCCAGTTTTCAGCGCATACAATTTACTCCGGATTTATTGCCGGCCGATATTACGGGTACATTGATATTTAACCCCAAAGAGGGTACTTTTACTCCGCGTCAAGGCCCGGTATTTGCGAACTTGGTATTGGCCGATGAAATTAACCGTTCGCCCGCCAAAGTGCAAAGCGCGCTTTTGGAAGCGATGCAGGAACGGCAGGTGACGATAGGTGCGGAAACCTATAAACTGCCCGATCCGTTTATGGTATTGGCGACGCAGAACCCCGTGGAACAGGAAGGCACTTATCCTCTGCCCGAGGCGCAGGTGGACAGGTTTATGCTGAAGCTGAAAGTAGACTATCCGAGCAAAGAGGAAGAGAAGATAATCCTTGAGCGTATGAGCTTAGCGCACAAACCTGTTGTAAACTCAAGCGTGAAGGTGGAGCAAATACTCAAGGCGCGCGAAGCGGCCGATTCGATATACGTAGACGACAAGGTAAAGAATTATATAGTGGATTTGGTTTTCGCTACCAGGCGCCCGCAGGAATACAAACTTGAGGATTTATCCTCTTACATAATGTACGGGGCGAGCCCTAGGGCGTCTATATATTTGACGCAGGCGGTAAAAGCGTATGCGTTCTTGGACGGACGCGGCTATGTAACGCCGGAAGACGTAAAAGAAATGGGGCCAGACGTGCTGCGCCACAGGATCCTGCTGACTTACGAGGCGGAAGCGGAAAACGTAAGCACGGAAGATATAATAAAGAAAATTTTTGCTACGGTTGAAGTACCATAATGCAGACCTCTGACATATTGAAACGTGTTCGCCGGATAGAAATCGAAACCGGCAAGTTGGTCAGCGAAACTTTCGCCGGCGAATACTTAAGCGTTTTCAAGGGGCAGGGTATAGAATTTGCGGAAGTCAGGCAATATATACCCGGCGACGACGTGCGTTCGATAGATTGGAACGTTTCGGCCAGGACAGGCGGTACTTTCGTCAAGAAGTTTAACGAAGAGCGCGAACTGAGCTTGATAATAGCGTGCGACGTGTCGGGCTCGCAGTACTTTGGCTCCACGGGCAAGTTTAAGAGCGACGTGGTGGCGGAATTGGGCGCGATATTCGCTTTTTCCGCAATAAAAAATAATGACAAAGTGGGGCTGTTGCTCTTTTCCGATCAAATAGAGCTGTATATCCCGCCCAAAAAGGGCAAACGGCATGTTCTTAGGATAATAAGGGAGCTTTTGGCGTTTAAACCCAAGAGCAAAGGCACTAACATATCCTTGTGTTTGGACAGTTTAAACCGAATGATAAAACGCAAGGGTATATTATTGTTGCTATCCGATTTTTTTGCTTCCGACTACGAAAAATCTTTTAAATTGGCGGCGCGCAAATTCGATTTAATACCGGTAGTGGTGCGAGATAGGCTTGAGGACGAATTCCCGTCCTTGCCCGGCTTTATAGAGCTGGAGGCTTTGGAAAACGGGAGCAGAGCGATGGTTCAGTTATCCTCTAGGCAGGCGGGCTATATAACCGCGGACAAACAGTATAAGAACGACGCCGCGCTGAGATTGTTTTATCTTACGGGGTGCCAGTATATACAGGTCGAAGCGGAAGGCGACGTGATAGAACCGGTAATCAAGTTTTTCAAACAGCGCGCAAAGAAGTTGAGGCGATAATGACGAAAATATTTAAGACGGCGGCAGTCATATTGTTAATGGGTGCGGTTCCTCTTTTCGCGCAGGAGATTGGGGGGGAAGTTGCTAATGGCGCGGAAATGGGAAGCGAGGTCGCTTCCGTTTCGGAAAAGACGGAGGAGAACGGAGCCGTTGAAAGCGAAGGCGGCAAAAAAAACCTGGCCGAGGCTGGCGGGGAAACTTCGGACGATATTCCCGAGGAGGAAGTGGAATTTACTTCTTTTCCCAAGGAACTTTCGCTTGCGGGCGATTTCTCGGCTTATATCACATTGCCGCAGCGCGCGGTTCTTGATAAAGATTCTTACAGCCAAAAAGATTTTGAGATACTTTCGGCCACGCCCGACGAGAGCGGGCTCAATATAGAAATAAAGGCCGTTCCGTTTTCTTTGGGCATATCAACTTTTACGGCGCTTACTTTTACGGGGCAAGACGGGACGCGTTATGTCAGCAAAGCGGTGAATGCGGAAGTCAAAGCGGTGGACACTGGAATAAAGGAAAAGAAACTGTTGGATATCCGTTCGCCGTATCGTCCGTTTAACTATTGGAATGTTTTTTGGCTGTTGGCGATAGCCGCGATTATTATCGGCGGTTATATGGCTTACAGACGCCGCCGCCCTTACGATAGGGCCGCGCTTTTAAAAGCCTTCGAAGAGGACAAAAGACCGCTGGACATAATCGCTTTGGACAGGCTGGACCATCTTCTTGCGGGCAACTTGTGGAATGACGGAGAATACAAAATTTTTTACGTTAATATGATAGACATTCTGCGCGATTATTTGACTCTCAGGTTTAACATACAGGCGCATAACTATACCAGCAGGGATTTGCTTAGGATATTAAAGAAGATGCCCGAGTTTAAAGGCGATCTCAGGCAGCTTGGCGATTTGCAGCGTTCGGCCGACTACGTAAAATTCGCGAAGGTAGAGCCGACCCAAGCGCAGCGCGACGCCGATATAAATAATATGCGCAGCATAATAATAGATACCCGTCCGCCACGATTGGAAAGCGAGTCTAAGGAAGAAAAAAAAGAGGTTGAACTTTAATTATGCGCAAGGATAATTTGATACCGATACTTTATAATGTGCTGGCCGCGATAGGCGGCGTGGTGGCGCTGTTTTTGTTGGCGTTGATATTCATAGGGGGGAGAAGTTTGGGCAGTCCGTATTTTATGCTTTTGATGGCGGTACTGCTTTGCGCGGGGATATCGGCGGTATTAGTGCGGAAATTCTTTGCGCCTGCGGTAAAATATCCGTTGGGTAAGGGCGTCAAATTTGAAGATTCGACATTGGTAAAATTGGCCAAATGGCTGCCTTTGGGTTTATGTATAACGGCATTATTTTTGAGCGTTTTGGCTTTAAGCCGCCCCCGCAAAGAGGGCAAGAGCGTTCTTCCGCCCGCCAAAGGCGTGGATATAATGCTAACCATAGACACTTCCGGGAGTATGGCTGCGCTGGATTTCAAACCCGACAGAATGACCGCTGCCAAGAGTACGGCATCGGATTTCGTCGACAAGAGGGCGACGGACCGTATCGGGGTGGTGGTATTTGCAGGGTCGGCGATGCTTCAATGTCCGCTGACATTGGATTATTTCGCGGTTAAGGAGTATATAGATTTAATCAATATTGATATGCTTTCCGATCAGCTTGGCACCGCGATAGGCGACGCCATAGCGGTATCTGCCAAGCATTTAAAAGACAGCATAGCCAAGAGCAAAACGATAATATTGCTTACCGACGGGGAAAATAATACGGGAATGGTTGACCCGATAGCGGCGGCCAAAGCGGCGGCGGCGTACGGCATAAAGATATACACGATTTCGATAGCCAGCGGCGAACCGGCCGATATGAAGGTAAATACTCAGAGTATATTCGGGCCGGTATCCGCAACTACGCAGCTTCCACCGCCATCGCCCGAATCCGAGGCAACTTTGATGCAGATAGCGAAGGAAACGGGCGGCGACTTTTTCAGAGCCAAGAACAATGCGGAATTGCAGAATATATATACTCGCATAAACGAATTGGAGAAGACGGAATTTGACTCTTCCCTGCAGCTTAACTATACGGATAATTACAAACCCGCTTTAATCACGGCTATCTTATTGTTGATGGCGGCTTTTATAGCGGATAAATTTATATTTATAAAGATACCTTGATAATATGGAACTGTTTAATAGTCCTTCAATATTTATTTATATGATATTCACGGCGGCGCTGTTGGGCGCGCTGTGGTATTTGGGCGCGGCGCGCGGCGAGAAGATAAAACGCGCGCTTTTCAGCGCGGAAAATTACGCCAAACTTGTGCCGCAGGAACTGAAGTTCCGCAGAAAGCTGAAAGACATACTGTTTTTGAGCGGCTTGTTCTTCTTTTTTCTCGCTTTGGCCGGGCCGCAATGGGGGCGCCAAAAAATAGATGTGGAGGCCAGCTATTCGCAAGCGGTAATAGCGGTGGACGTATCGCTTTCCATGCTGGCCGAAGATGTAAAGCCCAACAGAATGGACGGCGCGAAGACAATGCTTTCCATGTTAATAGACAATTTAGCCAGGGAACGTGTCGGGATAGTGGCGTTTACGTCCAAGGCTTTTATGCAAAGCCCGGTTACCAGCGACGTCGGCGCGTTAAAAACTTTGGCGCAGGGTTTGAGCGTCAATATGCTTCCCATGCCCGGCACCGAACTTGCGCCCGCAGTTAATTTGGCGGCGAAGATGCTGGCCCCGTATCCCGGCAGCAAGGCGCTGGTGCTTGTAACCGACGGGGAAGACCATAACCCCCAAGATTTGCAGGCGGCCCTAAAGACGGCGCGCGACAATGACATAAAAATAATAGCGGTGGGGATAGGGAGTGTCGACGGGGAGCTTATCCCGATAAAGGAAAACGGGGTTAAAAGCTACAAAAAAGACAAAAACGGCAAGACCGTCCTTACCAAATTAGATGAGAAGAGTTTGATAAATTTAGCCTCCTCCACCGGTGGGGCGTATATAAAGTTTATCGGGCCCCAGCAAACGGCGGAAGAAGTTTACCGCCAAATGCTGATGCTGGACAAAAGCTCTTCTTTGGTAAACGGGAGCATACTATACAAGAATAGGTATCAGATCCCGCTTTTTATAGGTTTTGTATTGGTATTGAGCTCTATACTTATTGCTTTAAGAAAGGTAAAATAAGGGTATATGCGTAAATTGTTTGTTTTAATGTTTTTGCTGGCAGTAGCGGCAGCCGCCAATGCGGGCGGCGGCGGCGATTTGCGCAAAGGCAATAAAGCCTACGACAAAGAGAAATACGGCGAAGCGTTTGAGTATTATAACAAAGCGGTGGAAAACGGCGAGCCGGAGAAGGGTTTTTATAATTCCGGCGCGGCGCTTTACCGCCTGCAGGATTATGACGGCGCTTTACAGGCTTATGACGCGCTGAAAGACAGTTCGGAATTTAAGCAGGACGCCTATTACAATGCGGCCAATGCCTATTATAACCGCGGCGACAGCGAAGCGGCGGTAAAAAGTTTGAGGTCGGCTTTGCTTCTCAACAGGGAAGACAAAGAGGCTTTGCACAATTTGCAGTTTATTTTGCAGGAACAGCAAAATCAAAAGAACCAGCAGGACAAAAACAACAATCAAGGCGACAATAAACAACAGCAGGATAAACAGGATAATTCCGATAATCAGGACAAAAGCGGCAACAAGGAACAAGAAAAACAAAATCAAAGTGGGGAAAACGATTCCGAACGTAAGTTGTCGCCTTCGGAGGCTGATAATATTCTTCAAATGAGCAAAGAACACGTAAATCAAGAGAAGAGGAATATATCCGCTGCGGGCGCGAGCGAAGTGGAGAAGGATTGGTAGCATGCTAAAAAGATTTTTTATAATATGTGCTTTTCTTTTTGCGGCGATGGCGGGGTTCTGCCAGGTGGATATCGACGTGTACGCCGATAAGACTAATATAGACCTCTCGGAGGAGATCCAGCTTACGATAACGGTAAAATCTTCTTCCACCGAGGTGGAAGTTTCGCAAATGCCGTCTTTGCCGAACTTTAATATATATTCTTCCGGCCAGAGCCGCAATATCAGCATGATAAACGGTAAAATAAACGCCACGCAGCAGTTCAACTATATATTGATACCGCGCTTTGCGGGTAAATCGGAAATAGACGCTTTTACCGTAACGGTGGACGGCAAAAACTACCAAACAGAACCCATAACGGTGGAGGTATCCCGCACGCAAACGGGCAACGCCGAAGCCTCTTTGATGAAGAGGAATAACTCCTCCAAGAGTACCAAGGAAATAAAATTAAAGCCCAGTTCGCCAGCCTCCAAGGACGATAAACCGGCGTTTTTTATGACTGCCTCGGTAGATAAAGACACCGCCTATATAAACGAGCAGATAAACCTTAAAGTGCGTTTTTACCAATCCCAAAGCACTACCGGCAGCCCGATGTACGATAGGCCTAAGATGGAAGGCTTGGTTTTTGAAGATTTGGGATCCAAACAGGAGTTTGAAGTTATCAACGGCAGGCAATACGTCTACACGCAATTTGATTTGGCGGTATTCGGGATATTGCCCGGCAATGCGACGATAGGCTCTGCCACGGTGGAATATAGGACGGTAGGCGATATATTTGATCCGTTCTATTCTTTCTTTTCGGCTTCCAAAACGGACGTGAAGAAGGTAAGCAGCAAACCGATAGCCATCAATATTTTGCCTTTGCCAAAGGAGGGGCGTCCGAAGTCGTTTTACAATGCGGTCGGACGCGATTTCGCCATAAAGGCATCTTTGGATAATCAAACGCCGCAGGCCGGCGAGCCCATAACTCTCACGATAACGGTAAAGGGCCATGGTAATATGCGTGCGGTGGGGGACGTCCCCGTGCCTGATTTGGGCAAGAGTTTCAGGGTTTACGATACTACTTCTTCCTTTACCAGCAAAGCCACCGGCAATATATTGGGCGGAAGCAAAGTATATAAAACTGTGATAGTACCCCGCGCCTCTGGCGTGTTTACGATACCTCCGATAGAATTTAGTTATTTTGACGTAAAGGATAAAACCTACAAGACGATAAAATCAAATGCCATTGACTTGGAAGTGAGCCCTTCGGCAAATACGTCCGCGGCGCCGCTGTCGTTTTCCAGCGCTTCGGCGCAGGGTGTCAACGGCGGGGTGGAACAGATACTCCAGGATATAAGATACATAAAAGAGGGCGATATATCGCTTTTCAGCGGGCTGGCGAGCGGTTTTGGTTCTTTGGGGAAATGGCATTATTTGATTTTTGTATTATTGGCCTTCGGCGGGATTATTTACGTTTTGCTGAACAGCGAGATACCGGTATTTTCCAAAAAGAAAGCGTTCTTGACGGCGAAGAAAGCTTTGCAGAAGGCCAAGACGGTGGCGGAAGTATCGCAGATTTTAACAAAATATATAGAAATGAAATTGGGCAAGCCGATAGGGATAAGGTCGATATCGGAATGTGCGAAGCAGCTTAAATTGGAGAGCCAAACGGCGTATTCTTTGGAGACGCTTTGGCAGGAATTTGAGATGTTGAAATACGCTCCTTCCAGTTCGCTCAACAGCACGGTAGCCGCGGAAGAGGCCGCCGGCAAAACTTTGAGCGTGATACAGGAAATGGAAAAGGAGGTAAAATAATGCGCGGATTTATAATGGCGGCATTGTTAATGTTGGCGCTGCCGCTTTGCGCGGAAGAAAAAGCCGCCGAGCAGAGCGCGGCGGATAAATACAATTCCGGCGATTATTTGGGTGCGGTTGAACTTTATCAGCGGGAGGCACAAGCCGATCCTGCCAATCCGTATGTGCTTTACAATTTGGCCAACAGTTATTTTAAATCCGGCGACGGCGACAAAGCGTTGGTATACTATTTCCGCGCTTTTAAGATATTGCCGCGCGACGCTGACATCAGGCACAATTTGGCTTTTGCTTTGCAGTCTACGGGGCAGAAACTTGTACCCGACGGCATACCGGATATGGTGTTCAATTTATACCATTACTATTCTTTGCCGGAATTGAAGGGCTTATGCGCTTTGTTTGCGTGGCTGAGCGCGATATTGCTTATGATATACCTTTTTGGCGGCAAAAACGGCAAGGTTAAAGGTGCGGTTTTGATATGCGGTGGGATATTTGTTTTGTTGGGTATATGGCTTTTGGCGAGGTATCCGTCCGATACGCAAAGGGTTGCGGTGGTAACCGTTCCGCGGGCGGAGCTTAGAAGCGGCCCAGGGGATAATTTCCCCGTCAGCGTTACCGTTCCGCGGGCGCACCTGCTTTTGATAGAAGACGGCAAAGGCGAATGGGATAAGGTAAGTATAAAAGACACCAATTCTTCGGGTTGGGTGTTGAATAAGTCGATAGAGGAGATTTGATTTATGTTCACCAAGAACGAGAGTAACGAACTGATAGAAGTATTGAGATATGTAGGCGACAACTTGGGCCCGCAGATAAACGAGTTGGCGCTCAAGATAGTGGAAAGTTTCCGCAACGGCGGCAAAGTGATATTAATGGGCAACGGCGGAAGCGCGGGCGACGCCCAGCATATAGCGGCGGAGTTTGTGGGGCGCTATAAAAAAGAGAGGCGCTCTTATCCCGCTTTGGCTTTGAACACCAATACTTCTACGATTACGGCGATAGGCAACGATTACGGCTATGACGTAACGTTTTCTCGTCAAGTTGAGGGCTTTGCCAAGAAGGAAGACATCGTGATAGGCATATCCACTTCCGGCAACAGCGAGAATGTACATAAAGCCTTGGAAATTGCGAAGCTAAAGGGCTGTTATACGGCGGCTTTTTTGGGCAAGGACGGCGGGACTATCAAGAATGTCGTAGATTTGCCTATTATAGTAAAGAGCAACAATACTCCGCGCATACAGGAGTGCCATATCTTTATCGGGCATACCTTATGCGAATTAGTGGAAAAGGAAATATAGTTTATGATAGTGGCAATAGGTTGCGATCACGCTGGTTTTGAGATAAAAGATTTAGTGCTTGGAACTTTAAAGAGTTTGGGGCACGAGGTATTGGACGAAGGCACTTTTTCCGCCGAGAGTACGGACTATCCCGATTACGCGAGGAAGGTCGCTTTGGATATAGAACAAGGCAAAGCGCAAAGAGGTATACTTATTTGCGGCAGCGGTATAGGTATATGCATAGCGGCGAGCAAATTTAAAGGGATAAGGGCGTCCATCGCGCATGACGTATACAGCGCGGCGCAGGGCGTAGAGCACGACGATATGAACGTGTTATGCCTTGGCGCGCGGGTTTTGGGCGCGGGCGCAAAAGAGCTTGTGCCGCAGTTGGTAAAGGCTTTTGTCGGGGCGCATTTTTGCAAGGGCGAGCAGCGCCACGAACGGCGTATCGGCAAGGTGCGGGCGTTTGAAATGGAAAATTTTAAATAAATTATTTTAAAGAGGGAAAATATGAAAGTCAGTTACAATAAATCGGCTGAGGAAATAATAAATAAAGGTTTAGCTAAATTGGAAGGCGCGGATTTCACGGCGCGTTTATACAGGCACGACGCTTCTTTGTGGAAAAGCGAAGAAGCTCACACCAAGATAATAAACAATTCTCTCGGCTGGACGGAAGTTTACGATTGGACTTTGCAAAGACTTCCCGAAATAAAGAATTTCGCCGAAGAGGCAAAAAAGGAATTTGACCACGTCGTTTTAATGGGTATGGGCGGCAGCAGCTTGGCGCCTGAAGTGTTAAGAGTAATTTTCGGCAAGAGCGAGGGCTGGCCCGAACTTTTAGTCCTAGATAGCACCAACCCCGACTGGGTATCGTCAGTAAGAAGCAAAATTGATCCCGCCAAGACTTTGTTCATATTCGCCAGCAAATCCGGCGGTACGGTTGAGCCTTCTTCCCAATTTGCGTATTTCTATGACGAAGTAAGCAAAGTAAAACAGGATGCGGGCGATAATTTTATCGCTATAACCGATCCCGGTACGGGGCTTGAAACCTTGGCGACGGAAAAGAAATTCAGAAAAATATTCACCAATAAAGCCGACATCGGCGGCAGATTTTCTGCCTTGTCGTTTTTTGGTATGGTCCCGGCGGCTTTAAGCGGTATTGACGTGGAGAAAATTTTGCTCTCGGCCAAAGAAGCCGGCGAAGAATTTAAAAGCGATAAGGTGAGCGCGGCCGTTAAGTTGGGCGCATTGATGGGCGGCGCTTATGCCGAGGGGAAGGATAAACTTACTTTGGTAATGCCCTCCTCGATAGAAGTATTCGGCTTGTGGGTGGAACAGCTTGTCGCGGAATCCACGGGCAAGGAAGATAAGGGCGTAGTGCCGGTGGCGGGCGAGAAGCTTCATAAAGGTTTTGATTATAAATCCGACAGGATATTTGCGGGCATATCGTGCGATTGTGCTTGCTCAAAGGCGATAGCGGAAGAAAAGGAAGCTATTAAGCAATCCGCGCATCCGTTCTTTGAAGCGGAAATGAAGGACAAATACGCCATAGGTTCAATGTTCCTGTTGTGGGAAGTGGCTACGGCGGCGTGCGGCGCGCTTATGGGGATTGACCCTTTTGACCAGCCCAATGTCCAGGCCGCCAAGACGATAGCCAAGAATTTGCTTAACGATTTGGCCGCGGGCAAGACTTCCGAGGAAACTTACCTGGATATAATCGTATCGGATAATTTGAAAGGTAAAGTTAATTTGGCGACTTTGGGCGCAGACATAAAAAAAGTTTTAAGCGGCAATGATTATCTGGCTATACTGCCTTATGTACACAACAGCAAGGCGGCGGACGAACTTTTCTCCGCGATAAGGGACGGCTTTTTGACAGCCACCAAGCACGCGGTATTGTTTGGATATGGCCCTAGGTATTTACATTCTACGGGCCAACTGCACAAAGGCGACGGCAATAACGGGGTGTTTTTGATAATCTCGGCCGACGCCGATAACGACGTAAAGATACCCGGCGCGGCATACGGTTTTAAGGATTTGGTAAACGCGCAGGCGTTGGGCGATTTCAAAGCGCTCGCGGAGAAGGGCAGAAGAGTGATAAAGGTACACGTGAAGAAACCCGTACTCGCGGGGCTGGAGAAGTTAAAAGAAGTGTTGTAAGGGGAGTAAGATGGTAATGGCAAAGACGAAGAAGATAATAAAAGAGACTATCGGCAAGGGTAAAACTCTTCTGAAAAAGAAAACGACAAGTATAAGCAAGAAGAGCTGTTCGAGCGATAAGTCTAAATCGACCAAAGCGGTAAAAGCGGCGGCCGAGGAAAAAGTAAAGACAAGCAAGGATATTTGCATAGATTATCCTATGAACAATGATACCGTATTTTGCGGTCATTATTGCTTTAGGCTTGGCAGTTTAAGAGATGTGCCTTATATGCGCATATCAATAAACGGAGGCCCGTGGCAGGAATGCAGAAGGGCCAACGGTTATTGGTGGTTCGACTGGTGGAATTTCCAGACGGGCAGTTTTACGGCGGAGGCCTGCTCCGAGATAGACGGCAAAACCGTAAAGACTGCTAAGCGGAAATTCAAAGTTACTTTATAGGACATAACTTGAAACTCGTATACATACAAACCTTTGGCTGCCAGATGAATACGGCCGACTCCGAAGAGATGATGCTGGCTCTGGCGGCCAGGGGTTGTTTTATTTGTGAAGATTTGAATAAGGCCGATATAGTCCTTATAAACACATGCACTATAAGGGAGCATGCGGAGCATAAGGCATTATCTTTGCTGGGGCGGCTTCGCAAATGGAAGGAAGAAAAAGCGGGGCGGATAATAATTTTCGCCGGTTGCGCGGCCCAGCGTTTGGGCGCGGGCGTAAGAGGAAAATTCCCTCACGTGGATATAGTATGCGGCGCAAAGAGTATTGACGATTTTGACAAAATTTTGGATAAATCGGGGCTTTTCGGCTCGGATAAGAGTGCGGGCAAGTCGGCGGCTTTAAATTCCCCGATAGCTTTGGTAAACATAATGCGGGGCTGCAGCTGTAAATGTTCTTACTGTATAGTGCCGTATGTGAGGGGGGAGGCGTTCTCTTTGGATTTTGACGCCGTACTTAAAGAAATAGAAGGTAAACTTTCTTTAGGGGCAAAAGAAATAGTTTTGCTGGGCCAGACGGTAAACGCTTATAATTACAAGGGCAAGACCTTTGCCGATTTGTTAAGAGCGGCATTAAAGTTGGAAGGTTTGGACAGGCTGCGATATTTAAGCCCGCACCCTCTTTTTATAACGGAGGAAGTGTCGGAAATAATGGCCTCGGAGCCGAAGATGTCCAAGCATTTGCATTTGCCTGTGCAAAGCGGGAGCGACAAGATATTAAAGGATATGAAGCGCGGATACGGGCGCGGCGAGTTCTTGGAAAAAATAGCTCTTTTAAGGCGCGGCGGCATTAACGTAACTACGGATATAATAGTAGGCTATCCGACCGAAACGGAGGAGGATTTTAAACAGACTTTGAGCCTCGTAGACGAATGTAAATTCGGCGGGGCTTATTGTTTTAAATTTTCGCCAAGGTTTGGTACGCCGGCCTTTTCGCTTAAGGAACTGCCTAAAGAGGAAGTGGAAAAACGGCTTGATATTTTGTTAAATAAGATAAAGGAAAACGCCAAAGCCGCCTATAAAGCGCAGGAAGGGCGGGCTGAACGGGTTCTTATGGAAGATCCGCATAACGGGCGTACTTTAAGCAATTTTTGGGTTAAGACGGAAGCCTCGTATAAAGCGGGCGAAGTGGTAACCTTAACTATAAAAAAAGCGCAGGAAAGCATATTATTGGCGTAAGGGGGCGCTATGGCAGAAGAAAAGAAATTTGTGGAACGCAGGAAACACCAGAGGGTTCCCGTAATCAACAATATAGTGGAACCGATAGATTTGATATATACCGACGACGCTACCGGTGAGAAGGTGGAGGTCGCTGCGGTATTGGCGGATTTATCTTCAAGCGGTATGAGGATAGTTTCATTTTTAAAGGCGCCGGTATCGGGCGATATGCAAATAAGAATGCAGCTGCCGTTCATTGGGAAGTTTGAGGTTGAAGCCAAGACGAGCTGGATAAGGCAGAAAGGGCCCGTATATACCATAGGCATACAATTTATAAAGATAGCGCCAGCGGTTGCGGCCAAGATAGAAGCTATGGCAAACGATTATGCCGACTGCAATACCAGAATATTGCTTAAGCTGCCCGAGGTCTGCGTGCCGAATTGCAAGTGCGCGCCCGTATGCAGCAAACTGCATAAGGATCTCACATTGCACAAATAGCTTTTAAAACGCGGAAACATATTTGCAAAACACCGTTTTAATAACGGTGTTTTGTTTGATAAGGGAATATTTATGAACAAAGAAAATCTGCCGATAATAATAGCCGGCCCTACGGCCAGCGGTAAGACTGGCGCAGCTTTGGCGCTTGCGAAAATAAGCGGCGGGGAGATAATCTCGGTAGATTCGCGGCAGGTATATAAATTTATAAACGCGGGCACCGCCGCGCCTAAAGGCGAATGGCAGGGCGGCTTTTATAAAGTTGACGGTATAAAATATCATTTGGTGGATTTTTTGGATTTAAACGAGGTTTTTGACGTCTCCCGTTTTTGCCACGCCTCCGAAGATATTACGTCGGGCAGAACGGGAACGCAATTTATTTTCGCGGGCGGGACGGGAATGTATATGCAGGGCTATTTTTCGGGTATGGACAAACTGCCCGAAGCTGATCCCGCCATAAGGGCTGAGCTTGCCGTATTGGCCGAGGAGAAGGGGCGGGGATATCTGCATAAAATGCTGGCCTCCTTTGACGAAGCGAGTGCCGCGGCCATACCCGCGGGCAATATACACCGCGTGATAAGAGCAATAGAACTTTACAGGCTTACGGGCAAACCCGCCTCCGTTTTGAGAACCGGCAAATATAAGGCGGAATTCCCTAAAGAAAAAGTTTTGGCTTTCTATATGGATTGGGACAGGGATGAACTGGAAAAACGCATTATAAGCAGAACCGAGGCTATTTTTGAGCCTATGGCGGAGGAAGCGCAAGCTGTTTTAAAGATGGGATATAAACGCGATTGTCCCGGCCTTAAAAGTTTAGGCTATCGGGAAGCTTTGGAATATATAGACGGCAAAATAGGAAAGCGGGAAGCCCTGGATAAAATAATTATCCTTACCAGACAATACGCCAAACGCCAGCGCACATGGTTTAGGCGCTACGACGATATTATAAGGATAAAATGTTCTTCTGATAAGAGCGATGAGGATATCGCCAAAGAGATTTTATTATGGAAAGAGCGTTAACCGTAAGCGTAAGATTAAAGAACGATTTTGATAAAGATAGCTCTGTAGAGGAGCTGATAAGGCTTTGCGATACCGCGGGGTGCGAAGTAGTGGAATGTTTTAATGTCCGTATGGAAAACTATAATCCCGCTATGTACATAGGCAGCGGCAAAGCCGAAGAGATAGGGCGCTACGTGGCTGAAAACGGGATAGATGCCGTAGTCTTTAACGAAGATATAACCCCCGCCCAGCAGAAGAATTTGGAAGAAGCCATACCGTGTAAAATCATAGACAGGACCCGCCTTATCTTGGATATATTTGCCCAGCGCGCCCGTACGAAAGAGGGGCGTTTGCAGGTGGAGTTGGCTCAGCTTAATTACCTGTTGCCGCGCCTAAGCGGGCGCGGCGCGGCTATGATGCAGCAAAAAGGCGGCATAGGCATGCGCGGGCCGGGTGAAAGGAAGTTGGAATATGACCGCCGCAAAATCCGCAAGAGAATAGCGAAATTGGAACAGGATATAGAATCCGTCCAACGTGAACGAAGCGTAAGGCGGGGGCAAAGAACTGCCGTACCGGTTCCTCAAGTCGCATTGGCGGGTTATACCAATGCGGGCAAAAGCACTTTGCTTAACGCTCTTACGGGACGGGAATCAGCCTATGCCGACGATAAGCTCTTCGCCACTTTGGATCCTACAAGCCGTAAAGTGCACTTCCCCAGCGGGATAAATATGGTGTTTACCGATACCGTCGGTTTTATACAGAAGCTGCCGCACGGTTTGGTGTCGGCATTTAGGGCGACTTTGGAGGAAACTAAATTTGCCGATTTGGTGCTGCACGTAGCGGACGCTTCCTCCGATGAGATTGAGGAGCAATCCTCCACTGTAATGAGCATTTTAAACGAAATCAACCCCGAAGGAGGGGAAATCCTGCGCGTTTTCAATAAATGCGACGAATTGGGGCCGCTTAAACTGAACGCTTTGAAGAAACGCTTTGAAGGCGCGGTGTTTATATCGGCCAAGACAGGCGAGGGCTTTGACGAACTGTTTAAAAGGGTGGAGGAGATAATCGCCCGCAAATGGAAAAGACGCCTCTTAAAAATCCCTTATGCCAAAAACTATCTGATAAAGGAAATATATTCCCGCGGGTTGGTGCTTTCCCGCAGTGACACTCCCGAAGGTACAGACCTTTGTTTTATGGCGACGGAAGGCAATTGGCAATCGGTAAAAAAGAAGTTACTTCTTTCCTAAATTGACTGTATCCAATAGGTTCAGCAGCTCTTTCTGTTTGGCGTTTAAGTTGCCCCAATATTCCGGGGTGGCTTCTATATAGCCGAAGCTGCCCACATGCTCGTGTATAAAATCAACTACTTCCTGATCAAAAGCGCTTAAATAAACTATGCTGAGAGGATCGTACTTTTTCGTCTTTTTGTTGTATATCCCAACGGACCCGATCGCCGATACTATTGCCACGAGTTCGCCGGTATTAGTCATTACGCCCGATCCCGATATCCCTTTTATTATGCCGAAGTTTTTTGTAAAGAAAAGTTTCTGTTGGGGAGAGTAGACCAAAGAATCCTTTGCGTCAAGTACTTCGCGTTTTCCGTCCCATATCGAAATTGCCGATATACTTCTGTTCAACTCCTTACCCTCTTTTTCGTTTACGATGAGCAGATTGGGGATATTTGTTCCTTTTACAGCTTTGTAATAAAGAGATTCATTGGGTATTCTCTGTAAGAATTGCTCTTCGGTAAGAGCCCTCCTTATGGACATATCTTTGTAGACGACTTTTGTTTCCGAGGGCTTAAAATAGAGCAGAGCCAAGTCGTAAGAAGAAGAGCGTTTGTCCAATTTCGCCTTTTCGTGTTTGAATATTTTGGGTGACTGCGGCGTGTGTGTTACCGTCATATCGGCTTCATAATTAGGGCCGACGATAAGGCGCGCTTGGAAGCTGCAATTGTCCCGACAGGCGTTTTCCACGCAATGCGCGGCGGTAAGGAACCAGTATTCGTCCAAACGCACCGCTTGGCACTTGTTGATGTTCTTTTCGCCGTGGCGGTTAAAGTTGATTTCATAGGTATTGCTGAAGTCTTCGACTTCATTGTAGGAAGACTCATCGCTGACGGTAATAAAACTTACTTCTGCCGACGCCTGATGAGAGAGCAAAAACAAAGATATAAAAAAGAGTAAAAACCGCTTCATAACTCCATTTCCTCCATATTCCGGGTTAAAGCTCTGTACTCGTCGGGTACTACGGCGAAATAATTAAAGCCCGCTTGCTTTATTTTTAAACCTGGCACATGGCTTTTTAAGAAAGACAGTACAGAACTATCAAAGGTGGAAAACATCGAAAAATCTATATCTTTTATTTTGGCGCCGCTGCCATCGGTCAAAGTTCTTTGTGTATGAGCCACGGCGGAAACTATTGCCACCAGTTCGCCGCTGCTCGTTATTACGCCCGAGCCGGATATCCCTTGCCTTATGCCAAAGTTGGAAGTATATAGAAAATTGTGCTTAGGCGAGAAGAAAACATAATCTTCCGAGCTTAAAATTTCTTTGTCGTAGTCCCATACCGAAGCCACCGCCAAAGCTCTGTTAAGCAGTTTTGGCGTTTGCGTTTTCAGCGCCAATATTACGGGGAAATTTACGCCCTCTATCGCCTGGTTGAATTCAGATTTTTGAGAAGCGTTTAACTTTTTAAACAAGTCGTCTTTTGCTATAAGACGCATATTTTTCTTGTCTTTAAATATGTAGGAAGTGTTTGCGGGATTAAAGCGTATCAGCGCTATGTCGTAAGAAACTTGATCTTCTTTTGATTTACCGTGAAGATAAGCCGCTTTAGAGAGACCGTTGTGTGTGGTGGTCATTTCCATTTCATATTCGTCCGTATTGGCCAACTTCGCTTTTATCGTACATTCCGAATCGCATACCGGCACAAGGCAGTGTGCTGCGGTGATAAACCATTCCTTATTAAGCCTTACCGCTTGGCATTTGGATTCTTGTTTGTCTCCGGGCCTATGTACGTTTATTTCGTATGTGTTATTGTACTGGCGTACGTCCATATACTTCTGCGCTTTAGCCGGTGCAGCCGCGCAGATAAATATAAATAAAAATAGAAATATGTTTAAGTGTATCCTCATAAAAATATGATAACAAAAAGAATCCTTTTTTAGAAGGGCGCCTTATTCCTTTTTAGATAGGTCTTCGTCCGGGAATGTTTCCCGCTTGATTAAGTACTCTTTTTCTTGGGCTTCTTTAACTATGTTACTCAGCATAGAAATATTATAGCCGGTAAATATGTTAAGGGATTGTTTAATAAATTTTCAAGTGAATATAAAATCTTCACGCATTCGCATAAAGTTTGGATATATTCTTAATTTTTTGAAACATTAATTTTTGCCCAATGCGAAAAGAAAAGCTGAAATTATTTAAAAATCTTTTTGCTTTGTAGGGCAAAGGCCAGATATTTATTCATCTATAAATAAAGCATTTTGTATTTAGATATAAATTAGGGACCTCAAATCCTGATGATTCTTTGGAAAGAAAAAAGCCGCTTATCTGAAAGCGGCTTTTTTATTGCTTTTGCAAATTAGATATTGGCTTTAATTGGCGTCCTCCCAATCATCTACGGTTGGCGGGTCGAATGTTATTATTTCCAATCCCAAGGCTTCAGCCAATGCGGTTTCCATTCTCCTGGATTGTACCTGCGGATCTTCTGTTAAGTTCCAAGAATAGACTTTTTTTGTTTTTGCAATATTATGCGTATCTACCACGTAAATACTTGCCGTTGAAGGTTTTGTGCCCAGCGGGAGAAACACATCTTGACAGGCATTATCAGAACATACGGTAACGGCATTCATAAAGAAATTTACATTGTACAGGCCGGTTAACCAAGGTATATTTTTGTTTGGAGAATCTTGATAAATATCCAAGAATACCGGTACATAATTCATACCGTGGGCTTTAGGGACAATACGCGTTGCTATTTCATTAAGATATGGTGCCATTAACTTGGATTTTTCACAATCTGTTTCAAGCAATACGACTACCAAAAAGTCTTGATTATAGTCGGGCGTTAGAATATTGAGGCTGTTTTCGTCTTGAGAATTGCGGCTGATAACCAAATTCTCGCTTCCGGTAAGGTTTTTAAATGTAATTTCTTTCCATTCGTCATACATTTGAGTATTTGTTTCGGAAAGTTCAGGGAAGTTGTCTTCAATTATGACGCATCCCGTTAAAGGCAATAAAAAACACAACAGCAAAAGAAACAGTTTTTTCATAGAAGTCTCCTGGATAGAATGTTAGCATAATCTGCTACTTTAATAATATGAAATTTATCCGCCAAAGTCTATCTATGTGATAATGGGCTTATAAAGCTAAAATAGGGAAAATGCTTTATCAGTTGTTTAATATAATAGATGTTAAAAATAGTAAAAAAGTATTTTTTAGGTTGTATAAAAAAACAGATATAGTTTATAATTTGATATTTCATTATTATCAAAGTAATTATCGTTGATAAGGCAATAAAAAAGACACTTCGTAAGAAGAGCCTATCTAAATGGTCGGGGCGGCGGGATTTGAACCCACGACCTCACGGTCCCGAACCGTGCGCGCTACCAGCTGCGCTACGCCCCGTTTATTCTTTGTATGTAAATATTTTAAATGGTCGGGGAGCCGAGAATCGAACTCGGGACCTCTCGCACCCCAAGCGAGCGCTATACCACTAAGCCACTCCCCGATTAGTTTCCTGCTGGTAAAAACCGGTGCCTGTTTTTACCTTACCCTTATATTTTATCATTCTTTAATGATTTGTGAAAGGGTTTCTTTTATTTCTTTTAAAAACTTTACATCTTTTACCGTGTAAGAACTCCTATTTTCTTTCGGCCTGGCGCCCAACGCCATATACTTGCTAAGATGCTTTTTTGCGCCTTCCAAAGTCATTTTATGGCGCTGTGTAAGTTCTTTTATCTTTGATATGGTGTTTATGTCGCTTTTGGTATAACGGCGATGTCTGCTCTCTTTGCGTATCGGCCTTATCAGGTTAAAGTTCTTTTCCCAATATCTTATGGTATATTCGGGGATACCGCAAAGTTTGGATACTTCGCCTATGGTAAAATATTCTTTGTTTTGCAGTTCCTCGATATTCATATTTTACTTTAAGATATTTTCCGACGCTTTAAATCTTATGCGCGTCTTGGCCGGTACGGGTATTTCTTTGCCAGTTTTGGGGTTTTTTAAACTTATGGGACGGCTTTCCTTCGTCTTGAAAGTCCCAAAATTAGATAAAACCACTTTGTCGCCTTTTTTTAAGGCGTCCTTCATTATTTTGATGGTATTTTCCACAGCCGCTTTGGCCTGCTTCTTATCAAAAAGGTGTTTGGAGAGTTCCTGTATTATATCTTCCTTATTCATGTGAGTTTCCTCCGTGTCTGTAAAATTCTTTTAAAAACCCAACGCTTGTATCAGTACTGACGGCTTTTCTCCTTTTATTACAATTTTCCAAATAGCCGTTATTACCGGACAGTTGAGTTTGTTTTTTTGTATTAAATCGTATACGCTTTGGACGGAATTGGCCCCTTCCGCTATCGTCCCGACCTGTTCTTTGGCCTGTTCCAAAGTTAAGCCTTGGCCCAGCTTCTCGCCGAGTCTTCTGTTCCTTGATATGGCTGACATACCGGTCAGTACCGCGTCACCCAGTCCGCATAAACCGTAAACCGCTTCGGTGGTGCAGCCTTGGCTTAACATTATGGCGTTAAGTTCCTGCATAGCCTGTGTAAGAAGGGCGGCTTTTGTATTGGCACCATCGCCTATACCGTCTAATAAGCCGCAGCCTATCGCCACTACGTTTTTTATGGCGCCGCCGTATTCCGCGCCGCGTCTGTCGAAAGATGTTTCAAGTATTACTGGTGGAGCGCTTAACTTTTCTTTAAGTTCGCTCATAAGTACGCCGTTATGGCCCGCCAAGATTATTTTGGTGGGGATATTCCTTGCCACTTCCAAAGCGAAACTGGGGCCGCTGAAGGCAAAAACATAATCTTTAAGCTGGGGCAGTTCTTCCTCTATGATTTCGCACATCGTCTTGAAGGTTTTATCCTCCAAGCCTTTTGACGCGCTTATTACGGGGATAACCCGCCCGTTTAAAATCGGTTTGATTTTGGCGCAGAAAGCTCTTATCGCTTTAGATGATATCACAAACACCAGCATATCGCTGTCTTTTACGGCATCTTCCTCGCTGCCGGTAAGAGTGATATTATCGTGAAATTTAAAATCCGGTATATGGGGGTGACGGCCGTCACTGTCTTTTATTTTTGCCAGCAACTCCTTCGAATATTCCCATACCGTAACTTTATAGCCGATCTTGGCTATATGCTGGGCTATAACGCTGCCCCATACGCCCGCACCTAAAACCGTTATTTTATTTATTTGCATTTTTTTTGGCCCCGTCTTCAAAAGCGAGTTCGCTTTTGTTAAGCATACGCTTAATGTTGGGTATATGTTTGTAGATTACTATTATACCGACTACTGTACATACTAAGCTGTAGCCTAAAGGGTAATCCCCTATAAGAAAGCTGGCAATCGGCAGTACTATCGCCGCCAATATGGAGCCGGGCGAAATTCTGCCGGTTTTCCATACCACTATGACGAAAGAGGCAAACGCTATTGCCGTAGGTATCGGCAACAAAGCGCCGAATACGCCTGCAGAAGTCGCTACGCCTTTGCCGCCGCGGAATTTGAGATATATCGTCCACATATGTCCGCATATCGCCACAAAGCCGCATATTAAGGGCATATATTCGGATGAAGGGGCGAAATACTTCGCCATTTCAACCGCGAGCGCGCCTTTAAAAGCGTCGCATAAAAACGTGCTTATACCGGCCCATTTCCCCACTGTTCGGTACACGTTTGCCGCGCCCGGGTTGCCGGAGCCGTAATTCCTGATGTCAAACCCTTTAAGTTTTTTTGTTATCAAATAACCTGAGGGTATGCCACCTATCAAATAGCTTGCAAGCAAGAGTATTAAATTCGTCATATTCTTATTATATTAAATTTTACCTTCTTGCAATATCTTATTTGCGCGAGTATATTATCAATTTCCAGGGGTATGTATATAGGCTTTAATTTTTTAACTTTAAAGTTCGGGAAGCTCTGCTTATTGAAAAGAATGGGAAGTATTTCTAAGCGCATTTTCGCTTTTGGCGCAGGGCGATTATTCCCGTTCAAGTCGCGGTAAAATAAAAATTCCCGGCAGGTCTGTTGCGCAGTAAACAAAAACCGCCCGTAAAGATTACGGGCGGTTTCGTCGAATTTATAAGACTATTTTACTTTAACTTTAAACCCTGCGCTGTGGGCCGTTATTTCCGGCATATACATACTTTGCAGCTGGGCCGCGCCGGAAGTGAAAGTTCCCGCGTCGGTCGGGCGCATAGTATATTTAAGCTCATAAGTGCCTTTGGGCAGATTTTGCAGGAAGAAGTTGGTTACATTGTCTTTTAACTCTTCATATCTGCTAAGCTGGCCGTCATATTTCCAACCCGACAAAAGCGCGTCGGTTTCGAAGGCGGCGGGTTTAGGGTCGCTTAAGACCACAAAGTCGAAGGCGGATTCGCTCTTGACCGTAAGGCGCACCTCAACCTCATCGCCTTGCTGGAGTTCGTCGCCTTCCTTGAGTTTGGAAGCCTTGCCGTCCCTTATCAGATAATAGTCTTTCTGTACCGTTATCAAACCGCCTTGAGAAGCCTGCGTGGGCGCGGAGGTCGTAAACAGCGCGCTTATAGTAGCATAATCGTCGTAATCTTCTACGGGTTTTTCCATCGTGAGGACGGCTTTGTTTATCGCCGCTTTAAAGACGTCGGGCGTTACTTCGTCGCCGTATACACTTATCGTCAAGGAAGAAGAATCCAAGTCATAAGGTTCTACGGTAATCTTTTTGGTCTTGCCGTTCCATTCGGTGGTGAATATCTTGGTTTGGTCGAGCACATTCCCTTTGAGCATTATGCCCATAAGCGCGTAAACGGCTTTAGCGGCGCTTTGCGGGCTGCCCCAGGCTTGCGCTTTCTCATTGAAGATAAGCCACTTTACAAGGCCGTCTACTCTTGCGTCTTCTGGCGCGACTTCCTTTAAAGCCTGTATGGCGGCCGCATGCAGGGTTATACCGTCTTCAAACCACTGCCAAGTGCGCTCTTCCATCGTCCAGGATATCCCCGTAACGTCTGAGGCGTTTGAAGTGTCAAACAATCTCTCTATTTGCAGCTTCGCCTTATCCATGTCGCCCAAGCGTTTGTATATTGAGGCGGCATAAGCATAAGAAAGCGGAGTTTGAAGAGGATTCTTCTCGAACTCGGTCATCGCTTTTGAAGCCAAAGCATAGCTTTTCGCGTTCCACTCTTTGGGGAAGGCCGTCAAAATATAAGCGGTATATACGCCTACATTTATATCCTTGTCGGAATAATTCTTCACCAGGTAGTTCAGTGCTTTTTTGGCTGTTGTTTCGTCTATTTTTACGCCGTGGGCATAGGCTTGGGCGAAGTCGTTAAGGACGCTGAGCGTTATGAACATATTGCTCATTCCGCCTTTTACCCAAGGATAGCCGCCGTCCGGATTTTGGAATTTGGCCAAGTCTTGTTCCGCTTGCTGTTTTTGTTTTTCTACCAGTTTTGCGTCAAACAGGTCTATAACCGCCTGTTGCTGATTGTACCCTTTTGAAAGTAAATACCACGGGCTTTGGGCGACATCATTTAAGAGTAATTCTTCATTTGCGCTCCAAGCGGGTGATACGCTGCTTCTTTGGGGCAGTTTTGCCGCGGCTTCCTTTAATTGCGGATAATCGTTATAAAGTTTGTTGAATATCGACAATGTAAAGTAAGCGTTTGCCGCGGCGGTAGCCGAAGTCCTGCTCGTTTTGGTAAGCAAGGGCATGGCATTTAGTACCGGCATTAACAAAGAGGGGGAAATCGTGATGTGGGCCGCCTGTATTTTGGCGTCTTTGTCGACTCCTCCCAAGAAAAGCTTGTTTGTGCCTTTTTTCAATACTACCGTCCTGCTGGAACTTAACTGCTGTTCGCTTGGAAGTAGAGGAACGGTCTTTATTTCGCCGTCGCTTAAGGCTGCGTTCTTGGCCGAGGCCGAGAACATTACCTCACTGCCTTCCTGCGGGGCTTTAAAGCTCCAGGTAACTAAGTTTTGACCTTTTGCGCCTATCAATATGTGTTTGGTATCATATTCCAGCGTTTGACAGCTGTCAAGCTCCTGCTCACAGCTGTGATTTACGGTTAAATTCACCTCGGCCGGCATAGCTTCGTTGGTGGTATTGCTTACCATAGCCTGAAGCTGTATTTCGTCGCCGTTTCTCAGGAAGCGGGGGGCCTCCAAATTTATCATAAGGTCTTTCCTGGTGATAAAGTTGAAATCCGTTTTGCCCGTTTTTACGTCTTTGGTAAACGCCGCGGCGAGGACTTTCCATTCGCCCGCGCTTTGAGGCAATTTGAACGTAAATTCCGAAAATCCATTCTTCACGTTCAAGTCCGGCAGCCACAAGGCATTTGTCGCGAAGTCCGTTCTAAAACTTACGCTGTCGCTTCCTCCTTGGGCTTGCTCTGCCTCGGCTACTGTGTCCGCGCTGAAAGCGGCTTCCTCTGCGGATTTAAGGGCGCCGGCGCTTCGCATGTCAGTCATCGCCATTTTTGGCATGGCGGAATTGTAGAGTATTGGCATTGGACCCGGCATTGAAAAATCTAAGGAAGATTCAAAACCGTTGTATGCGTTTTTTGAGTCCTTTGCATAAGGCGCCAAAGTGCTAAAGGAGTGTTGACGGTAATAATCCAATGCTTTATTGTATACCGTCACCAATGCTCTGGCGTTTACTTTGGATTTATTTTCGTCCAAAACCGTCAGGCTGATGGTCTTATTGCCGCCCGGCAGAGAAAATTCCGTGCCCGAAAGTTCCAAACTCAGTTTGGAGTTTACATAGGGTACTTTTATCATTGCACTGCCGGAGTAGATATTATAATCGTATACGGAGAACCATCTTATCGTAAATCCGCCCTGATAATCTTTACTTATCGGCAGCTTTAATAAAGCAGTCCCTTTCTGCGTCAAAGTTTTGGAGCTGAGCAGGAAAGAGTCTTTATAAACCTCCACATATTTATTGCTCTGCGCTTTGGGCGAAGCTAAAAGTATATAAGTCGTCTCGCCCGGATAATAAGTATCGTTTTCCGGCAGGATAGTGTTTTCTGGCAGAGATATGCCGGGTTTATCAATATTGACTACCAAAAACGGCAAAGTGTCGTTTTCCGATACGCTGTCCTCACTGCCTTGCGGAGTAAATTCAATGATGTAGAACCCTTCCTTTAAAGGAGGGACCATATATTGTATCGGATTGCCGTCTTTGAATTCGACTTTGTCTATTTTGATGATTTCGCCTTTTTTAATTTGTTTTTTCAAGTCGGTCGAATATTTATCCCATTTTTCCGGGGCTTGCGCTTCAAACAGCCTTGCGGTCGCGGTTCCTTTCAGAGGCTCGCCGTTTATATTTGTCATTTTTACCGTTAGAGGATTCTGCGTAGCGCTGCGCAGGAAGTTTTTGTTTAATTCGATATCGAAGAATTTTTCTTTCGCGCTGGCTATGTATGATTTTTCGCTGTGTATCGTATTGCCGGCTTTATCGGTTACGTATACGCTTACCGTATATTTTACCGGTATTGATTGGTTCAAAGCTACGGCATCGTCTTTCTGCGGAGTAAAGGTTATTTTGAATTCTCCGTTTTTGCCGGTAGTAGTTGCGCCTTCCTTTATTATTTCGGTGGGGCTGAACGGTTTTGCGGCGCGCCAAAATATCGGGAAGAAATTTTCTTTGGTTACGGTGTAGGAGACTTTAGCGTCTGCCGTATAGAGGCCGTAATAATATATGGCATTGCCTTTTACTTCAAAAGGATTGCCGAATTTTACGGCTTCTTTATTGTCCAGCAAGTTTACTTCAAAGGTAGGTGTTTTAAAGGCTTCCACGCTGACATTGGCATAGGCGTAATTATTATCGATTTTCGCCTGAATATTATAATTGCCAAGCATGGCGTCTTTGGGCAGGCGGTAGGTATAAGAGGCCGATCCCATATCGTCCAGCTTCAAGGTTTTTTCTTCCAAAATATTGTAATTGGGGCCTCTTAAAGATATCTTTACGTTTTTGCCTTCCGCCAAAAGATAACCTGCCGCGCCCTTAAGTTCGGCCGCGGTTACTTGGGCCTTAATGGTGTCGCCCGCTTTGTATATGGACATACTGGTATTTAAGGCCAAATAATTTTTCTGGACTTGCGGCTTTTCAAACCATAAGCCATCCAATATCGCGTAATTGCCGCTTTTGCTGGCAAAGATTGACAAAGGATTATAACCTTTTAAGTTTTTGTTTTGGGCAAAGGCTTTTACACCGTCTTTGCCGGTATATACCGTCTTGCCGGTATTGGGCTCCAGCTTAACGCCTTGTTTGGGCAAGCCCGTTTTCGCGTCTAAAGCGTAAATATTGTAGAAGTTGCCTAAGCTAGTTTGCGCCGTAATGTTTTTAGCTTTGGCGTAACTTGTGCTTGCAAGGGCCAAATCTGTGTAATTTACAAAGATAAAATCTTCTACATTTGCCTTCTTTCCAGATTTGTCGTAAGAATACTCCTTTTGCTGGCTAAGGGCTATTGCGTAAAAGCCGGCGCTTTCTTTAGGAAGCATAATATCGCTGGTATGGGTGGCATATTTTTTATCGTATGACACCGATATACCCAGCGTACGCAAAGGTTTGTTTAACGACAATTCGTTAAGAACATTTTGCCTGATAGAAACATTTTTCTTGCCACGTATCAGCTTTTTTATGTTATCGGGATTTACTTTAAATATGTGTATGTAGAATTTTTCCAAATTCCTTGTATAGACTTGGAGGGGATATTCCTGATTGGGGGCCGCATTGGTTTTGTTCTCCCCAAAATCTAAGCGCGGGCCTGTTATTTCCTTTTTAAGGTTTTTACATGCGTCGGTAATGATATTAAGCTCCAAGCCCGTGCAATAATCCAAGGTTTTTACAGCGTCCTCGTACATTTCCAAATTGTTAAAGGCTTGCGCCGCTAAATAGGCTGCCCTGGCTTTGGGCAAAGTTTCCTTCGCTTGGAAAATATACTTCTTTACGCCGTAAGCGTCGGTATAGGTTTTTGTCATACCGGATATATATTGCATCCAGTTGGCTTTTAAAGTGATAAAGTCACTTGTGTCGATGGGTATCATTTCCACGCGTTCCAAGTGCCACAACTCCGCGGCGGTTGAGCGGTCTTTACCTTTTATTTTGTAAGCTTCCTCATAGATTTCCTCGGTGGGTTTTGTTGCATATTGTTCCCATACCTTTACCATATAGTCAAACAGAGTCGGATACATCGCTGCCGGCGGGATATCTTCGTAAGAGTAATAAGAGTGGGGGTTTAAGATATAGTCTTTGCTCAGGTCATAAGACATATCCGCTAGTTTCTTGCGCATATCCCACAGTTTGGAAAGAATTTCTTTCTTTTCGGCGTTTTTCTGCGCCAAAGTGAACTTTGTTGGGTCGGTAACGGTTTCCTGATTTTCCGGCGCTTCATATATGTTGTTCTTAATCAGCGCTAATTTTACCAAATAATATCTGGCCTTCCAGAGATTGCTAACCGGCACTTTATAGGAATATATTTGCCTAAGCGCCGTATCGTATTTATTTTGGTAATTATAGGCTATCGCAGTCTTTAGTTCGGCCTCGTATTTAAGGTCCTTGTCTTTAGACTGCAAGAATGGCTTGTAAGCCTCGACCGCTTTGGAATACAAACGATCTTCGAAGTATTTATTGGCTGTTTCTATCCCCTTCGGTTCCTCTTCCTGAGCTTGCGCCCTTAAAGAAGGAGCCGCTGCGAAAACAGCCAAAACCGCCATTATCAGGGCGGTAAAAAGAATTAGATGTTTTCTCATTATCTCTCCTATAATTTTAAACACTAACAAAACACTTGCAAATTAAATGCTTATCGGCTACGCTTTTACATGTGTTCCGGCGCGCTGACACCGATAAGTTCAAGCCCCTTTGCAATCCGTTCCTGTACCAATTGGCAGGTAAACAGACGCGAACGAGTGGTTTTTTCGTCCGATTCGTCTATCACTCTGCTAGAATCATAGAACGCGTGGAACAGAGATGCCAGTTCAGTCAGATAAGAAGTAAGATGATGCGGGCTTAAATCTTTTACGCAGGTTTCCAAGGTCTTTTTAAACCACAGCATTTTGCTTAAGAGAGCTCTCTCCTGTTTGGATATATTGCCCGGCTCGGTCATCGCAAGAGGCTCAAAGCCTTTCTCTTTGGCCGTATTGAATATGGAACATATCCTCGCGTGTACGTATTGTACGTAAAACACCGGGTTTTCATTGCTGCGTTTTTTTGCGATATTCAAATCAAAGTTAAGGTGCGCGTTTGGGGTTCTGCCCGCGAAGAAGAATCGGCAAGCGTCGCGCCCCACGTCCTGAGTCAAATCCCTTAAAGTAATGAAGGTGCCGGCCCTTTTGGACATTTTTACCTTTTCGCCGTTTTCTATCAGGTGTACCAGTTGATGTATTATCGCTTTAAAAGAGTGTGGCTCTTTACCCAAGGCTTTTACCGCCGCTTCCATTCTGGGCACGTAGCCGTGATGGTCCGCGCCCAAGATGTCTATCAGTTTGGTGTAGCCTCTGTCATATTTGTTTTTGTGATAAGCTATATCGGCCAAGAAATAAGTCGGCCTGCCGTCGGCGCGCACCAAGACTCTGTCTTTATCGTCGTGGTCGGCGCTGGTGCCGAGCCATACGGCACCGTCTTTTTCGTAGACTTTATTTTGTTTTTTGAGTAAATCCAAAATTTTGTCGAGCGCTTTTTCTTTGTGCAATTCGCTCTCTCTAAACCAGCGGGTAAATTCAACGTCGAAGGCTTTCATGTCTTCCTGCTGGGTTTTGATAATTTCTTCCATCGCGAAGCGCCCGTATTCGCTTTCCGGCAGGCCTTCGGGTATTCTCTTGGCCAAATCTATAAGATATTCGCCGTGGTAGCCGTTTTCCGGCGGCTCTTTGCCCTGCGCTCTGGCTTTTAAAGATTCGCCGAGCAGCTGCGCCTGGTTGCCGGCGTCGTTGATGTAATATTCCGCGTCGCAGGCTATGCCCAAAGCGCGGTGTATTTTTACCAAGCTGTCGCCCAAGCTCGCACCGCGCCCGCTGGCCACATGCAGCGGCCCGGTGGGGTTGGCCGAAACAAATTCTATCAAGATCTTTTCCTTGTTTTGCGTGCCGGCGGTTGCCCTGTCTTTAAGGCGTCTGTCGCGAGCGGCTTCCACCAGGAAAGTGTCGTCCAGTTTTATGTTGATAAATCCCGGCGCCAAAAAATCGCACTGCGCCACTTCGTCTAGCTGTTCGATTACTTTTGCCGCTTTCTTTGCTATATCCAAAGGGTTTTTCCTCAGCGCTTTTGCACAGGCCATCGCCCACACCAAAGAGATGTCGGCGTCTATATGGCTTGGCGGGGGGGCGAATTCCACTTGCGGCAGAATATCAAACTCCGCGAAGTAAGGATCTTTTGTTAATCTGTCTTGTATTTTGTTTCTTAAATTGCTGAGCATTCTCTTTCCCTTCTATTTAGTGGATTTTTTTGCGGTCTTTTTTGCAGTTTTCTTTGCCGCGGTTTTTACTGATTTCTTTACGGTTTTTGCGGCCGCTTTTTTTAAGGTTTTTTTATCTGTCTTTTTTGTCGCAGCCTTTACGGTTTTCTTGACGGCCTTTTTAACGGTTTTTACCGCCGTTTTCTTTACGGCTTTTGCAGCCGTTTTTTTAGGTTTTTGCCATTTCACTTCTTTGCCGAAGCTGAAAATCTTGTCCAGCGCGTAAAATTCTCTTGCCGCCCGGGTCATAATGTGCATCATAAAATAGCCGTAATCCGATACACGCCAAGTAGTGGTTTGGCCGCCGTCGCGGTTGTTTTTGTAGAGTCCGTCTTTTTTAAGTTCGGTGCCGGCGTCCATATCCAAAGCGTCCAAATGCGGCGTAGACGTAGCCGTACCTATAACTATATAATCGCATAGGCTTGAAAGCCCACATAAATCGTATACTTTTACTTCTTCCGCTTTTTTATCGTCTATAAATCGTGCGGTTTTTATTACCAGTTCTTTGGCTTGTTTTTTATCCATACTCGCTTTCCTCTTAGTTTATAACACACACCATAGAGTTTATCATTTATTTATACCGTTTTGGCAATACAAAATCTTTACCTAATACTATTTTAACATCGGATATCGCGTTTTTGTCGCGATGTGTAAAAATTTCGTGGTCTTCCAGCCCCAGCTGATAGGCCGTTTGCTGTATATCCAAAAGGCGGGAGCTGTTATCCAAAATTTGGCTTCTTTCCAAAAGCTCGGGGTAATTGCCGTAGCTTATTACGTCTACGTTTAATATCCCGCTGTTATTTCTTTCTCTTAGAAATTTGGTGACTTCGCCCGCCAGTCCGTTCTTGCCCGAAGCATTTAACACTTCCACTATCAACGGACCTTTTGCCGTTTGGTTGGGCTTAATGTCGGTTGTGATGCTTATGGCGGCTTCCTGCTGTTTGCGGCCTTTTATTATTTTGTCTACCAAGGGATTTTGCACGGCAAAGTCCGAAGGCTGCAAAGTTGAAAGTTCCGTACTGATTAAAATAAAATCGCCGAAGGACAAATCCGTCTTTCCCTCGCATTTCAGCTTTATATAAGCGTAAAGGTATTGGAATATTATATAGGGCTTCTTCTGCCAAGACTGCAGATTATTTTTAAACTTCTCCCAAAATTCGATCCTTTTTTGTCCGCGGATGTCTATGATGATAACTTTGTCTTGTTCTATTTTCGCCTTTTGCAGGATTTCCTGTGCGCTTAACGCTTTTTTTGTGTTGGGCAAATTGTTTACCACGGCTTTTTTAAATTCCGGGTTATAGGCTATAAATATCGGGGGTGAAGACAAAAGCAATACTTTTACCGGTTCGTCGCTTCTTTTTATAAGCCCGTGCACCGAAGTGTTAAACTGCGCCGCCGCGCCATATAGCAAGATGGCCAGCGCGCAGTATACTATCAGCCTTAACTTTAGTTGCTTTTTGAGATAATCCCGTTCCATAATTTAATACCCGCACCCGCAAGCCATTTATCGGTTTGTATAGTAAAAAGCAGTTTAACCCGCAAAGCCTCTTTGAGGCCCTCATCCAAAGATTTTTGCGCTTCCTGATAGACTTTCCTCGCTTCGGCGTATCTTCTGTCCTTGCTGGACATATCGGCAATAAACAATATTTTTTCTTCCAAGGTCATATTAAGGCGCCCCAAAGTATGGTATTTTATCGCGTTTAGCACTTCGGCCTTCTTGATTTTGAATATTTTCTTTGCCAAATCGGCGGAAACGTCGGCATGCAGCAAAGCGGGGCTGTATTTGATGATGTCTTTAAGCCCATCAACCTTAAGTCTGTTTTTAAGGGCATACTCGGCCAGTTCCTGATTGCTCATGCATTTTGCCGAATCGTGCAATATCGCCGCCAGCGCCATATCCTCGGGTTTTGCACCGTATATCTTGGCGAGTTCCACCGCGCCTTGCGCCACCATCTTTACGTGTAAATATCTGTTGGGGCGCAGATTATCCTGCAGCCACTTGTGTATTTTTAGGCCGTATAAGTTTTGTTCTTCTATCGCTTTGGCCGTTTGCGGCAATAGATTGTTGGGCAAAAGCCCGTTGCAAAGTATCGCTATTCTTATCTGCGTGGAGGAAACCAGCGGGAAAGTGCCTTCTAAAAGTATATAGTCGAAGTCCTTTGTATTAAATTGTACGCCTTTGCGCTTGCCGGCGGCTATTATGGCATTGTCGAAAATATAGGGGCTGTTCTTCCAGTTATGCAAATCGTTTAGGCAGTCCGTGCCGACAAGCAGATAAACCTGCGCGTTGGGATAGAGTTCTTTTACCCGTTTTATCGTTTCCCAAGTATAGGTTACCCGTCCGTTTTTATTTTCGAAATCGTCGAAAATTATATTCTTGTCCAAGGCGCCCAAAGCCTCGCGCGCCATCTTCGCCCTGAGCTTGAAGGGCAGCGCGGGCGCCGCCTTGAACGGGGATTGATATGCCGTAAAGATATGCGTCTTATCGGGCCGTATCTGTTTGATGGCCGCTTTTAAAATCGCGTAATGCCCTTTGTGGACGGGGTCGAAACTGCCGCCGTATATAAGAATTTTCATTTGGATACCTTCGCTATCGTTTTGGCTAAGGCGGCGGCGTCAAGCAGGGATTTTTCCATAAACGAATACTCCCAAGCGCCGTACCTGCCAAGTAAGTATATATCTTGTTTAGCCAGATAATCAAGGATAAGGCCCCTGGCCTTGGCGTATCGGCCGTCGTATATCGGATAACCGTATCTAATATGGTGCCATTTTTTCGTAACAATTTCACTCTTTTCGTCTATAAAGCCCAAGTCTTTCAAGGCCGAAATGGCTTTTTGTTTAAGTTTGTTCAAATCGGCCTTGCAGTTTTGCCTTAGGGCAAACTCTATGTAAAGGCTGAAAGTCCCTTTCGGCGCCGAGCTTTTGGAAAAGGAGGATTGTACTCCTACCCTGTAAAACGGATATTTGTCTTCGGGGAAGTAGAACCAATGGCCTTTAGGCGCTTTGCCTTTAAAAGCGATATTAAGCACGTAAAGGCTGTTGTGTTTAAGCTCCTTGAAAGCTGCTTTTATTTCGGCGGGCAGGCCTTTAAGCGCTTTGCCCAAAGCGGGCAGCGGCATTGTGCTTACGAGTTTATCATAACTTACGGTTTTGCCGCCCGCCTTGAAAGTTTTATTCTTAAAATCTATCGCGGTTAGCGCGGAGTTTAAATTGATATTATCCAAGTCTTGCGCCAAGGCCGAACATATCGCGCCGCAGCCGCCGCTTTTGGGATAGTAAAAGGTGCTGTTGTAGCCCGTCTTTTTGTTCCTTTTAAGATAGGCGCCTTTGATAATATCCTCAAGCGTATAGGCGGGTATAAATTTGCCGCACCATTGGGGCGTTAGTTTTTCCAGGGGGAAGTTCCACAGTTTTGAGTTGTAGGGAAACATAAAATATTCGCATATCCCTTTGCCGTATAAAGCCAAAGCCCAGTCTTTGAAAGAATCTTTTTTCTCCGATTGCGCACCGTAAGCTTTTATCGCCTCGCTTACGCAATAGGAAATATCTTTTTTATCCAAGCGAAAGAGATTGTTTTGGAACGGAAATTCCACTTTTTTGCCTTTGAAAAAGACGAAAGCTTCCCTCTTTATTTGTGTTTGGTTCCGCCCGAGCAGTTTGCGCGCCAAAGCTTTGCCGCTTCTTGTAGAAAGGTGCAGCAGGTGGCCGCTGTAATCGAACGTGAAGCCTTTCTCTTGATAAGAGCCGCAAAGCCCGCCTATTTTGTCTTCGGCCTCGTATATGGCCGTTTCTGCTTTGGCGCGGTATTTTTTCAAGTGGTAAGCGCAGGCCAGCCCGCTGATGCCCGCCCCGATAATCTTTATTTTAAGAGGCATTTTTTATCCTCGCCAAAAATATTGCCGCGCCCGTCAGCATAAGTGCCGCCGCCGCGTATATCGTTAAAGATATTTGCGTCCCGCTTTTGGTTATATAGAGGGCGGCGGCGTCCAATAACAGTGCCGCGCCCGCCGATATTAAAAGTATTGTTTCGCCGCTTAGGCCGACGCTTTTTAAGCGCAGGGGGAAATGGTCCGGCGTAGCGCTTAGCGGGTTTATCCCTTTTGATATTCTTATTACGGAAACAAAGCCCGTATTAAAGACCGGTACGGCCAGTATCAAGAGGGGGGCGTAAACGGCAAGCGGGTTTTGGGCGGAGTAGCTTGTTCCCAAGGAAAGTGCGGCCAGCAAAAAGCCAAGCAAAGTGCTGCCGCTGTCGCCCAAAAAAGTTTTTAGCCGCTTTGAGTGATTATACGGCCAAAACGCCGCCGCCGCTCCAAGCAAAGCGCAAGCCGCGAAGTTTACGTAAATATATTCCGACGGCAAGGAAATTACCGTAAAAGCCAAAGCCGCCAATAAGGCTTGGCTTACCGCGAGGCCGTCCATAATGTCGATAAGGTTAAAAGCGTTTGTTACCCCGACCACCCAGAGAACCGTCAGAACATATCCCAAAGGCTGGGCGGTAAATTGTACCGATATGCCGTAATATATAAGTGCGGCGGCCGCAAGGGCCTGTATTACCAGGCGGATATACGGGCTTAGCCCGAGCGGTTTTTTGATGTCGTCTATTAGTCCAAGCAGATAAATTATCGCGCCGCCTATAAATATACCCCTTAAATTGCGTAAGGTTCCGCTTGGAAAATCGGTAGTGAACCTTACCGCCGCCAAAGCGGAGAAAAATCCCAAAGCCAAGGCCGTGCCGCCGGCCGTGGATATTACGCCCTTATGCGTTTTTATCTCCGTGGGTTTATCTTTGAGATATTTGGCGGTAAGTTTCCTTAAAAACGGCAAAGAAAACGCCGTTATCAAGGCGGCGCATATAAAATCTAACAAATACGGCTTTAAACTTTGCATAATAATATAATATAAAATAAGGAACAAAAAAATATGAGCAAAATAAAATTTCTGATTTTACCCTTTCTGTTTTTTCTTTGCGCGTGCGCAGTAAAGCCGGTTTTGAATAAAGGCGAAGAACCCGTACGCAGCTACCCCGTTTTTCTTACGGGCTGGGAAACTTCCGCCGTATTTAAGGCCGAGTTTAAGGCGGGCGATTATCAAAGCAGTTTCCTGCTTGTCGTCAATAAACGCAAGTATGCGGACTTCCAAATAAAAATATTGGGGGATTATTCCTCCGTACTGCTAAACGCCGATTATGTTAAAGACAATTTCAGCTATAACTATGTGCTAAAAGAGTTTTTTAATAAAACCTCCAAAGCCGTTTTTGAGGATATTATAAGAATACTCTTGATGAAACCATCGGATTATCAGGGATATACTTCCGATGGCGAAGCGGGCGTAATTGTTTTTAAAAGCGGATCGTTTTTTAATTCCTACTATTTTAAGCGCGGGTTAAGCTATCCTTACGCGATGAAGCAGAGCAAAGGGCGCATAAACAAAACGGTTGAATTTAACGATTACAGAGTCTTCGGCGAGAGGCCGCTTCCTTACCAAGTGGTTTTTAAAGACCAAAAGGAACGAGCCGAAATCGTTTTGACTTTGCTCAGCGTTAAATAATTTAATCTTTATCGTTTTTTGATTAAGCTTTTGCCGATGCTGAAGATTGGTTTTCAGCGTTTGGCGGAGAGTTCTTTTCTCGTTTTGACTTTTAATATTATCAACAGCGCCAAAACGGGATATATGCACAGCATTATAATTCTTAAAATCAAGGCGTGTATCGGCGGCATTTGCCCCGCGAACAGATTGCCCATAAGCACCAGCAAGGCGGCGCAGGCCATCAGGCTGAGTTTTTTATAGTGGTAATTAATGGGATAATTCCTCTGCAAGAATATAAACAACGCCAAGGCCATAACTACATAGCTTACGAATATCGCCCAGCCCGCGCCCACTATCCCGATAACCGGCACTAGGATTATATTGGTTATTACGCTCGCCGCCGCGCCCGCCAAAGTGATGAACATCAGTACCTTTGTCTTTTTGGTAAGTACGGGCGCGACCATAAAATTGATGTAAAACCCATAAAATAAATAGCCCGCCAGCACAAGCGGAATTATGTTAAGGCCGGACCAGTAGTTTTCGTGTATCAGATTAAAACCGAGGAATTTGGTTTGTATTATCGTAGGGATAAGCAGGGAAAGCCCCAAAAACAGCCAGCTGGCCGCGGCGGCGAAATAGGTAAAAATCTCGGCGAACAGTTCCTTGCAGTCGGGTTTTGCCGAGGCCTGTATGAAAAACGGCCGCCAAGCTTGATCGAACATAGATACCGCCAACATCATAAATACGCCGATTTTGAAATTGGCTTGGTATATGCCAACTTCGCTTAAACCCGCCAAATGAGAGAGCAGCGGTTTGTCTATCACGTTTACCATAATGCTCGCCATGCCAGCAGGTATAAACGGCCAGGAAAAGGCGAACATCGCCTTAAAGAGTTTTGTGTCAAAGGCAAGTTTGAAATCTTCCTTTATCACGGGCAGCAATAATATCAGCGAGGCCAAAGATGCCGCTATCCCCGCCATAAAAATCCCGTCCACGCCCGTCTTGAAATAGACCAAAGCCAGCAGATTGCCCGCCACATTCACCATTATGGAAACCGTCCTTATGATGACGAAATGCCAAGCCCTGTGTTCAAAGCGCAGTTTGGCGAAGGGGATGATATTTAAAGCGTCCAAAGCCAAAATAAAACAGCAGTATTTTATAAGGTAGGCGTTTTCCCGGCCTATGCCCAAAGCCGCCGCTATATATGGGCTGAGTGCGTATATAATCAGCGAAAGGGCAACAGATGTCATCAGGACGGCGTTAAACGGGGTTGAAAATACATTTTTGTCCTTATGGTCCTGCGCGAAGCGCAGATAAGCCTGGTCCATACCGTACTGATACACGATATTAAACAGCGCCATAAACGCGAATACCGTCGCTATTACGCCGTATTGAGAAGTCGCCAAATAATAAGTGTATACGGGCACCAGAAAAAAGTTAAAAAGCCGGGCGACTATGGTTGAGGTGCCATAGATTAAAGTTTCTTTGCCCAGCCTTTTAACTTTATCAATCATTTTTGCCGTTAATTATATTTTTGCAAGCAAGTCCTGCAATATCTTCGCGAATTTGCCTTCAATCTTTTTAGTTTCTTCCAAGGTTTCTTTATGGCTGAGCGGCGTTTTTGATATTCCGCTGGCCAAGTTGGTTACCCAGCTAAGACCGCATATTTTTAAACCCAGCTGCCTTGCCGTAATGACTTCCGGCACGGTAGACATACCGACGACGTCCGCCCCCAGCTTTTTAAAAGCCTGTATTTCGGCCGGCGTTTCGAAATTGGGGCCCGTAACCGCCAGATATACGCCGGGCAAAGCGTTAATTTTATGCTTCTTGGCTATGGCGAGGGTTTTTTGGGCGATGTCTTTGTCGTAGGTGTCGGTCATATCGCAGAACATTGGGCCGAAGGCGGGATCGTAATTGCCGATAAGCGGATTATTGGCCATAAGGTTGATATGGTCTTTAAGCACGCAGAGGCTGCCCGGTTTAAGTTTTGCGTTGATTGAACCCACCGCCGCCGATACCAATAAAGTTTTTACGCCCAGCATCCATAAGGTGCGTATGGCGATGGCGATATCCTTCATCGGGTGGCCTTCGTAATAGTGGAAGCGCCCCTGCATTACGGCTATCTTCCTGCCTTTATATTCGCCGAAAATCAAATTGCCGCTGTGGCCTGCGACGGTGCTCCTTAAAAATCCCGGTATTTGGGCATAGGGGATAACGATCTTTTTATCCAGCGGCGGCACGGAATTGGCCAGCCCGCTGCCCGTAATTAAAGCGATTTCGGGTTTGAAATTTTTGGTTTTTTTGTTGATGTATGCTGCGGCTTTCTTTACAGTTTGAAGTTGTGTCATGGCTTTCTCCTTATAAAAACAATCCGCTTGGCGTAAAAGCGTTTTTTATATGTTCGAGCCTGTCGCCCGTTATGGCTATTATATCAAACAAAAGCGCGTTGTAAGACGGATTTTCTTGTTTAAGATAAGCTACTGCCGCCTTTGCGATTTTTTGCTGTTTGCTTTTGGTAACCGCGGCGACAGCACCGCCGAAAGCATCCGAGGAGCGTTGTTTTACCTCTACAAATACAAGCGCGCCCTCTTTTTGCGCTATTATGTCCACTTCGCCCAAGGGGCAGAGGTAATTCCTTTTTATGATTTTATAGCCGTTGTCTTGAAGATATTTCGCGGCGCGTTCTTCCGCTTTGTCGCCCTGCCTGCGCAGAAAACTAAACATTTTTGTTCTCCGCAAACAGCCCGCCGTACATCGATAGCAAAGGCTCAAAAGTCATTCTGTGCTGAAGGCAGGGACCGTACTCTTTTATGGAAGCTATATGGCTTTTTGTGCCGTAGCCTTTATGCCCCGCAAAATCGTAGAGGGGGAACTTTTCGTCCAAAATATCCATAAATCTGTCGCGCGAGACTTTCGCTATTATGCTGGCCGCCGCCACACAGAGAGATTTGCCGTCGCCGCCTATAACGTTTTTTTGTTGATGGTGAACAAAGGGAACAAGCCTATTTCCGTCTACCAAAACGACGGCGTTTTCCTTTTCGAAAAAGGCCAGGGCGCGGCGCATGGCGATAAAAGTTGCCTGGAGAATATTGTGTTTGTCTATTTCCGCGGCTGAAGCGTAGCCCGTACGCCATAATATAGGCAGTGTGAGAAGTTCCTCAAAAATTTTCTCGCGCTTGGCGGGGGAAAGTTTTTTGCTGTCGTTTATTTTCGCCATTACGGGGTGGCCGTAAAGCTCCGGCGGAATATAACACGCCGCCGCGGTAACGGGGCCCGCCAAAGGGCCTCGTCCGGCTTCGTCTACGCCGATTATTTTTGAGAATGGAAACTCTTGAGATATTTGAATGTCAAATTCGCTCAAACTCATTAAATAATTCTACTAAATAAAATCCCCGCGGCATAATAACGTTTGTCTTCAATCTGTGCAAAGTAAAGAAAAATATTGCCGCTAAATGCCGTTATTATGGATATTTTTTATAAAATAAAAATAATCTATTTTATTTATAGTATAATTAAAAAAGATTATAAACATTTCTTTAAAAGGTTAGATATAAATTTTATAAATATGCCAAACGATAAGCAAAGAGGTTTTAAACGGAAAAAAGATAATTTAACGCCCGCCTTCAAAGCTCTTTTGGACGATTTGGACGAGGAGGAATGGCAAATCGTCACTTTTGAGCTATACGATGAGAACGAATAAATTTGGGGTAAGGGCAGGACCGCGGCTTTTATCTGCCGCGTGAGAAATTGGCTTTTGTGTATCGGGCGATTCTCGGCTTGAGGGCAGCGGCGGAGATAGCGCGAAACGCAAAAGCCAATCTCATTATAAAAGGAATGAAACTAAATCCCCTTGATTTTTTGCTTTATGTTATATTAGATATTAGAATACTTAGGGAGGAAAGAAAAATGAAAAGGGACCTGATCTTTATAAGTATGATTTTGGGCTGTATGATAATTGCGGGGGGCTGCGCTTCTTCCGGCGATAAAAAGGCCGAGAAACTTGCCAGCCTTACTTTGGATAATGAAGAAATTTACAAATGTTCGTCCGATTCAGATTGCGTATCGGTGTTGAAGGATTGCTGTTTATGCGATGGGAAGGTCGCGATAAACAAAAAATACGCCAAAGCGTTTAATCAGTCCAAGGGTGAGCGCTGCGCTTTTGTGCCCTGCACTTTGCAGATGTGCTATGTGGATATAACTCCCAAGTGTGTGGAGGGCAAATGCACCGGGGAACCGATTGATCCGCCTTCGGTGTTGCCTTAGTCGGAGGATAAATAGTTTTGGTAAAACAATATAAAAAATTAACGCGGAGTCCTATAAGCTCCGCGTTATTTGTTTATTTGTTTGTTTCCGAGTGTTTGTTTTTTTGCTTTTCAAGATTTTTGCCGCCTAGGCGCGTATCAGTGCCGTATCCATTATTTTATTTCTTATTTTAGTATTGGCGCCATATCCGATTAAAGTTCTTTTGATTTCGGGATTGGGATTAAAGATAGCAAGCATCAACGGCGTCCAGCCAAAAGAGTTCTTGGCGTTAACTTCGGCGCCGTTTTTGATTAGTCTTTGTATTTCGGCTACGGTAACGTTTTTCCAATTTACGGAATTGAAATTAGCTTGTTTTTTCGCTTCACCCGCGAAACATGAAGCCGTAGTAAACAAAGAAAAGAATAAAATAAATATGGCTAAAAGCAGATTACCTTTCATTTTGCAGTTCCTCTTTCTGCCTTGTGTTTGTAGATTAGTTGCTGTATATTGGCCATTTAAGAAATAGTGCCGTAAATAGTTTAGCAAAGAAGTTTTGCAAAAACAATAAGAAGAATAAGTTTAGAAAAAACGGTGGGCAAGGGTAGTGCAATGGGGCATATTTTAGCTTTAGTAGACAACCGCAACGCCAAAATAGGAGTTATATAATAGTTGTTGAAAAGATAATAATTGATAATTTCTTAAAATAATTAAATATGCAAGAGTTTCATTATTTTTCCGGTAGCGGAATCAAACAGGATAATCCGTTTAAACGTTGAATTTTTTATAGTAGGAAGTTTAGTAGTATCATAAGCGAATTTTTCTTGGAAAGAATTTATTCCTATGATAAGCCAGTATTCGTCACATTTTGAAAATGAAAGGGAACATTTTTCTTTTCTAGTTATAGCTTCTTTCAAATTTTCTTCTATGGGAACATAGTTGGCTTGTCCAAAGTAACCAACACAAGTATGTCCTGTGCGTTTTTGTAAAATAATTTCTGAGAAAGGGTTAGATGGTGGCAATGGTATCTTTTTTAGTTGATTTATATGAAGGCATTTTAAATTCCCTTTAACTAAATTTATAATTTCATCTTCAATATATTCATAAGAATTATTCCTTTTATTTAAATATGGGGGAGTATAAATCGGTTGAAAAGGAGTGTTGAGTATAACTATAAAATCTTTCTCTTTTTGTGAGAGTTGTTTTCTGATGTTTTGCGTAATTTTGTTCATATCAGCACTAAAACTGATAGAATGCTTTCCCTTTTTGCCACATTTTGTATGTTCTATACCTATAGTCTTATTGCTAATAAAAGTTATAAAATCAGGACTTTCTTGAGATTCTAACTCACATTTAATTTTGTAGTGTTTTAATACTTTTATAACAATTTGTTTCTCTATATCTTTTTGTTTGTACATATTATTTACTTGTGCGTCTTTAATCTTCAAACAGTGATTAGAAAACGAAAGTCAAATGAGTATATGAGATTAAAAGAAAAAGGGAATCAGCCTAAGAAAAAACTTCTATAAATGTTTGTTAATGAGTTTAGCCTGTATATTGCAAGGAAGGTTTTAGATATCTTAAAAAAAGTGCGCCCAACAGGAATCGAACTTGTATCCCCAGCTCCGCAGGCTGACGACAATTTTTTACTCAGGCAGCCGTTCATCGTCGTAAAACATCTTTTCAAAATCCTCCTGTCGGGGCCAAGTGTCCAAAAAGTGTCCATTTTTCCTAAAAGGCCCGTTTTTGGCCTTCTTTACCCTTATTCAAAGGCACTTTTTACCTGTTCAATAATTTGCACGGCGTGCTTACGGTCTAAACCCGTTTTTTGAGCCAGTTCCAGCATATCTGCTTCCGTTGGCAGCCCCTGGCCCAGTACCGTGGTGGTATGCTGGCCGTTAAACCCTTCAGACGGCACTAAATCGTACGCCGGAGACACCTGCCAGCGGTTATTTTCATATACAAATGAGAAATTTTTGGCGTGGTCGTCTTTATTCTGCCCAATTACGTTAAATGCCATTAGGCGGAACATCTTTTCCGCTTCCTGCACATCTCGTGTTAAAAACAGGGTCGTTTCAATCAAGGTTTTATAGTCCAGTGATGGAATGCGGAAATCCGCCTGGAGCAGGCCGGCCGCTGTATGCATATGGATACGCTTGTTTCCTTGCCTGTCAAAGCGTTTTACGCCAAAATACTTGCCTTCAAATAAGCGTGTTTCTGGCATAATAAGCCCCGCTTTATGTGCTATTTGCGAGTATTTGTATTCTATTTCACCGATATTGGCCGGATCTTGGGTATTACGGAACTTAATCAGCCACTCTTCTCCGTCAATAGTAAGCAAGACCTTGGGGCGGGCCCCGCCGGAACTGCCACCCTTGGCTGCAAGTAAAGATAGGTCTTTAGTAGGTTCATCGTGTAATACTTTTTGGGTTTCCTGCTCCAGGTAAGCAAGCGTTTTATCTTGGTCATCTTGCCCGATGGGGTGCGTGGGGTGATAGGTAAGAGCCCCCATTGTTTTAGGCCCCACGATACAAAGCCAATCTAGGGGTGATAAAGTAGCCGGATTAATCCCCTGCTGGCGCAGGAGCCTGTCTATTAACAGGCGTCCCCAGCCGTCTGGTAAACTATCATTAAATACCCCAAATAAGCCGTCAAAAGGGTCCCATTTGCTGGTAAAAACACCCGGCTTTAGCGGAAGCAGCAAGGGAGAGATAGAAAAGCCTTCTTCCAGCCACTGGGCACTATATTCAAAAGCGCATAAATTATCCCGGCGCAAGGCTAATGTGCCGACTAATTGCTCATTATAAAATACCTGTAAAGATTGAACGGACTTAATCATTTTTGCGCCCCCTTTGACGGGTTTTGTGTTGTTGACTATCAATTACTTCATTAATGTGTTGATAATTAACCACGCTAAACAACTGCTTAAATTCAGCCGTAGCATTCAGCGCTACTGCCAGTTTCAAAAGCGATTTAAGGGATATTTCCGCTTGGTTTTCAAAGCGTTGTAAAGAACCCAAACTGACCCCGGAGCGCTTGGCAAGAGCCTGTTGCGTAAGGTTTAGTTCCAGCCGTCTGGCCCGTACGCGTTTAGCAATCCCTTCTGCTAAGGCCTGAGGATTGAAATCTTCTATTAAATTAGAAACTAATATATTATTTGTTAAATTGTTATTAGCCATATAACATATAATATATTATGTATTAATAATTTTCAAGACCTAAAAGACTGGCAAGAGAGGTTAAAATGAAATAACCATACAGGGCTTCTATATTAAAGTGAAGAATCCTTTTGGGAATTGCTTGGGGAAGATCTAAAATTATATTACAAACTAGCGAAAAAAATTCGCTTGCAGAGAAATTATTTATTTTGTATCATATATATGTTCAACTGAAAGGTCTACCTCTCCCATAATGTCGTGAGCTGAAGTTTAGCTCGGCTCTTTGAAAGAAGGAGCAACCCTTTCGAGCGCACAAAGCACTCCGTCCGTTATGCAATGCGTCGCACGCATGTAAATGCGCAACCGAGACCTCTAGCATAACACCAGAAAGCTATAATAAGTTTGCGCTTGAACTTTTCATAAATAGGGAGTATGTAATTATTCATATTCTATCTGTTTATGGGGAGAACTCTTTGGGATATTGCATTGAATTTGCATAGGACCGATACACTCATAGGGAGAACAACCACTGGTCTTTAAAAGACAAATTTAGGTGGTTAAAGGAGTGTATATATGTCAAGAAGGAAAAAGACATCATTGAAGTTGAATAAATATGTGAAGGCTATTCTTTGCAACCCCGCATTTTGGCGGCTAACAATAAGAGTTATATTAACGTTTATTGAATGGTACTGTAAAAAATAGACAATGCAATATCCTAGATTAATCGTATGAATAAATTAAATAAAGCCTTGCGCCTTATTCGTGTTTTTAATGATATGAGCCTATCGGAATTAGCCAAAGAAATGAAAGTTTCAATTGGCTATTTATCCGAAATTGAATCAGGCAAAAAAAATCCTTCCTTAGACATTATCCGCAAGTATGCCACTGTGTTTCATACAACAGAGTCTGCTATTTTGTTTTTTTCTGAAAATATACAAATAGATAGCAAAACAAAAACGGCCTTGCGTAATAATATCTTGAAATTCTTAGAGGCCTTGGACCATCTAAAAAAGAGCAAATGACTGCCAAACCAATTTCTCATTCTCCCTTTTTCCGATTAGAGTCCAAAAGAAAATTGGCTAATCTCTTAGGATTGTCTGTTAAAGAAATTCAATCTATTACTAAGGTTCTTAAAACTAACCCTAGCGAATATTACCATGTATTTACAATGAAACAACAAGGTAAAAGCAGGCAGGTAGAAGAACCTATTGGAATATTGAAAGGAATTCATAGCCGTATTAAAGATTTATTTGCTCGGACAGAAGTCCCAACTTGGTTAATATCTGGCCAAAAGGGTAAAAATATAACGGATAATGCGCGCCCTCATATTCCTGCTAATTTTGTAACTTGTGTAGATATTGAGAAATTTTATAAACACGTAGCGCGTGAGCGTGTTTATCAGATGTTTTTATATACTTTTCAAACTTCTCCCGATGTCGCGTTTTTTTTAACAGAACTTGTCATGTTCCAAGATGTTCAAACAGGACATTGTTTTATACCAACAGGTTCTCCATGTAGCCAAGTTGTTGCTTTTTGGGCATATTATCATACTTTTAATGATATTGCCGACTATGTGACACGATTAGGGGTAACCATGACATTGTATGTAGATGACTTAACCCTTTCCTTTTCTCGTCTGATTTCATCCAGGATAATTAATAATATCCATAATCGATTAAAAAGTGTTGGCCTCTCTTTCAAATTATCAAAAATTAAACATTATGGCCCCTCACATTATAAAGTTGTAACAGGAAATTGTATTACCCCTGGGCATCAATTGATTCCCACACGGAAACTTCGCCATGATATAAGTAAAATGGTGAATAATCAAAATCTGGATTCTTTTACACTGAAGCAATTGCGTAGTTTGAATGGGAAAATAGCCGCAACTCATTTACAAGATCCTACGATGTTTCTCCCCTTATATGGAAAAACTAGAAAAATATTAAAGCAAAAAATGGCTTCCAATAAACCTCAAAGTAAGCATTAATTTATTGACTTCTAAGCAACAGTTATTGAATAGTAAATTTATATAGAACAATCCCCACTACATCTGTTTAGTGGGGATTTGCTTATGGGGTAGGTAATGTATTATTAAGGGCCTGTTGAATATGTGGCAATGCTTGTTGAAACGTGTTAATGTTCATTACTATCCCTCGTTTAGAGCGGCGCAACTCATCGTTTTCATCTTTATAAAACACCCTTAATTCCACCAATTTTTGATTGTATTGCGTGGAAATAATACATTTCACTTCTTCGTTGGCATTCTTTCGGAAGCTATACACTTCCCCTTCTATTTTTTCTGTTTCCATTCTTTCTTCTCCTTTATGCAAATTGTGGCAGTAAATCATTCACAATTTCTATGGATTTACGCAAATAAGTAGGGCTTAAATGCGCGTAGCGTTAGGTTAATTTTAAGTCAGAATGACCCAAAATACGCTGTAAATCGGTAATAGAGCCGCCTTTCATCATAAAATGACTGGCAAAAGTGTGGCGCAAATCGTGAAAGCGGATGTTTTGTATGCCCAGTTTTTTAAGCGTATGACGAAAGTCGTACTCCACCATTTTTTCCGTCAGCGGGAATACTTTACCTGTTTTAAGCGGGTGCATACTCAGTAATACCTGACGTAAAGACGGCATAATGGGCACTTCTCGCTTATTGCCGGATTTGGAAATATAAATATGGATAATGTTATTCGTCCAATCAATGTCTTTCCAATCCAGGCGTAGAATTTCGCCCCGGCGCATACCTGTACAGATAGCAAAGGCTACCAAGTTACGGGAACGCTCTGGGATATGCAACAAAACTTCTTTAATCTCCTCTTGCGACAGGTAATTGGTGCGGGCAGGGTTTTCTTTTTGCTTTCCTACTCCTATGCATGGATTTTCACCCTTATACAACTTAAGTAAGATGACTTTATTAATAATAGCCCGCAGGACGCTAAAGTGCCTGTTAGCGGTGGATGGACTAGTTTCGGCCAGGCGTTGGTTATAAAACTCCTGTACATTGGCCGTAGTAATACTGGCTAGGGGCTTATTCCCAAAGTACTTTTTGAGAAATTCTATCGTATATTTCATCTTAAAAGCACTTTTTTTCTTACTTAGGTGAATGGCATAGTATTTATCCGCCGCTTCCCAAAAGGTAAGTTGTTGTTTCTTTCTGTCTGGGAAGAACTTCCTTTCGGCTATCTCGGCCTTACGCTTGGCTAAGATCTCTTTAGCCAGTGTTTTACTACCATAAATAGTTTCCCGGTGTCTCTTCTGGTATTCGTCACGGTAGTCAATTGTAAAACTTTTATTTAAATTATCTTTGATTCCCATATACTGTATTCCCTTTCTGCTGCCGTGCTGCAGAGCTTATCATCATTAGAGCGTTTTGTAAAGCAGCACACGGCTATATTTCTGCTTGTTTGGGCTTATTAAGGGCCTTTATGGGACCCCTAATAAGACAAAACGCCCCTGGAGTCGTTATATATACGCCTCTGTTATCATTGAAAAATTGTAGTGATTATTTACGCCCGAATCTTGAAGATGGTACTTAAATCATCGTTTCTACTTTTTGCTTCTTCCAACGACTTATCTACTTCCACCAGATCAAACCTTACCCCTCTTTTACCAAGTTTAATAATCCATTGGGGTGGAATTTTACCTTGGCTTTTGTAGGTATAGATACTGCCTTCCGTTGTCCCTAAATACTGGGCCAATTCTTTAGCATTTACTAAACGCGGTGTCATCAAATCCTCCTGTCTGCAGGCCCATATTTACTGTAGTATTACCCACACATTTAGGGGTTAATTTCCAGCTGGTTTCATATGAGATTTTTTGATAATCTTCTCACTGAATAGGACTCATTTGCAATATTGAAGATAGCAAAATTTCTTTGAATATCTTCTCCGTTTCGGAAGTAGATACATATCCCTCTTGCAACTCTTTCCAATAACGTAAGGCCGTCTTAGCATCACTGTGTTTTTTTAATCAAGTGAAAGTAAGATCTGCTCCCAGGTTCTGTAACATCCAAACAAGCCAGCAACGCAAGGATATGGACTGTAAGCCGTGAATCCCGTGCTTTTGACAAAATATTTCTCTCTCTTTTAGAAGCGTATTAAAATCAGATTCTACCAGTACAATGCCATCTAATATTTGATATAGCCTATTCGTCAATATAGTTCTGGCAATTTCAGGGTTGAAAGCATTAGCCAAGGTGTTTTCAAAGGCCAAGTGTTGGGTCCTAAATTCTCTTTCAATTTCAACACTTTTTTTGATTTGATACTTAACATTGACAATAGAAAAAGAACCCTCTTCCAAGATGTTTCGCAACCCTAAAGGGATATATTCTTGCGTTAATCCTTCATGAAGTTTATCGTAAAAGATTAATTTGCGGTGTTTAAGCATATTCACGCAACAAAATCCATCTTCCGGGTAATAAGTAACGGCTTTCTTAAACCGACTTATCTTTTTACTGCTCTCCATTAAGTTTTGGCAGAAATTAGACGCCAGCGGAATTAATGCAATCTTATTCACATCCATTCTAAATAATTTATGTTGCATTAATACTTCTGGTTCCACAAATACACCTGCATAAGCCAGTTGTTCTACACTTTTGTACACAAAAGTCTCTAAGTCCTTTGGACCGACTTCATACAAATTATGTCCAAAAATGACTTTTGACGGGCAAGATTCCCAATAAATCCCATAGAAATCCCTACGTATAGTAGGAAAATATCCGGCTTCCAGGTGTTTATATCCTGATCCGTCCCTATGTGGGGCTAATAGGTATCTATGCCTACTATCAGCCCTATCGTTTATCCCATGCTAGCCCGTGTGGCACATAAAAGGAGTAATAATTATGCTGGATAAAGTGGCTTGTTATCTTTTACCGGGAGAGGTTAAAATTATATCTCCCAATATATCCCTGTCAACCCCAATATTTACTATTGGCGGTTAAGCCCATTAAATGAGCTACCCGAATGCGATTGCAAGCGGGGAAAATGAATTTTTTGTTATATGGTTCTATTCCCAGGGAAAGAGTCCCATCAATACAACTTTTTTTGAATATTTCCATTATTTCTCCTTTGTGATTATTTGTTCTAATCACAGATTTATTTACTGTTCAGTATGTCTGAACACATATTATTTTAAGGGAAAAAATAATGTTTGAAAATTGGGGGCGGGTTCTAGGTGCCCGACGAGAAATTGCCTAGAAAACAAAAAATCTACCTAGAAGAAAGGTAGATTTTGTATAGGTGAAAAATGAATTTAGATATAATCTAGGTGCCTTAGGGGGTGTCCTTGGTTTTGGGGTGTAAATAAAGGCCCGTTTTACCGACGGTAATATCAAAATCCAGTGAAAAATGATATTGCTCAGATATTTTCCTAAATTTTTTGAGTGTTTCTATGCGGTAGCTTTCTAAACGCTTAATAATATTTCCAGACATAGGGCTGCGTTTGGGGGTGCTAAGCCCCCTTAACCACTGCTTTAATTCTTCTTGGAAAGTTTTTACAGATTTTACTTCCCCACGGTACATAACCAGGAATTGAAGGAAGAAAAATTGAACAGAATCAGTTTCAAAAGGAATCTGGTGCTCCTTGTAATAGACAATAAGCTTACTGTAATCAAAAGAGGATAAAGACTCTTCCGGACAGGTAATTTCAATTCCGCAATATTCTATTAGTGTAGCCGCTGTTTTGCGCAATGGTCGCAAAAGTTCAACGGTAAACCGGAAATGTGGATAATCTAAAATGGCTTCTACTTGGTTTTGAGACAGATTCTCCTGGTTATGATCCAGAAAACTGATTTCGGCTCCTTGTAGGGCTAGCTTTTCGCGGAGTAAAGCAAAAAGAACGCATTCTACCCACCGGGCAGAAGGATTTTTGAGGCTTTCTTCTCCACTCAGAAGCTGTGGCGTGATGGAAAAAGACGGGCCGAATTTTTCTTTTTGGTTATTTAAAAAAGATACAGTATTGCCCCAAGAATGTACAAAACTGAAATAATTAAAGGGATTTTGTGTAAATTTATGCTCTCTGTAAGCAGAAAGGTAATGAGCTAAAAACTTCTTGAAAGAATCTTTACTTTTTTTAACCAAACAATAGCCATTGATGGGAATATGGTACAGGGGCCTCTTTTTGTCATGGTTAGGCTTTTCGCCCCCAGCCGTAACGGTAGGCAGTTCTGTAAGCAAATTTTTACCATATATCACTTCCAAAACGGGTAATTGTTTTAAGTTTTGTAGTTCTATTAGATAAGATGGAATAACAATAAATGGGTGGTGGTACAAATAGAGTAGCACCAGCGCTTCTGGGTAAGAGAGTAATTGGGAAAAGGGCATTGTATCTTCCATAATTGTTATTATAGCCATTTTTACATCTAATTGGGTAATCGGTTGGATTTTCTGTATAACTAACGAAATAGGCTGTATTTTGACGCATTTTATAAATCCAAGCCAAACCGTGGGTATTTAGGTGGATTTAAGCATTTACTCTTCCATTATGCGCACTTTTTAGGGGGTAAATATATTGGCACAAGGAAAGCTCCTAAAATTTTCCAGAAAATTTTTTTGACCGGACTTTTTATTCTAAAATCCCAAAATTTATTTTTGTGATGTTATCTTCCGCTTTTAGTGACTTCCGTCCGCCGTCCTTATTTTTGGCAAGCGAAAAATAGCGGACGAAATCCGCCCCAAAAGGCTTACTTCGTTACAAAAGATATCTTTTGTTGTTCTTTTTGTATATTTCCCTGAGCTCCCTTTGCAGTTCACCTTCTTCTATAGTAAAATAAAAGAAATCCTAATTATAAAAAATAGTTCTTTCTGATTATAGGTATATATGTGAAATCTTTTGCCAAAGCACAATATTTAGCCCAATTATTAACCTTAAAAAATCCTGCTAACTCTGTTACAAAATTAGGGCGTTCCGTTCTTAATTCTACCATTGACTTAACCCCGCACCAGATTGATGCGGCTTTGTTTGCGTTTCAAAATCCACTTTCTAAAGGTGCTATTTTAGCTGATGAAGTAGGCCTGGGTAAAACTATTGAAGCCGGCCTAGTCATTAGCCAGCTGTGGGCCGAAAACAAGCGCAAGATTTTATGCATTACCCCTGCTTCCATTCGTAAACAATGGCAAGGAGAATTGAGCGATAAATTTTTTATTGATTCCTTTATTTTAGACACCAAAACCTATAAACAATGTCAAAAAGAAGGTAATGAACTACCTTTTAATCAAAAAGATAAAGTTGTCATTTGCTCGTATCAATACGCCCGCCGTATGGAACGGGATATTGCTTTAGTAGATTGGGATTTAGTGGTAATAGACGAAGCGCACCGCTTGCGTAATGTCTATCGTTCAGATAATAAAATTGCGCGCTCTATTCAAAAGTCCACCGCCCAGCGTAAGAAACTACTCTTAACCGCCACTCCTTTGCAAAACTCCTTATTAGAATTATATGGATTAGTTAGTTTTGTAGATGAGCGCATTTTTGGCAATTTAGAATCGTTCAAAGCGCAATTTATCCAACATTCAGATGTATTTGATGATATCCCTGTATTATCGGATGATGCTAAAACCACAGCCCAAATGCGTGCAGAACGTCTGTTTAATGATCTTAAACAGCGCATCGCGCCTATTGCACACCGCACTTTACGCCGGCAAGTTCAGCAATATGTGCGTTATACCAAGCGCAGTTCTATTACTATAGACTTTACTCCTTCCGATGACGAATTAGAACTGTACGAAAAAGTATCCGAATACTTACGCAAACCGTCCTTTGGGGTCTCTTCTAGTAATAATGCTTTATTGATGTTAGTTATTCGCAAGATTTTGGCTTCATCTTCTTTTGCTATTTCAGACACTTTGGGTAAACTCATAGAGCGGCTTAAAAAAGTGCGTGAAACGCAATACCCGGAGCCGGATGTAAACCTGGCCGAAGATTTTGAGTCATTAGAAGAACTGCAGGACGACTGGGCCGAAGCCGGGGATCCGCAAGCCGGTTGCGTTTATCCTTTTCCCAAATCTTCCAAAGGCCTGTCTCTTAAAGAAAAAGTCCACGTTCGGGAGATGATTACCGATGAAATCAACCAGTTGGAAGATTACCGCAAACTAGCCAAAAGCATTACAGAAAACGCCAAAGGAAACGCTCTCTTACAAGGCATAGAACTGGCCTTTTCTCAAGCCAAACAACTGGGTAGCCCGCGCAAAGTACTGGTATTTACAGAAAGCCGCCGCACCCAACAGTATTTAAAGGAACTTCTGGATAAAAACGGCTTTGCAGATTGCACGCTTACCCTTAACGGCACCAATACCGATCCTGCCAGCAAGGCCTTACTAAAACAATGGAAAGAACGCCACCAAACGGACGGTAAAATTACGGGTATTGTATCGGCGGATACGCGCGCAGCCATTTTGGAAGAATTTAAGGACCGGGCGCAAATTTTATTGGCCACGGAATCTGGCGCCGAAGGTTTAAATATGCAGTTTTGCAACGTGGTGGTCAATTATGACTTACCCTGGAACCCCCAACGCATCGAACAGCGCATTGGCCGCTGCCACCGCTATGGGCAAAACTATGATGTGGTGGTAATTAACTTCTTAAATACCGCCAACGCGGCAGATAAGCGCGTGCTGGAACTGCTAAAAAATAAATTAAACTTGTTTGACGGGGTTTTTGGCTCGTCGGACCCTGTATTAGGGGCGCTGGAATCCGGCGTAGATATTGAAAAAGCCATCGCGGATATTTTCCAAAAATGCCGTACAGAGCAGGAAATCCAGCAAGCCTTTGATAATTTACAAACCCAGCTGAGTGATACCATCGCCCAGGCGACAAGTCAAACCAAAAGCAAAATTTTTGATAATTTTGACGAAGACGTCCAAAAACGCATTAAAGGGCTGGATAAAGCCCTGGGAGACCTCACCCAGTACGAAAGTTATATGCTGGCCTTTTTACAGGCTGTATTGGGCAAATCTTTCTCGTATGACCCAAACACCCATTCCGTGTTTATTACCACGCCCAAACTGCCGTTTTGGCAAAAAGAATGGAGCGGTACTTACAGCCTCAAGCAGTCTTTGGTAAGCACGCGGCCTTTGCACTTAAATTTGCCTATGATGCAGGCCCTGTTGCAGTATGTCCTCCAGCAAAAACCGCAGGAAGAACAAATCACGTTTGACTATACCCACAGCGGCAAAAACTTGGCCATGGTAAAGCATTTAGTGGGTAAAAGCGGGTATTTGCGGCTGGTTAAAATGACTGTCTCCGCCCTGGATACCACCGAGTATTTGCTCTTTTCTATGTGTACGGATTCCGGTAAGGACTTAACACCCGAATATGCCCAAAAACTGTTCAAAACCCTGCCTGTGGCGGCTGAACCCATACAAATTGGGGATAACCCCCGCCACTACCTGTTAGACGCATGCGAAAGCCGCAAAAAACAGGTTTTAGACCAAATTTCCCAAGAAAACAGCCAATATTTTGACGCTGAAATGGATAAACTAGATCAATGGGCCGACGATTTAAAGAACGATTTAGAGCGAGAAATTAAGGACTTAGATAAAGAAATCAAAGCCCTAAAAAAACTAAACCGGGAGACCACCGCATTGCAGGAAAAACTATCCTTAGGGCGCCAGCAGAAAGAAAAAGAGGACTTACGCCGCCAAAAGCGCGCCCGCCTGTTTGACGAGCAGGACGAAATTTCCCGCCGTAAAGACCATATTTTGGACGATTTACAACAGCGCTTACAAAACAATGTAACCGAGCAAGAAATTTTTATTATCGGATGGAAAGTGATATGATATATGTTCAATTAGTCTTAATTGCATTGATATTAGCCTCTTTTGTAGTAGAATGGAAATATGGGAAGGGAAATATAGTGGCCTGTTTAGGATTATTAGTTGCATTATTCTCTACACCTTATTTTACGCTTCCTACAGAGTTAGAGAGACATCATCAACAAATTTTATGGAATGAAAGATATTCCTCATTCCAAGAGCAATTGTACCATGTAAATTCAGTACATCATAACTTTCAGTATTTTCTAAAGGCGACATCTCTACAAGAGTTTCCCAAGGTAGCACAACAAGCCAGTATAGATGCAATTTCTGTAATTGATGACGATATTTCAAAACTTGTTTTAAATGGCTTGTATTATGAGATGGTTTTAGGAGAAAAAACAAATACAGTTTTGGAAAATTACTTAAAGGAGTTACAGCCTTTAGTGCAGACGATTAAAGAAAATTTGTTTAAGAAAGAAGAAATTAACTCACAACAACTTAGTGATAAAGAATATGATGCTTTTTTAAAATATCGGTTGAATGTTTTGCGGATTTATACAGAGGATTTTGAATATGGTAAATAAACAGAAGTTGGAACTGACATGGATTGGGAAAGATACCCCTGTTAAGGTGGAACCGCGGATTTTGGTGCATGACCCCACTAAAGACTATGGCGATAAAGCCACCGATAATATGCTAATTTACGGCGATAACCTGCTGGCCCTAAAAGCCTTGGAGCAGGACTATGCCGGCAAAATAAAATGTATCTATATCGATCCCCCGTATAATATTGGAGTGGCTAATAATCAAGTATATGATGATAATAAAGAACACTCCGAATGGCTCCAACTAATGTATTCTCGTATAGAAGTGTTATATAAGTTGTTAGCTCCGGAAGGAGTAATTTTTGTCCAAATTGATGATTTTGAACAGGCATATTTACGCTTAATTATGGATGAAATATTTTTACGCAAGAACTTCATTGCGTGCTTACCTGCAATTATGAATTTAAAGGGTAATCAAGATCAATTTGGTTTTGCAGGTTGCCATGAGTATGTTTTATGTTATGCCAAGAGCAAAGGAAACTTACAAATAAATAATTTTAATGTAGAAGATGTAGATAATTTGGAATGGGCAGAAGATGATATAGGATTGTATAAAAAAGGGGCGCCATTGAGGGCAACCGGAGAAGAAGGACTTAGAGAAAATCGTCCTTCAATGTTCTATCCCCTTTTATGGAAGGATGGGGTGCTCTCTACTATTCCTAAAGAAGAATTTAATTCCTTGTATAATAAAGAAACGAAGCAATTTAATGATGTGTTTTTGAAAGCATTAAAAATAAAATATGAAAAGGATGGATATACCTTTATCCTTCCAATGGTAGATACGGATAATTATGGCCGATGGCGCTGGGGTTATACAACTTCTAATATTGCACGATTAGGTTATGATGTTTTGGTCTGTATTAATAAAGGGAAAATTTCTTTGTATAAAAAACAACGACCTGAATTAGGAGATTTACCTACTAAGAAACCTAAGTCTTTTTTATATCGTCCAGAATACAGTAGTGGTAACGGAACTGCACAAATTAAAAAATTGTTTGGAGATAAAAAATTTCCATACCCCAAACCGGAAGAGTTAATTGCTGATATTATTCACTTGGGTTCTAACCCAGGGGATTGGGTTTTGGACTCCTTTTTAGGCTCCGGCACCACAGCAGCCGTGGCGCACAAAATGGGCCGCAAATACATTGGCATAGAATTGGGCGAACATTGCCATACCCATTGTATCCCGCGCCTGCAAAAAGTGATTGACGGAACGGACCAGGGCGGTATTTCCAAAGCTGTCAACTGGCATGGTGGCGGTGGCTTTAAATACTACTATCTCGCCCCCAGCCTGTTAAATAAAGACAAATACGGCCAATACGTCATTTCCAAAGAATACAATGCCGATATGCTTGCCGCGGCCGTAGCCAAAAACGAGGGCTTTAAATATGCCCCGTCCCAGGAACAATTTTGGAAGCAAGGCCAAAGCAGCGAGGCGGACTTTATCTATACCACCACCAACCACGTGGGGGCGGAATTGCTTTCCGCCATTGCCCAGGATATGAAACCCGGCGAAAGCCTGCTGATTTGCTGCAAAAGTTTTGATTCGGGCCTTTCCAGCCGTTTTGCCAACATAACGGTTAAAAAAATCCCTGCCGCCCTGTTAGGCCGCTGTGAATTTGGCAAAGACAATTACAACCTTAACATCATCAACCCGCCCGTATTGGAAGAAGAGGAAGAATAAGGAGTTGAATATGGGTAAATTTCTGGTAGAAGAGACTATTGAAGCGTGTACAATTACTGCAGATGCTATAAAAAGAATAGATACTGAATTGAATGATATTATCAGCCAATATAACAAGGGTAAAGAAGATATTAATACTCGGCTTTTGTATTTAATTCGGTTTGACGGAAAGGGATATATTGTTGATGATATTGATTCTTTATTAAAATATTTTTCCGACGCCCAAACAGTGGAAAGAATTGTTTTTGAAGTTTCGGATATTACGACGGAACGAAATGAAAAAACTATTGCTATTTATTTAAATAATAATATTCAAACTCTTTCATCTTTTGTCGTTACTAATGATTGTAAGGAGTGGACTGAGGGAACCTTTTATCGTTTAAAAGGAATATTAAGTAAGTATCAAAATTCTTACTCTTGGGTTCGGAACTGGAAAGTTGAAGCGTTTGTTCAAATAACTGCAGTTTTATTAATGTTTTTCTGTGCGCTGTATTTAGCAGTAAAAACCTGTTCTATGTTAAATGTTGAGCATCCTTTTTTGATTTCGTTTATCGGTTGGTTATTGTTGTTTTCAAACTGTTGGACATATACTATGCTGAATTTAAGAACTTTAATGTCTAAGATATTTCCTGTGGTTGCATTTAAAGGAAATAAATTAAAAAAATATCTGCAAAACATTGTATTGTCGGTAATAGTTGCTCCTTTCGCTATTTACTTGCTCGCAAATATTTTTCAGTATTTCAAAACTGTTGTAACAACAATATTTAGGTAATGTTATGAACCAAAACGCTTTGTATATTAAAAACCGTCTTTCTCTGCGTGCCCCGCAGGCCGAAGCCCTGTATATCCTGGCGGATATTTGCCAGCTGTTGCCGCTTTCTAAAGAAAATGACCTTACCGCCCAGGTGGCCGCTATCCGCGCCAAATCCCCACTTTTTAAGGATTTTGAACGCCAATTCCCCAACCTGTGCTTTGCGTTGGCCACTGGAGTGGGCAAAACCCGCCTTATGGGGGCTTTTGTGGCGTACCTATACAAAGAGCATCAAATACAGGATTTCTTTATTCTAGCCCCCAATTTGACCATTTACGACAAGTTGATAGAGGACTTTTCCAAACCGGCCAACCCCAAATATGTGTTTAAGGGGATAGCGGACTTTGCGGTTAACCCACCGCTGGTGATTACCGGGGATACTTACCGTGAAATGACGGAACATCAATTATTCCAGGAAAGTATCCGCATTAACATTTTTAACATCTCCAAAATCAACGCCGGTGAACGCAAAGGGGATAAGCCGCTTATTAAACGCTTATCCGAATATTTAGGGCAGAGCTATTTTGACTATTTAGCCAGCCGGGAACGCCTGGTGCTGTTAATGGACGAAAGCCACCACTACCGGGCCGAACGGGCTATGCAGGTAATTAACGAATTAAACCCCGTTTTGGGTATAGAAGTAACTGCTACGCCGCAAATTCAAAAAAGCAGCAAGGCAGTGCCGTTTAAGAATGTGGTGTATGAATATTCCCTAGCCAAAGCCATCCAAGACGGGTTTGTTAAAAAGCCCTATGTGGCTACCCGCAAAAACTGTAAGCCGGAAAATTTCACTCCGGAAGAAATTGACCGTTTTAAAGTGCAGGACGGTATCCGCCTGCATCAGCATACAAAAGTGGAGCTGGAAAAATACGCCCGTAATAATGGCCTGCGTATTATTAAGCCTTTTGTGCTGATTGTGACCAAAGACACAGATCATGCCGAACAAATCAAACAAATGATTCAAGCGGATGACTTTTACAACGGCTACTATAAAGACAAGGTAATTGTGGTGCATTCCGCCCAAAAAGGAAGCGAAAAAGACGAAAATATTACCAAGTTACTCTCTGTGGAAAATCCGCTAAATAAAACAGAAATTGTTATTCACGTAAATATGCTTAAAGAAGGGTGGGACGTTACAAACCTGTATACTATCGTCCCCTTGAGGGCGTCCGCTTCGGATACCCTTACGGAACAGACTATCGGGCGTGGTTTGCGCTTGCCGTATGGGCGGATTACTAACGATGATACTGCCGACAGGCTGACTATTGTGGCGCACGACAGATTCCAGGCTATTATTGATGAAGCCAACCGGGAAGGAAGTCTGCTGCGCAAAGAAAACATTATTGAACTGGATGACGATTTTGACAATACCCCCGCCAAAGAGGTAATTGTTTCTAAACCCATACTGGTGGCCCAGCGGGAAGAAGCGGCAAAAGCGCCAGAAACGTCTTTTTGGGTTCCTCAAACCCCAGAAGTTAAAGAAGCGGTGGCTATTTTGCAAGATAAAATTTTGCCTAAAATGGGCTCGGAAGTAAAAACCATTAGGGATTTGTCTTCTCCTGTAACGCAAGAAATAGCCATAAACCGGTTGGAAGAAGAATTAACCGGGAGCAGTTTGTTTGCTAAGGAGCAAATAGCAGATATTAAAAAACATTTGCCCCAACTGGTGCAGCAGTTTGTTTCCAGCATTATTCCCATCCCGCGGTTAATTGTACAGCCGGGGAAAGACGGCTATTTGAAGTTCCAGCCGTTTGAACTGGATACGACTAACATTACGTATCAACCTGCTTCCCAGGAGATTTTTATTAAATCCTTAACCGATGGAAAATTTGCTTTTTTACAGGGGAAAGTATCAGGGGATATTAACCAAGAGAGTGCGGAAAACATTTTGTTGTCGGCCCTGTATGATATACCGGAAATTCCATACGAGGATTATGCCGATTTACTGCATAGTTTTGTGCAGGCCGTAATTACTAAATTAAAAAGCTATTTGAAAGAAGAAGATGTAAAAAATGTACTGGTAAGCTTCCGAAAACCTATAGCGGAATTGATTTTTGCCCAGATGAAACAGCATTCCGTGTATGTGCAACCGGATTATACAGCCGCAAAAGTGTATCCATTTGAAAGGATTTACCCGCATAATTACGATAAAATTACGGCTGATAAGGTGTACCACTATACCGCTACTATCGAACCTACTAGCCAAATCCCCAGTAAGGTTTTTACAGGGTTTCAAAAAGCATGTCATAATCTGTATAAGTTTGATTCTAAGGCGGAAAAGGATTTTGCCAGCATTTTAGAGCAAGATCCAAAAGTCTTAAAATGGCTTCGCCCCAGTGACAGGCAGTTTGATATTTACTGGCGCAATGGGAGTCATAAATATCAGCCGGATTTTGTGGTAGAAACGGCTGAAAATCTCTTTTTAATAGAAATCAAAAGCGCCCGGGATTTAGAACTCTCAGAAGTAGAAGAAAAAGCCAATGCCGCCACCACTTGGGTAAAACGGGTGAATGAGTCAGCTACTGAAACGGGGGCTAAAAAGTGGAAGTATTTGCTTATTCCCCACAGTGAGGTTCTTTTGAATAGGGATCTAGCGTGTTTTGAAACCTTTGCAAAATAAAGGGCAATTAACCCCGCCTAAAGCGGGGTTTTGTTTTTCTCCCCAGCCTTTAATTTTTTTATGATATTATCTTTCGCTTTTGCGTATTCCGTTGGCCGTCCTTATTTGGGGAAATCGGAAAATGAAGTACGACACCCCAGAGAAATCTCCTTGTTGAATGAAAATATAAGGACGTTAATTGATTGAAATTAACGTATTTCAAAGGAATGTATTTGAGGTTGGTTGGCAAGTCCCTGAATACAATTTGCTAGTATTAATTACAAACTATAATTGGGAAATAACAATGAGTAATATATCAACTGCAGATAAACAATATTTAGATAACGCTTTACGCCTGGGTTCTGGAGGTCGGATTATTCGTTTTTCTGAAGAAGAGTTTGTTAATTTCTTCCAGGAACAAGGGGTAAATATTAACGACGAGGCCTATACAGAATATGGAAAAACACAAAACGATCGATTCCGTGCCTGGCTAGATAAAGCAGATAATAAAACTGTTGGAAGTGTGATCTTAGAAATAGCAGCTTTATTTAGAAATAAAGAACAAGGCCAGATTATTTCCGTTAAATTTTCATCAGGATTAGAAAAAATAGGTGAAAAACTGTTATCTAAGCCTGACCGAAGCCAAGCTTCAGTGGCGGGGAATTGTATTCATATTACTATTAGGCCTGAAATCTATAACCATATACAACGCTATCTTGAAACAGAAGACTACTTTCACGCTGTGGATGAAGCGTATAAGATAGTAAGAGAAAAATTAAAATCTATTACGGGGAAAGAAAGGGCCACGGAAGTATTCGGAGAGGTCGGTACAAAGGTAGAGTTTTTAGATGGATTATATGGAACTAATACGAAAAAAGGTACTCCCCAATATGATTTTTATAGAGGATGTGGTTATATTCATTTAGCTATTCAGTTTTTAAGAAATGAAAAAGCTCATAGTAGTGCTATAGATCTGGATAAAAATCTAGCGATTCATTATTTAGCTTTGGCTAGTTTGGCGTATGATTTGATTTCCAGATAACCTAACAGGTTTTTTAGTCTTCTATTCTTGGGAGGACATCTTCCCTTTAGGCACGTCCAAATAACTGAAGGCGTCTTTCCAAATCCTGTAACTGTCCAAAATTTGGCGGGTTATAGAGAGAAAAGAGGTGTCCAAAAAGTGTCCATTTTTGGTCAAAATGCGTTAAAATCCATTAAACTGCATTAAAAAAAGACCTCCTAGTTTTAGGAGGTCTTTTTATATCTTTTTGGCTCTTTTATCGTCGGAGGATTAAACTTTGTTAAACTCCGCTAAGAACCATTTTAAATGGCGCGCCCAACAGGAATCGAACTTGTATCTTCAGCTCCGCAGGACTAGTGTATAGTACGCAAAACAATAAAATTCCTTTTAATTTAGATAGTTTTTATCTCCTCTATATATTGTATTTCTTCTTATTTATTCCTCTATTTTATCAATGCGATAACCTACTCCTTGTTCTGTTTTTATAAATCCTTTCATCTCTTCACAAGTTTCTAATTTTCGACGCAAATTAGCTACATAAATTCGGACATAGTGGGTTTGTTCATTGGCAAAGGCTCCCCAAATATTAGTTAAAATAAAATTTTGCGTAAGAATTTTCCCTTCCCAAGAAATTAATAATTTCAAAAGGTCAAATTCTGTAGCTGTCAATTTTATTTCTTTTCCTTGCACTCTTACTTTTCTTAAATTTACATCTACTTCTAACGGCCCATTTTTATACAAAGGAGTGTCTTTTAAGTTTGCCCCATGACGCAGCGCCACTCTAACCCTGGCGCCCAATTCTGCTACACTAAAAGGCTTGGTTAAAAAATCATCGGCTCCTAAATCTAAAATCTCTATTTTATCCTTATCCGAATTTAAGACGGTAAGAACAATCACGGGGGTTGCGTGTTCTTTTCGGATGGCTTTTAATACTTCTCCACCAAACATATCCGGAAGGTTTAAATCCAATAACACCAAATCCGGATGTTTGCTTTTAAATAATTGCAGCGCGCGGCGTCCGTTTTCTGCTAAAAAGACTTCATAACCCTGATTTTGCAAGCTGTTTTCTAAAAAGCGCCTAATACCTTTTTCGTCGTCTACAACTAAAATTTTTGCCCCTTGATTCAGCATAGCCTTATCTCCTAAATTTTAGGTTGCAACTCCAACGGGAATAACATCTTGATTTTTAATCCCCCGGAAGGATTGTCTTGCGCAACGGCATCCCCGCCGTGAAGCAAAGCAACTGATTTTACGATAAACAGCCCCAGCCCTGAGCCCGATTTTTGGGAGGAGGTGCTTTTGGCCCGATAAAATTTATTAAAGATGAGTTTCTTTTCCTCGTCATCCAATCCGGGCCCTTCGTCACAAGTTTCCAATACCACACATTGGTTTTCTACATAGCATTTTACCCAAATATGGCCGCCTGTGGGCGTATAATTTACCGCATTAACGATTAAATTGGATAAAGCCGATTCTACCAGAGCAAAGTTTATCCTTACAAAAGGCAAATCTTTTTGAAAAGAAGTCACTAACTTGTGTTTTGCCGCATAAAGCGAAAGTTTGTCTTTAACGGAATAAACTATATCTTGTAAATCCGTCCATTCTCGTTTTATTTCCGAACCCACGCTTACTTTGGAAATATCTAAGATGTTGTTGATTTCGTAAGTCAAATTCAAAACGGCGCCTTCCAAATCATCCAAACTGTCTGCATTTTTGCCTTTCCCAGTTTTTAAAACGGCCAATGCCCCTTTAATCACGGTAATTGGGGTTTTGAGTTCGTGTGATACGGTATTAAGAACCAGATTATAAATTTTTTGAGTTTCTTCCAGCCGTTTCATTTCCTCCGTTTTCTTTTTCAGCCTTTCTCTTAATAAAAAACTGGCTATTTGCCCCGCCACAGATGCTAATAAATTTCTGTCTTCGGCCGATAAAGATTGAGCGTAATTTTGGGGTAAATACGATAAAAACCCCACCACTTCTTCTGCGGCGGATAAAGGAATATACAAGGCCTCCGAAGAAGACAAGGTGGCGGTGCCCCATCCGGCTTCTAAATTATTTTTCATACACCAAAAACCAACCGATTTTTCTTTCGGATTTTCTGTCCACGCATATCCCATGGGGTGACTGTTCACAGTTTCAAGTTTTTCTGGAATAATTTGATATACAACAGCAAATTCTCCTTTAAATAAATATTTAAGTTGTGATAAAATATCCTGTAATGCCGGTTTTATTTCTAATGCGGCCGATAAAATACGGGCAATTTTTAATAGGGCGGCGTTTCGCTCTTCTCTGGCACGCAATAATCTGCGGCTGGTTTGAATGCGATGAATCAATACACTAACTACTATAGCTGTAAATAAATACACTACAGACATTATCCAATCTTCCGCTTTATTTATTTTGAATGTAAATAAGGGGGGGATAAAAAAGAAGTTCCAGGCTAATGCGCTTGCCAAAGCGCAAAACATGATGGGCACAATAGAAGAAAAAACTCCGACAAACAATACCAATAATAAATATACAAATCCAACGGCAAAATAACCCGTATAATGAGCCAAAACAATATTAAAAATAGTAACTAATGCCAGTAATAATAAGATTCGATAGTATTTACTAGGGTTTGTTTCTAAATAAAAGGTCCGCCAAAAAGAATTTTTTTCTTCCACTCCCATCCAGCCCATTTGATGCAAAAGCTGTACATCTACTTTTGTTTCTTTTAATAAGCGGGTAACTAAAGAGCCTCCTAAAAACAGATCACGCCACAGGCTGCTTTGGGATTTTCTTAATAATACACGCGTGATGCCATACTTATTGATTACGCTTTGTATAGCAGAAAATCGATCCGCATCTACACGGGTAATTAACTCCCCATTCATATTGCGAAAAAGCTCTTCATTGGTAAGGAGGCTTTCTTTTTCTCTATCAGACAAAAGGCCATTTTTGTCCATTAATAGCCCATATAACTCCGCATTGGATGCCAAAGCTGCTTTTCGGGCCGCTCGAATTACTTTTTTGGTAGCAGCATCCGAATAAATTAAAATTAAAAACTTTTCTTTATGTCCTGCAGGTGCAATACCGGATTGAAGCGCTTCCAACTCTCCGCCTACCACATCTCCGGCAAAGCGTAAAGATAATTCTCTAAGAGCGGTTAGTTTATCGGTTCTAAAAAAATTTTCGGCAGCGACGACAGAATTTTGTGGAAGATAGACTTTTCCATCTAACAATCTTTCCAGCAATTGTTCGGCGGGCAAGTCAATCAGTTTAATTTGGTTGGCCCGTTCAAAAATGGCATCCGGAACGGTTTCTCTAACAGAAATACCTGTAATTAAGGCAACATCTTCTTTTAAACTTTCTACATGTTGTACATTAATCGTAGTGTATACATCAATACCGTTAGATAGAAGTTCTTCCACATCCTGCCAGCGTTTTTTATGACGGCTGGACAACATATTGGTATGCGCCAATTCATCTACTAAAACGACTTGGGGGCGACGTTCAAGAATCGCCTCCAAGTCCATTTCATTAAATAATTTCCCTTTATATGGGATTTTTTTGGCAGGAATCACTTCTAGGCCGTCCAACAGTGCCGCCGTTTCTTTTCTTCCATGTGTTTCCACTACTCCAACTACAATATCCACCCCGTCTTCTTTCTTTTTTTCGTGAGCGGTTTGTAACATGGCGTAGGTTTTGCCCACCCCTGGACACATGCCTAAAAATACATACAGATGCCCGCCTTTATTTTTGTTTTCGGCGGTTTGTACGGCTTGTAAGATTCTGTTTGGATCAGGTCTATTTTCTTGCATAAGTTTCCATATCGTCTAAAGCTATATTTAATTTTAACACATTAACACGCATTTCCCCCAGGAAGCCAAAATCTCTGGGTTCAATCGTTTTGTTGATTAATTTCTCTACTTCTTTTTCAGAAATATTACGGGCATTAGCAATACGTTGGACTTGTTCAAACGCTGCTTGCGGACTGATATGGGGGTCAATCCCTGAGGCGGAAGTAAAAAGCATTTCATCTGCCACTTTGCCGGTGGGGTTCATATATTTAGCTTTGTTTTCTTGCATCGTTTGGAAAATAGCCGAAGAAGCCGGGGATATATTGCTAGCACCAGACGGCAAAGTATTATAATTACCGGCAGACGGACGCCCCCAGAAATATTTATCCTGCTGAAAGAGTTGGCCTACAAATACTGCGCCAATATTTTTACCATCTTTGACTATAATATTCCCAGTTGTATTATCTACAAAAAACAAATGACTGGCTCCCGTTATAATGGCAGGATAAATAACACCTGTCACAATACTTAAAATTACCAAGAATTTAAAGGAAATCCATAAATTTTTCATCTTATTTACCTCCAACACCCAATAATACCAACAGCATATCAATCAGTTTAATGCCGATAAAAGGTGCAATTAATCCTCCAACTCCATAAATAAGCACATTTCTTAATAATAACTGTTTAGCAGTTTGCGCCCGGGTTTTGATACCCCGCAGAGCCAATGGAATCAGTGCCACAATGATTAAGGCGTTGAAAATAACGGCACTTAATATGGCGTTTTGCGGCGTGGATAAATGCATAATATTTAACGCCTCCAGCGGGCCTCTTGCGCCATTGGCGGCAAAAATGCTTCCAAATAAGGCTGGGATAATAGCAAAGTATTTGGCTACATCGTTTGCAATGCTAAATGTGGTTAAAGCCCCGCGGGTAATAAGCATTTGCTTGCCTGTTTCCACAATTTCGATAATTTTGGTAGGGTTACTTTCCAGATCTACCATATTGCCGGCTTCACGGGCGGCTTGCGTTCCGGTGTTCATACTAACCCCAACATCGGCTTGGGCTAATGCGGGTGCATCGTTAGTTCCGTCTCCGGTCATTGCTACTAAATGTCCTTGTGCCTGTTCTTGGCGGATGCGTTTTAACTTGTCTTCTGGAGTGGCCGAAGCCATAAAATCGTCCACCCCAGCTTCTGCCGCAATAGCAGCGGCGGTTAAAGGGTTGTCCCCGGTAATCATTACGGTTCTAATGCCACGCATACGTAGCTCGGCAAAACGTTCTTTAATGCCGCCTTTTACCACATCTTTGAGATGTACAACCCCCTTCACAATGCCATCGTCTACTACCACAAGAGGAGTACCTCCTTTTCTAGAGATAGCATCTGCATTTTTTTGTACATCTTCGGGAACTTGATGATTGTACTTTTCCTTTACAAACCGTCCAATAGCTGTTACAGATCCTTTACGTATAACACGAATTCCTTGGGGTTGCTTAATATCCAAGCCACTCATTTGAGTTTGTGCCGTAAAAGGAAAAAGATGGATTTTTTCCATATCCAGGTCTTCTGCGCGTAGACCAAAACGATTTTTAGCTAACACCACAATGGATCTCCCTTCCGGGGTTTCATCGGCTAAAGAGCTTAATTGCGCAGCTTGGGCCAAATCTTCTTCTTTTATATTACCAGCAGGAATAAATTCAGAAGCCATCCGGTTGCCTAATGTAATAGTACCGGTTTTATCTAATAACAAAACATCAATGTCTCCAGCTGCTTCAACTGCTCTTCCACTGGTAGCGACTACATTTAATTTGAACAGTCTATTGATTCCGGCAATCCCTATGGCACTTAATAAACCGCCGATTGTGGTGGGAATCAAACAAACCAATAATCCGGTTAATACGGTTATATTCATAAGATTGGAAGCGGCAGGATCTTGCAGGGCAATATAACCGGAAAAGAATTTTAACGAAATAACAGCGGCTAAAAAGACCAATGTTAACCCGCTGAGTAACAAAGACAAAGCAATTTCGTTTGGGGTTTTTTGTCTGGAAGAAGATTCAATGAGTGAAATCATTCTATCCATAAAACCTTCGCCAGGGGCGCTGGTGATACGTATGGTAATGCAGTCGCTGATGACCCGGGTTCCGCCTGTAACGGCACTGCGGTCTCCGCCGGATTCACGAATGACGGGGGCGGATTCACCGGTAATGGCGGATTCGTCCACACTGGCCACCCCTTTTATTACTTCACCGTCCGCCGGGATAATGTCTCCAGCCTGGCAAACCACAAGGTCTCCTTTTTTCAATTTGTCAGCTAATGTGCGTATGGTTTCATTGCCAGAAAGGACATTGCCGTAGATTTCTTTTCTCCCGGCTTTTAAGCTTTCGGCTTGGGCTTTTCCTTTTCCCTCAGCCAGCGCTTCGGCAAAGTTGGCAAACAGCACCGTAAACCACAACCAAAGGGATACTTGGCTTTCAAACCACATGGATTGGCCTTTAAGCATGCCGCTTACGCACACTAAAGTAGTAATAATTGCCCCTAAAAATGTAACAAACATCACGGGATTTTTTATTTCTTCTTTAGGATTTAACTTTAAAAAAGCGTGTAAAACCGCCCATTTTAATAAATCTTTTTGTACAATTTTATTTTTTTTCATATGTTTTATCCTAACATCAACATTTCAAGCACGGGGCCCAAAGCCAAAGCCGGGAAATAGGTTAATACGCCCACCACTAATATAACCCCTAACAGCAAACCTCCAAATAAGAGACCATCAGTAGGAAAAGTACCTTGGCTTGTGGCCATTGTTTTTTTACTCGCCAAAGAACCAGCCATTACTAAGCACGGCACGATGATGGCAAAACGACCGATTAACATACTAATGCCAATACCTAGGTTATAAAACACGGTATTTACATTTAATCCCGCAAAAGCGCTCCCGTTATTACCTGCTCCAGAGGTAAAAGCATACAATACTTCCGTTAAACCGTGCGGGCCCGGGTTTAAAATAGAATTTCTAGCACTTTCTAAGAAAACACCTAAGGCCGAGCCAAACAAAATACAAAATGCAGGAGCCAAAATAGCAATCACACACATTTTTACTTCTTTTTGCTCGATTTTTTTACCTAAATATTCGGGCGTTCTGCCCACCATTAAACCAGATAAGAATACAGTCAGCAGTATAAATACCAGCATTCCATACATCCCAGCACCAACCCCGCCGAACACGATTTCTCCTAGCATCATATTAAATAGAGCAATACCACCTGCCATCGGAGATAAACTGGAATGCATACTGTTTACAGCTCCGTTGGAAGCCGATGTCGTAGCGGTAGACCATAGCACGCTGTTAATCATTCCAAAGCGGGTTTCTTTTCCTTCCATAACACTTTCTACTCCTAATTGAGTGGCATTATAATTTTCACTCCATATACTAATGGCTAATCCGCCCACCCAAATAAGTAACATAATTGTAAAAAGTAATACTGCGTGTTTCTTTTCTCCGGTCATAAAACCAAACAAAAATACGCAACCTGCCGGCAGCATTAATAAAGCAAACATTTCTAAGAAGTTAGAAGTAGGGGTGGGATTTTCCAACGGGTGGCTACTGTTAGTTCCATAAAAACCGCCTCCGTTGCTGCCTAGCTGTTTAATGGCGATTTGAGAAGCAGCCGGCCCCAGAGGAATGGTCTGTTCCTGCCCTTCCAGCGTTTGTACAACGATATTTTTCTTAAATGTCTGGGGTACCCCTTCAGTAGTAAGCCAAAATGCTAATACCATACTAAGGGGTAATAATATATATAGAGTGCTTTTCACCAAATCACTCCAAAAATTACCTAGCATATTGGTCTTTTTACGTATCAAGCCGCGGATGAATGCCACAAGGACGGTCAACCCAGTGGCCGCGCTTAGAAAGTTTTGTACACCCAATCCTAGCATTTGGCTAAAATAACTTAGGGTACTCTCTCCGCTATAAGCTTGCCAGTTGGTATTGGTGACAAAACTTACTGCTGTGTTAAAGGCTAAATCCCACTTTAAACCGGGCAAATGGTTCGGGTTTAAAGGTAAAAATCCTTGGCATATTAACATTAAAAATAGGACCAATAATCCTAATCCATTGAACGCAAGCAGACAGAGTGTGTATTCTTTCCAGCCCATTTCTTTTTGGGGAGCTATGCCAGCTATGCGATAGATTAACCTTTCCAAAGGACCTAAAATAGGGGAAAGGAGTGTTTCCTCTCCACGGAAAACACGAGCCATATATTTCCCTATAAAAGGGGATAGCGCTATTAATAGAAGAGTGTAAAATAATACTTGAACCCACTGATTTGTATCCATAAATATTCCTCTTAGAATTTTTCAGGGTTAAAAACGGTAAATATTAAATAGCCAAATACCCCGATAACAACTACAAACAACAAGGTTTCTGCCATATAGTCTCCTTTTAGTTACCTCAATATCATAAAATTTTTAATTGTTTAGAAAAGAAAATAAATCTGTTAAGTGTGTAAAAAAACCGTAAAAATTTCTTTATTCCACTTTGATATAAGCAGAAATCTTTAATTTTTAGTAGTAAAGGTTAGGACTGAAAAAGTATACCCAGTTGACCTTGGAGTTTGTCTTTCGACACTAAAGGGCTGTTCTTTACAGTAACACGCTTAAGTGTCGCATTCTTAACATAGAAGTATAAAATACATATAGATTAAGAGAGATAGATGAGTGATTCAAATATATATAAATGGATTCAACTGTCCAAAATTTGGCATGTTATAGAGGGACAAGAGGTGTCCAAAAAGTGTCCATTTTTGGTCAAAATGCGTTAAAATCCGTTAAACTACATTAAAAAAAGACCTCCTAGTTTTAGGAGGTCTTTTTATATCTTTTTGGCTCTTTTATCGTCGGAGAATTAAACTTTGTTAAACTCCGTTTAGAACCATTTTAAAAAGTGCGCCCAACAGGAATCGAACTTGTATCCCCAGCTCCGCAGGCTGGTGCTCTATCCATTGAGCTATGGGCGCTTCCAAATCTCTATATATTCTACTATATTACTCGTAATTTTAGCTACTCTTTTTTAAAGTTATAAATATAATATCGTATTTCCATATACTTTTTGAGCAATAAAAAACAGCTAATCATTTGAAGTAAATGAAGTAGACAACTCCAAACGATTAGCTGCTGTCTTAAATTTATTACTCTTGGTATTCGGGCGTGTTAAATATGCTTTGCAAGCATCTTCCGCTTACGCAGGCCGCTTTCGCTCCGCCGAAGTAGCTTCTGGGGCATTTTGAAAGTTCCGGGCATTGTTCCGGTTCGCCGGATACTCTCTTATATTCTTTTATCAATTCCTGCTCGTACTGTTTGTTTACGAAGTAGGGGGCATAGGCCTCTTTGCAGCAGCTGGGATATACCGCTACGCAGTCATCGTCCGTTTCGCAGCCGGAGAATAAATCTTGAATATCGCTCATGCTGTTGCTTTTTGCCGCGTCTTCTTCCGTGGCTTCATAAGAGGTGATTTCCTTTTCCGGCTGAGCTGTTTGCTGATCTTGGGGAAGTACGGTTTCTTCAACTATAACTTCTTCTGTCAGGACTTCTTGCGCAGCGTTTTCGCCCGCAGGCGCGGCGGTTTGCTGTTTGCTCATGGTTTTCCAGGCTACCACTATTACGGCTAAAGCCGCCAAAATTATTACTATTGATTTTATGTTTTTCATTTATAGCTCCTTTTATATTTCTATATCAATGCCTACGGGCGCATGGTCCGAGCCGGGCACGTCACTTAGTATATAAGCATTTTTTATAAGTTTTGAGGCCTTCTCGTCAACCATAAAATAATCCAGCCGCCAGCCCACGTTTCTGCTTCTGGCGGAAGTTTTATAGTCCCACCAGGTGTACTGCTTGCCTTGAGTGTTGAACATTCTGAAGGTATCCACCAAGCCCTCGCTGAAGAACTTATCAAGCCAAGCGCGTTCCTGCGGAAGGAAGCCCGTAGTCTTTTGGTTTTCTTTTGGGTGTTCCAAATCTATTTCTTTATGCGCGGTATTGACGTCCCCGCAAGTTATGACGTATTTCTTTTTTGAAAGTTCTTTGCACATTTCTAAAAATGCCGCATAGAAGCGCAGTTTGTACTCGACTCTGTGTTCGCCTTGCCCCCCGTTGGGAAAGTAGACTGTTAGGAAGTAGAAATTTTCGTATTCCAAACACAGCATCCTGCCTTCCGCGTCGAACTCCTCACTGCCCAGGGAAGTCGATACCGACAGCGGTTTTTCTTTGGTGTAAACGCCAACGCCGCTGTATCCTTTGCGCTGAGGTACGGAAAAGTAGGAGTGATATCCCGGAATATTTTTTAATTCCTCGGATAATTGTTCCGGCCAGGCTTTTGTTTCCTGCAGGCCGATTATATCGGGGTTGGCTTTTAACAGCCAATCCTTAAAACCCTTCTTTTCCACGGCTCTCAGGCCGTTTACGTTCCATGAAAGGAAAATTCTCTTCATAATTGATATAATATCATTTTAAGGACAATAATTATGAGAAAAGGCAGATATTTTTTAACTTCCGAATCCGTTTCGGAAGGGCATCCCGATAAGGTGTGCGATCAGATTTCCGACGGAGTTCTTGACGCCATATTGGCTAAAGATAAGACGGCTCGCGTCGCTTGCGAAACTTATATAACAAGAGGATTGGTTGTTGTCGGAGGAGAGATTACCACCTCCACCTGGGTCGACGTAGACAAAATAGCGCGCGACACCATAAAGAATATCGGATACACCGATGCAAAATATGGTTTTAACTATGAGACTTGTTCCGTAGTAAACGTTATAGGCAAGCAATCGCCCGATATCAGCCAGGGCGTAAACGTTGGCGGTGCCGGCGACCAGGGGTTTATGGTCGGATATGCTTGCAGGGAAACAAAGGAATATATGCCGCTTCCGCTCCAGCTGGCGCACGAGATTTTGATTAAACTTGCCGATATGAGGAAGAGCGGCGAGCTCTCTTACGTTGGGCCCGATTCCAAATCGCAGGTGACGGTGGAGTATAAAGACGGCGTCGCGCAGAGAATAGATACCGTCGTTCTTTCCACCCAGCATACGGAAGATATTTTGGATAAAACCGGCAAGAAAATTACCGAAGAGTCCAAAAAAGAATTGATAGAAAAAGTGATAAAACCCGTAATAGGCAAATGGGCCGACGACAAAACCAAATATCTTATCAATCCTACCGGCAAATTTGTAATAGGCGGACCGCAGAGCGATACAGGTATGACGGGCCGCAAGATTATAGTTGATACTTATGGCGGTCGTACTGCCCACGGCGGCGGCGCGTTCAGCGGTAAGGATCCCACAAAAGTGGATAGATCGGCGGCATACTTGGCCAGATATATAGCCAAGAATGTCGTAGCTTCTGGCCTGGCGGAGGAGTGCGAAGTCCAAATAGCTTACGCGATAGGCAAGGCCGAACCGGTGGGTTTTTATTTGGATACTTTAGGTACAGGCAAAGTGTCGGACGATAAGCTTACGGCAATATGCAAAAAGGTGTTTAAGATGACGCCGCGCGCGATAATAGAGCAGTTTAAACTGCAGAGGCCTATATATCAAAAGACGGCTTCATACGGGCATTTTGGGAGGAGTATCTTCCCTTGGGAGAAAACCGACAAAGCAAAAGAAATAGCCGCACTGGCCAATAAGTAAAATTTAATTTCCCCGATACAGTGAGTATCGGGGAAATTTTTAGGATTACGGGGGTTGTAATGAAATTTATTCGCATATCGTTAAGAACGCTGCTGTATGCGGTCGGGGCCGTCGCCTTGTTGCTTTTGACGGGGGATTTGGCACTGCGGTATTTGCTGCCTACGGAGGGCGTTCAAAAGAAGATAGTTTCTTTCCTGGCGCAGAAAACCAAAGGCGAAGTAAGCATAAAAAATATAGCCGCGGGCCTTACCGGGATACACTTAGATAATATATCGATAAAAGCGCCGGACGGGGCGGAAATACTGCAGGCAAAAAGCGTGCTCGTAAAAATATTGCCGTTTCAACTGTTAAAGGGCGATATAGATTTTAACGATATATCGATAGAGGGGCTTAAGCTGAATGTAATAAGGGACAAAAACGGCGATTTTAATTTCGAGCCGTTTTTTCCCGCAGGTGGAGAAAAGGAAAACTCCAATGATGGTAATGAGGCTAAGGGAGATTCCTTTCTTAAAGATTTAAAGATAAAACATATTCAGCTTCGCGAGTCGGAAATTTCTTACTGCGATTTGGCCAAGAATATAAAGATATCTTTAAAGGAATTGTTTTTGGATATTGATAATTTCAGTTTTTACTCCCCGTTTAAATTGAGCGTAAATACTTTACTAGATTATCAGCAAAAATCATTCAAACTGGATAATTTGCCCTTGGGATTTACCGTTACATCCGCTTTAGCGGGGATGAATTGGGATAACGCTTTTGCGCAAATTGATCAGCTTGTTTTGGAGCGGGGCGACAGCCTGTTGAAGATAAGCGGCTCCGTAACTGATTTTTTAAACCCCGATATACAGCTAAATACGCAAGCGAATAATTTTTCAAGTGAAGCGTTAAACGGTTTGTTTAACACTCCGGCCTTCTATTTGGGCAAAGCCGAAGTGGACATCAACGGCTCTTACAATTCAGATCTGAATAAAATACTTATAAACAGCTTTAACATAAGCGCTTTAAATTCCGCAATTAACGGCAAGGGCGGTATAATTTTGGGCGATAATCCCTCTTACAGCTTAGATTTAAAGATAGCCTTGGCATTGGGGGGATTTTCTAAAGCGATAAGCCTGCTGGGCGAGTACTTGCTGGACGGTTTTCTAAGCGCGTCTTTAAAGCTGGGGCAGGGAGAGGTCCGCGGACGGGTATCGGCAAAGAACGTCGGGTTTTTCTATGACGGGGCGGGAACGTTTAGCGAGGTTAACGCGGTAGCGGAAATAAAAACCTTAAAGAATATAACCCTCAATAATCTGAACGGCCGTCTAAACGGCAATGCATTCAAAACTGCTCTTACATATTTGGACAACGGTCAAAACGCGGATGTTAATTTTAATTTGCAGGCGGATAAAATTTTGTTAAAACAGGGGAGCTCTTCAATGCTGGATTCAGCCTCGGAGTATGACCCCGATACCGAACCTGTTTTGGCGGAAGATTCTACCCCCGCATCAGATAAGGATAAAGGCTGGTTCTTGCCGCCTTTAAATATAAAAGGCACGGCGAAAGTCGCGGCGTTGGAGGCCCCATATTTTAACGCATATGACGTGAACTTTAAAGCCGATGTTATAAATTTCAAGCCTTCTTTGGCCGGGATAAGCGGACATTTCTCATTGAATACCGGTACAGGGGTGATAAAGGATTTGTACCGCCTTACCAATGCAAACGCTTTGACGAAGGTTCTGTTCGTTTCCCTGGGGGTGGTGAGCAAGCTGATAAACAGTTTGGACGTGCTGTCGCTTCTCAACACTTTGGCGGCCGCGATTTTACCGGTTGACAAACAGGCCCAGGCTTTGGAGACGTTGCCCGACAAGATATCCGGTTCTCTTAATTACGACAGCTTTGATATGGATTTGAATTTTAAAGACGGGGTTAGCAATATTAAAAAAGGTTCTTTTATATCATCGCTCATATCTTTTAATTTGGAAGGGAATATAAATTTCAACAGCAGGGCGATAGATATGGCACTCAACGCGGCGCCCGGCAGAATAAGCGAAAACGGGATAATGCCGCTTAAAATAAAGGTCGGCGGAACAATTGAGAATCCTGACGGAAAGATGAGTATGCTTTCCAGTGCGACTAGTTTGATTAGCCAGACGATATTTAAAAATCCCGGCAGCAGGTTGGTAAAGAAAAGCCTTAACGGCGTGTTGGGTATATTCGGTTTGAAATCGGAAGATAAGAGGAATAAAGGCACAAGTTCGGCAAGCGGAGGGGAGGATTTTATTCCTATTGAAATTCCTTCTTCTGACGAAGAATCCGCCGCCAAATAAGACATAAATTTTGCTTGCATAAAAAGCCCCGCCGAGAAAGCGGGGCTTTAAATTTATCTGGCCATGGGCTTTGTTATCGGCATTGGCCTTCTTGGCTTTAAACCGTCTTGTTCGTAGGTAACCCATTTTTTGAGGTTTAAAAACGCGGCGCCCGCCACGCAGGCAATCGCGGCTATAACTAGCCAAGGCAAAGGCGGGTAAGCGGGGCTTAGGTTCTGCATCATTATCCCGGCAAGAAGTATACCCGAGGAAACCCCCGCTTGATTGGAGAGAACATATAATCCTAGGAAGCGGCCCCTTTTATTATCCGGCGCAATATTGGAAGCCAAAGAATGGCCCGCAGGCAATACCAGCATTTCGCCCAAAGCCGCGAATACCATCCCTATAATAAGCGTATAAAATCCCAATGCGAAACCTACCGAACCATATCCTATGGCGTAAAGGAAACAGCCCAAAGCCAAAGCTGCGCTCAGGCGCATCTTTGCTATAAATTTTGACGCTTGGTATTGCAGCAGAACAACCGACATCCCTTGAATTGAAAACAATAACCCCACGGCGTTTTCCGTCAAGTTAAGGCATTTGACGGCATGAAGGGAAAGACCGACTACCAATTGGGCCGAAACTATCGAAATCAGGAAATTATAGAAACATAGTCTGGAAAGGTTTGCATTTTTAAGTTCCGCAAACATTTTGATGAAATGACTTTTGCGGCGCAAGACTTTTTTGAGAGCGTCCTGAATATAAAGCTGAAGGTAAATCATTGCGGTAAAAAAGGTTATAGATGTTAGAAAGAATCCTAAAGAATAAGATATATTCGCCAGGAAGCCGCCCATGGCCGGGCCCAATGTCCAGCCCAAGTTAATACCTATTCTTATGTATCCGAAGGCTTTTACCCGTTCAGCGCTATTGGTGTTATCGGCTATCCAAGCGTTGGAGGCGGGGCGGAAGAATGCTCCCAAAAAGCTGCCCGCGAAGTGGAATGCTATGGTTATGAGATAATGCGCGTCGAAGAAAATTGACGCGGCGATAGCCAGCATAGACAGTGACCTGAGAAATAGGGAAACGACCATAACTCTTTTTCTTCCGAAGTTATCGGAAACTTCCCCGCTGATCGCGCTTGCCGCCGCGGTGGTAAACATTGCCGCCGCGAGCATAATGCCGATAATGCCCGGCGCTACGTGTTTTTGGGTGGTCAGATATATGGTAAGAAAGGGGATGCTCAAAGCATAGCCGAAGGCGATAAGGCCGTTGGCTACGGCGATAATTATCAAACTTTTGGTCTTTTCTGTCATATTGATATTGTACAACTTTAGGAGCGGTAAAAATTAAAACTTTGCGTATTTCACAAAATTTTGATAAAATAGTCAAGAGGGCGGTTCTATATGTGCCATAAATCCAGCTATTTTGACAATTATTGCCGTATTCTGGCGGATGCGCGCGCCATTGCGGGGAAGAGCGGTTTCGACGCCGATAAGGTTAATGTGCTTGTGGTAACGAAATACGCTCGCGCCGAGCAAATAGCGCAGCTGCTAAGCTGCGGCGGTATATCGATGATAGGGGAATCTCGTCTACAAGACAGCTTGGAAAAGTGGAACTCGCCTTTGCTTAGCGGATATAAAGTACAAAAATTTTTTATAGGGCACTTACAAACCAATAAGGCTGCAAAAGTAGTAGACAATTTCGATTTTATTTGTTCTTTAGACTCTTTGCGTTTGGCGCGTTGTATAGACAAGGAAGGCGAGAAACTGGGGCGCAGTGTTAGTTGCTTGGTCCAGATTAAGCTGACGGATCGGGAAACCCAGGGCGGTTTGCCATTGAAAGAGGCCGGCGATTTTATAGAGCAGGTTCGCAAGGGGTTTAAACACATAACGCTTAGGGGTATAATGGCGATAGCGCCCGACACCGAAGATAAAGCCCTGCTAAAAGAATGTTTTAAGAAAGCGGCTGAGATTTTTAAAGTCTATTTTACTAAAGAGGATTATCTTTCTTTGGGAATGAGCGGGGATTATGAAACGGCGGTAGCAGAAGGCAGCAATCTGCCGAGAATAGGCAGCGCCGTATTTAAGTAGATTTGGGAAGGAGGAAGGGCATGATAATAAAAGTGCGGGTAATTTCCACTACCGGAGACAATGAAGTAGTAAGCAGGATAGGCAGCGTGCTTCGCGTAAAAGTTAAGACGAAGAAGTTAGACAGCGAAGCCAATGATATTCTTAAATATTTTATGGCGGACTTTTTCTCCGTCAATGAAGAAGACATAAACATAATCAAAGGCAACAAAGGCAAGGAAAAGACGGTGGAGGTTCGCGGTAAAAGCGAGGAAGCCTTAAAAAAGGTAATGGACGCCATACCGTAATTAGATCCGTTTTAAGATAACCAATTACACGCAAAGGATTTAAAAAGTTATTGTAATACAAGTTGTCATGGTGCCGCGTTAGTAAAGCTAACGCGGCTTTTTTGTTTTAATCTATTTTAAAAAATCGATAATTTTAAAAATGTTCACTATTTTTTAAGAGTTAAAATTTTCAATATTGACCTTTGAAATAGAGCTAAAGGCAGTGATAAATATTATTAGAAGGTTAATCCAATGTTTCAAGATAAATACTTGAAAAATGGGATAAAAGTCTTTATAAATAAGAAAATTATAGGGTTGTCTGGGAAAGTTGTAAATGTTAAGATATTATAAAGGGAGCTTTGTGTTTTGACATCAAGAAATTAAAACAGGTTTAGGAAAGGAGAAAGATATGTTTATGTTTCACATAAAAAGGAAATTGCCGATTATTATTATAACGGTTATGCTTTGTGTGTTTATCGGCTCTACAAATGTGAAGGCGTATGAAACGCTTTTAACTCCTGGCAGCGGGGGGACGATAGTCGATGGCGGGACATTGGTGGATGGCGCTACCGTATCGACGGTAAATTGTAGCTCCGTCGGTGCGATTCAATATCGCGCAAACAGTGATTGCGGGACTTCGCAGAGGACGTGCTGCGCAAATAAACTGTGGTCTGGTTGGGATAAGGAGTGTACTTGCCAAAAAAACGGTGCCGATTGCGATTTGTGGCAAATATATGCCAGTTTTGATGCCATAAACTGTAAATGTGTATGCCCCGAGGGCGCCATAGAGGTTAACGGCGTTTGCGAGTGTGACGAAGCAAACGGTTATGAACTTGATAATCATAAATGCGTTAAGAGAGCGGGATATCAAATCAAGAGCGGCGTATTTTTAATACCGGCGTATGGCAGCAATTATTTGTGTGCAGATGGCGGCTCCAGCTCTTTCCCGGCAGGATATAACCCCAAAAGTTGTAGGGAAAGATCGGGATCGAGTGAGTGTTATGATGACTATATTATGAACACTTCTGCCCAAGAGTTTAGATGCACAGAAGATACTGACGAGAGATGTTCTTCCTCAGACTATGAGAGTATTTGTAGGAGTAAAGGTTCCGGCTATAAGTGTATAATCAGCAGCAGCGGAAAGCCGGGATCGGCTACGGCGTGTATGTGCGAGTGGTACGGCAACTATTGTGGGGAAGCTTCGGGCTTATCCTGTACAAACATAAAGTTAAATGCAAAGGGTAGCGGACAGTATTTGGAGTGCGAATAAGGGTTTATAATTTCGCTTAGCTAAGAACCGCTTCGGTTTACGTCGAAGCGGTTCTTTAATTTAGCAACTTTTTAATAGTGGGAAATATTTATCTCGTTATCCGATAAAACTGCTAATCACAATTTGAATTTATTTTTAAAGCCGCGTTCCATCTCTCTGGAGAGGTCTTTCTTTTTTAGGGTTTCGCGTTTATCGTATATTTTTTTACCTTTGGCCAATGCTATTTTGGCTTTTGCCCAACCGTTTTTAAGATATATTTCCAACGGTACTATGGTTTGGCCTTTTATTTCATTGGCGGCGGTAAGTTTGTTGATTTCTTTTCTGTGCAGGAGCAGTTTTCTTGTTCTTGTCGGGTCCAAAGATGTATGAGTGTTGAAAGCATAGGGCTTGATGTGCATATTAAACAGATACGCTTCGCCTTTATCCATTCTGACGAAGGAGGAATCCAAACTGCAGTCTTTAAGACGCAGCGATTTTATTTCCGAGCCGAAAAGCGCCATACCCGCTTCGAATGTTTCCAGAATGAAATATTCGTGCAGTGCTTTTCTGTTTGTCGAAACAACTTCTATTCCTTTCTTCCTTGCCATAGAAGTAATTTTAGCAAATTTACCGAAGGAAAGATAAAAGGTATATTTTATTCTTGATTGTAAAAAAAGTCTGAATTTAATAAAATAATCAAAGATGGGCGGGTGGCGGAATTGGCAGACGCGTACGGCTCAGGACCGTATGTCCGAAAGGACTTAAGGGTTCAAATCCCTTTCCGCCCATTGTTTTCTGATTAACTTCTTTGATCTCCCTACACAATTCTATAACAAACAGAGTAAATGATTATGAAAAAGATATGACTAAGTGTCTTTTTGACGCTATTTTTGTCTTTTCCGTTAGCGGCGTATGATTATCCTTCCGATTTGGAGGGATCAAATGCCCTTTTGGAAAGCAGGTATGACAGCGTTCGTCCTTACGTCAGGGCAGATGCGGGGCTTACTTATTCCTCTTTTGAGCTTGGCTCGGGAGAGGATTTGACAGACTTCCAATTTATAGGCAATTTGGCTTTGGGCGCGGAGTATAAGCGTTCCAGAGTGGAATTGGCTTATCAGCCCAGGTAAGCCGTTTCCGATGTGATATATATGCTTGCGGATACTTTCGCCAGCGTCAGCGGCGACGTATTTATGGTCAACTACTTTTACGATTTCTTCTATGCTAAGTATTTCGACCTTTATATAGGAGCCGGGGTCGGTGTCGATAAGTGGGAAAGTGTTTCCCGCGCTACGATATCTGGTTCTAAAGATGTAAAAGATGACGGCACATCTTTTATAGGCGGGCTGTATTTGGGAATGAGTTTTAATATCCCTATGAAGTATATCGTGACCAGTTTGGATATGGGCGTAGATTATTACTATGAAAGGCATTTTAAAACTAACAATTTTGTTCCCAAAGTGGGATTAAGGTTTGGTTTTTAGCCAAAAGCCCCGCCTTCAGGCGGGGTTTTTTATTTCGGCGTTTTGATAGGAATTTATTGCTCTGTATGAGGGTGTTAAAATATAGTAAAATTGATAAAGCCTAGAGCTATGGACATAAGGCATAAACCTTGCCTTTTAGGCTCAAGAAAAGCGGGTATTTTGATGTTGTCAAGAAAGAAAAAGGCCACCAGGCGTTTTGCGCCGATACGCGGCAAGCGGGAAAAGGCCCTCAGAATAAAGAGAATAATTTTGGTTTTATCGGCTTTTGCGGTTATATTTGCGGTATTTTTCGTTTTAAATAAGGCCGCGGATATGATTTTTGACGCGAAAAGCCGTCCTCAATGGCTGCAATGGCACGTTAAAAAGATAAATGTAGGCGGAGAAGACGGGGCGATAGCCGAAGAAGTAAAAAAATATATAACATTTAAAGAAGGCGACGCCATATCCTATTCGGATTGTTCTGCGTTGGAAGGCTTATTGGAAGACAATTTGAAGGAGTTGAAGAAAGTTTCGGTTTGGCGCAATTATTTTACCGGGGACTTAAACGTGAAGATAAAGAAGCACGAGCCCTTTGGCAGAATAGAAACCGAAAACAAGAACTATCTTTTTGCGGAGAACGGCCTTATTTTTAACGACGATAAATCTCCCCGATATGAGGCCCTTTTGAAGATAAAAACGGAAGGGGAAATAAAAGGTGAATTTTTGTCTAAAGAATTTGTAGAATTAGTAAAAGCGGTAAAGGGCGAAACCGATTTGTCGGTGGAGGAATTTACCGTGAATATGGATAAACAATCTTTCGGTTTAACGCTGAAAGGTGCATATGCAGATATGGGCGGGTTGAAAGACGGCGCCGGAAAGATAAAAGTTTTGGAAAGGGTTATGGCGGAATCTGCCCGCCGCGGTTTTAAAGAACCCTTTAAGATTGATTTTAATTATTTTAACGACGGCAAAATATATTTAAAGCCGTCGGCATAAAGGTGTTTTTATAATATGGCTAAGACGAATTTAATAGCAGCATTGGATATAGGCAGCGGCAAAGTAACGGCCGTGGCCGCCGCATATGACGCGGAAACTAATTCTTTAAGGGTAGTAGCGGGTAAAAGCGTTCCTTGCCGCGGCCTTAAGAGAGGAATGGTCAGCGATATAAGGGAAGCCTCCTCCTCAATAACCGAGGCTATAAACTATATGGAGGAAAAAGCCGAGCAAGACATAAACGCTTTATATGTAGCTTTGCGCGGGGATCATTTGGAATCCTTTACCAATCACGGGACGTACAATATATCCCGTGCCAATAAAGAAATTACGGCCGAAGATATAGAGCAGGCGATAGCGAATGCGCGTTCGATCCCGATAAAGATAGATAACGAGATTATAAGCGTAGTTCCGCAAGGTTTTTCCATAGACCGCAAAGGGGGGATAACCAATCCCGAGGGCATGGACGGTTCTCTTTTGGAGGTTGACGTCCATATAACTACCGGTTTAAGCTCTTGCGTGAATAATTTAATGAAAGCTATCACCCGCCCGGGCTTTAGGGTCGACGGAAAATTTTATGGTTTGGTGTGCCTGGCCGAGAGCGTACTTTCTCCCGAGGAAAAAGAGAGCTACTGCCTGATAATAGATTTGGGCGGGGAAACAATATCCGTAGGCATATGGGCGGAAGGCGCTTTGATATACGCCAAAGATTTTCCGTTCGGGTGCGATATTTTTACCAGGGATATAATAAACGCTTTGCATACGCCCAAAGCCAGCGCGGCGGAAATAAAAGAGCGCTACGGCGTGGCTTATCCGGCGTATTTGGAGGAGGAAACTACGATAGAAGTTCCCTCCATGGACGGCAAAAGCTCCTCCGAGATAAAAAAGAGTTACCTTTTGGATATAATCCAGCCGCGGGCGGAAGAGCTTTTTGAAACTATCCGCGAGAGCATAGAAAAAGCCGGTTTTGGCGATTTCTTAAAGGAAGGTTATGCCGTACTTACGGGCGGCGGTTCTTTAATGCCTGGCATAGAGGCACAGTGTTGCCAGAGCTTAGGGCTTAAGGAGGCACACAAAGCTACCGTCCAGCGCGACATAATAGACGCGGAAGAAAAATATTTTGATCCGATGTACACGACGGCATTGTCTTTGGCGGCCTATGCCGCGCGCAGGGAAATGATAGCTGAGGAGCACGGCAGCGACATGGTAAACAGGTCGCCTATACTAAAATTCTTCAATATGCTGAAGAATTCCAACATTTTTGGCGGTTAATTTATGAGCGATAATTCATTGGATTCATTGTTTTCGTCGGCCGAACAGTTTGAAGGAAAGTTGGCCAAGATAAAATGCGTCGGAGTAGGCGGCGGAGGCGGCAACGCTATAAACCACATGATGGAAGCGGGGATAGACAATGTCGATTTCGTGGCTATAAACACGGACGCGCAGGATTTAAGGCGCAACAAGGCGCCGTATTTGGTGCAAGTCGGCGAGAAAATAACAAAAGGTTTGGGCGTCGGCGGCGATCCTAAGCGCGGCAAGCAGGCGGCGGAAGAATCGATAGAGCAGCTTCGCAATGTGGTTACCGACACCGATTTGCTTTTTATAACAGCGGGAATGGGCGGCGGAACAGGTACGGGCGTAGCGCCGGCTTTGGCCAAGGTCGCAAAAGAAATATATGGCGACAATATTTTGGTGGTCGGAGTAGTTACCAGGCCGTTTAATTTTGAAGGATATGTGCGTGCGGATCAGGCCGATAAAGGCATAAAGGAAATGCAAGAATATGTGGACTCGATGATAATCGTCCCGAATGAAAGGCTGTTCGAAAATATAGACTCCAAAACTACTACGGAAGAAGCCTTCAAAATGGTCGACGAGGTGCTTTTGCAGGCCGTAAAAGGGATTTCGGAAGTGATATTGCGCCCCGGCAATATGAACATAGATTATAATGACCTTAAAACTGTAATGTTAAAGTCCGGGTGTTCTTTGATAGGCATAGGGCAGGCTAAAGGGCCTAAGCGCCATTTGGACGCGGCGCGCCAGGCATTGAGTTCTCCTCTGCTTGAAAACGCCGATATATCCGGCGCTAAAGGATTTATAGTATATTTTACCGCGCCCGATGATATTACCATGACGGAGCAAGGCGATGTGATGAATATAATCAAGCAATATGCCAGCAATGAATCTAAGGTAATGTTTGGGCATATGTACGATAAGAGTTTGCCGCCGGGCACATTCAGCGTGACGATAATAGCCACTGGCTTTGGAAGAGAGGGTGCGCCCCGTTTAAATACGGTAAGGCATTCTTTGGGGGTGGGTTCTCCCGAGAAGACGCGCGAACCCATAAGGAATATTCTGCCGCATACGGCTTCGCCGCGGGCGGTGAACCGCACGCCAAGAAGCGCGGACGCTTTTGATTCAAGATCTGATTTTATGCTTATCCCTGCGTTTATAAGACGCAGGAAGGAGGAAAAGTAATATGGCCATCGGACTTACCACTTTGCTTAAAACGGTAGTAGACAATAAAGCCAGCGGTTTGCATATAAGGGGAAACTCCAACGCTTATGTTCGCATAAACACGAAGATAAGGGAGATAGAGGACTGTTTCTTGACCAATGACGACGTTAAGAAAATCGCCGCTGCGATAATGGGCGAACGCGAAAAAAAGATGTTCGACCAGAACTTGAGCGTAGACTTCGCGCTCGACGCTAAAGAATACGGCCGTTTTAGGTTTAACGTATTTAGGCAATCGGGCAAGATATGTATGGCCATAAGGCATATACCGTTAAGGATACCCTCGTTTGAACAGCTTAATCTCCCCGGCGAAACGCTTAAGAAAATAGCCGATAACCACCGCGGCATAGTGTTGGTAACGGGTATGACGGGTTCGGGCAAATCTTCTACTTTGGCCGCGATGATAGACCATATAAATAAGACTCGTTCCTGCCATATCCTTACGGTGGAAGACCCTATCGAATTTGTGCATACCGATCAGCGCAGCATAGTCAGCCAGCTTTCTTTGGGTACGGATACGCTTTCTTATTCATCCGCACTCAGATACGCCATGAGGCAAGATCCTAACGTAATCATGTTGGGCGAAATGCGCGACGCGGAAGTTATCCGCTCGGCCATAGCGGCGGCGGAAATGGGGCAGTTGGTGCTTTCCACTCTGCACACGATTAACGCGGTGCAGACGATATCCAGGGTAATAGAATCCTTCCCGCCCGAGCATCAGGGGCAGGTGCGCTTTCAGCTGGCGGACCTTTTAAGGGGCGTAATATCGCAAAGGCTTCTGCCAAGGGTAGGCGGCGGATTGGTACCCGCAATAGAGATAATGTTGCCTACGGCTCAGATAAAAAAGTGTATACTGGAAAATAAAATCTCCGATATATACAAGGCTATATCTTCCGGCGAATATTACGGCATGCAGACATTTGACGATTCTTTGGTAAGGCTTCACAGGGAAGGCAAGTGTAAACTTGAAGACGTTTTGGACTTCTCTACGAATCCGGACGGTATTATGCTCGCGCTTAGAGGCTTGGACAATAGATGACAAAGCTACGCCCTTCCAAAATAACCATAGCCATAGATGGTACCGCCGGTGTGGGTAAATCATCGGTAGTCAAGGCTGTCGCCTTTAAGTACGGCATCAGTTTTTTAAGTACGGGGCAAATGTACAGGTGCCTTGGCTGGAAAGTGCTTAAAAGCGGTATCAATATGGACGACGAGTCTGCGGTAATCAAAGCGGCCAAAGATATTGTTTGGGGTTTTGAGCGCCAAAGCGACAGCAGCTTAAAAGTGCTGGTAGACGGCCAATATTTGGGCGATAAACTCCAGCTTGAGGAAGTAGGGCGGGCGGCCAGCAAAGTGTCTGCGATAGGCCCAGCCCGCGCGGTAATAATGCAAAAGCAGATTGATTTGGGCCGCGAAGGCAATATAGTTATGGAGGGGCGCGACATAGGCACCGCGATATGCCCCGATGCCCCCGTCAAGATTTACCTTATAGCCAATGCCGAAGCCCGCGCGCAAAGGCGTGTAAAACAGCTTCAGGAACAGGGCGAAAAGGCCGATTACGACGAAATATTGGCCTCCATCATATCGCGCGACGAGCGCGATTCCAATCGTTCTTGTTCGCCGTTAAAACCGGCCCCGGACGCCGTGATTATAGATACTTCGGCCTTAAGTCTTGATGAGGTTATAGAGAAGGTTATGGAGGAAGTTGGCAAGGTATGGTAAGACAAGCTCTTCTTAATTTGATAAAATTTATGTTTAGAAGTTACTTTTTGCTCTTTTACAAAGTGAAAGTGAGCGGATTGGATAATATTCCGCAGGAAGGCGGTTTGATAATGGCGTGCAATCACATGTCCAATTTCGACCCGCCGTTTGCGGGAGGATTTGCCGGTAAGAGGAGAGATTCAATCTATTTCATAAAGAAGGAGCTTATGTCGGTTCCGTTGTGCGGGCGGCTTTTTAAGTATTTTGGATATATTCCGGTAGACAGGCGCAAACCCGGCGGCGATATGGGGGCGATAAAAGCGGCTTTGAAGGTAGTGAAGAAAGGCGAGAGCCTGTTTATCTTTCCGGAGGGCACTCGCTCCAAGACAGGGAAACCCGGCAGAGGAAAGCCCGGCATAGGCTTTATGGTATATCACAGCGGCGTGCCGGTTTTGCCGATAAAGATAACCAATACAAACAAATTGCCTTTTACCAGAGAGGAATTAAAAGTAACGTTTGGCAAACCGTTTAAGGTGGTGCCGGACGAAACGAGGGAAATAAAAGAGCAGTTTCAGGAATTTGCAGATAAAGTAATGGACGAAATAAATAAACTTGATTAAAACGGAGGTAACACATTTTACGTCTGGAACGTAAAGTGTCAAGAGCTATATGACTAACCCAGAAGAAATAAAAAACACACAGGCGGCCGAAAGCGGCGAAGATATGACGATGGACCAGTTGTTCGCCGAACAGGACGCGATGCAGGAGAAATTAAACAAAAGGGAAATCGTCAACGTAAATGTAGTTCAAATATCACAGGATAACGTGCTGGTGGATACGGGCGACAAGAAAGAGGGGTTGATCCCGTTGTCCGATTTTGAGGGCAGAGCGATACCGACGGTAGGCAGCGAAATAAGCGCGGTGCTCGTACGCAAAGGCACGGACGAGAGACATTCTATTTTATCCCATAAGAAGGCTTTGGAGGCTTTGGGTTGGGACATTTGCAAGAAGGCTTTTGACAATAAGGAAAGAGTGAAAGGCATAATAACCGAATGCGTAAAAGGCGGGTACAAAGTGGACGTAAACGGCGTGCAGGGTTTTATGCCGTTGTCGCTTTCGGAAATACATCCGGCTTATAAACATTATTTGCCCAAGGGCGCGAAGATAAAGGCTGTTATAGCGGAGTTCTCGAAGGAAAAGCAGAAACTGATAGTTTCCAGAAAACAGGTTCTGCAGGAAGACGAGGCTGAGCGCAGAACGCAGGTTTTGAGCGAGATTAAAGCCGGCGACGTTTTGAGAGTAGTCGTATCCAAAGTGGGCAAGGACTGCCTGTTCTTACGCTTCCACGGAATTGAGGGGATAGTAACCTTGGATAATGTCGCCTGGAAAGATCCTCAGACGATACTTGCCAATTACAGGAGAGGACAGAGAATTAAAGCCAAATTGCTCTCGATAGACGAAGAAAAGGGCGTAATGAATTTCGGCGTGAAGCAGTTGTTCCTAAATCCGGCCGATCTTCTTAAGAAACGCTACGGGTATATGACGACGGTAAAAGGCGTTATTACAAAAGTGTCCGATGAAGGCGTGGAAGTGGAATTGGGCAAAAATAAGACGAAGGGCTTTATCGCGGAAAACGAGCTTGGCTTGGATTTTACCGGTAAAGAAGGTGATACCGTTCAAGCTGTTGTAATAGGCGTGGACGCAGCCAATTTTACGGTAAATCTTTCCGTAAGACGTTTTGACCAGGTCCAGAATAGAAAGGTAGTGGCGCAGTATTTGAAGCAGGCGCCGCGCCCGACCTTGGGCCAGCTTTTGCAGGATTCTATGGAAGTATCCGAGGAAGAATCCGAAAGCGGCAAATAATAAAACTTGGCAATTTAAAGGGATACTCGATATGGGTATCCCTTTTTTGTTTTTAGCGGTTGTGGCAGATTAAGAAAACGGGGGCGATAATTTATTGTGTTCGTTAAATCTCTTATAACATTAAAACCTTTAAGTAAAAATGTTTTTGTTGTATAATTTTAGAGTTAAAATCTTCATAGGGGTAAGAAAATGTACGCCGGCTTTTGGAAAAGGTTTTTTGCTTTTATAATAGATTGGGCCATATTATTTGCCTTGATGTTATTGCTTTATATTGCGCTAGGTATTTTTACATTTTATCTGACTGATTGGCAGAGTGATACTGGTATAAATTCAATAAATGTTCTAACAGCGCTTTTTTACTTAAGTTCCTTCGCTGTTCCTATTCTTTATTGGAGCTTTTTTGAAGCATCGTCTTATCAGGCTACGCCCGGCAAAATGGCGCTTGGCATAAAGGTCTGCGACGAGAACGGAAATCGGCTGAAGTTTGCACAGTCGTTGGGGCGCAATCTGGGTAAGATAATTTCGAATTTAACTTTTTATATCGGTTATGTGATGGCGGGTTTTACGGTTAAACGGCAGGCACTGCACGATAAAATGTCGGGCTGTTTGGTTATTGATAAAACGGCTAAATTTGAGGATTTGCGTCCTTTCCCCAAAGCGTCGCTATGGAAGATAGCGGCGACGGTATTTGCGGCGCTGTTGCCGTTCTTTTTGTTGTTTGCGCTAATAACGGCATTAATAGTTTTTCTTTCTTTCTCATATGTAAAATCTTTTATGGATTTTAATAATGCGATGCAAAATCTAAGTATGATAAAACGAATGCAGACTTCCTATAAACTGGAAAATGGCGCCTATGCCGACAGGGTAGGAGATTTGTTTTCTGCAGGAAACGAGGCGGTAAAAGCGGAAAGTTCAGGGAAGGAAGACTTTTCTTTCTCACATGACGGCGATTTTTCTTATAAGTTGGTTTCAGGTGGAGTTGCGGCAGAATATAAAAGGGTACCGCATTATTATTTAACGTTGTGTTATGATGCCGAAAAAAAATGTCTGAGCGATGATTTGGAAAAATTAAAAGATAGAGATATTGTCATAGCGTCCCCAGAGGAATGCTGTGTCGAAAAATAGGAGGATTAAAATATGTATGCAGGGTTCTGGAAAAGGCTTGCCGCCTTTATAATAGACAACATAATAGCCTATGTGCTTTTGATGATTGTAATGGCTTTTATAGGGTATAGCGATAAGCTGTCCAATCCCGCTACGGTAGTATCGGCGGTTTTGGTTATGACGGCATGCTCAATGCTGATTTATGCTTTATATTGGGCCTTGTTTGAGAGTTCTTCTCTGCAGGCTACGCCGGGCAAAATGGCGCTGGGTATAAAAGTAACGGATATGAATGGCAACAGGATTTCTTTTGGCCGTGCGCTTGGGCGTAATTTGGGTAAAATAATATCCGGATTTACGCTTAATATAGGCTATGTTATGGCGGGTTTTACCGTAAGAAAGCAAGCCTTACATGATAAAATGGCCGATTGCTTGGTAATAGACAAAAACGCAGATACTCAGAATTTACAGCCTTTGCCTAAGGCAAGCGGCACATTGGTATTTTTTGCCATATTAGGCGCGCTTAGTCCGTTTATTATTTATATTGTTGCGATGAGCTTTATGTTTATGGCGTTCTTTAAGATGGCTGGTATTCCGTCAATCCCGACAAGTGGAGCTTCGCTATCGGAAAGGGGCGATTATGCTGAGGTTTTTGAATCCGCTGAAGAAGATTCGCCTGAAGACGCCTATTTATTGGAGGAAGACGACTTGAATAATGCGGAAATCCTTAAAGTTAAAATGATGGGCAATCTGCTTCTTGTTATTGCGAAAATTCAAGAAATGTATGCCGAGCAGAATAACGGCCAATACGCCAAAACTTTTGAGGAACTAAAAGCGAATATGCCGGAATTTCCGGAGCAATCCTACGAAGTCGTCAATTACAAATTGGCACTGGGAGAGAATTATATTACGGCCTCGGCCGAGGAAAAAGACGGCATTCCCGCCCATACGCTGACCCGCTGTTACGCCAAAGACAGGACTTGTATATATGCGCATGTTTTCTCTTTTATTAAAGAAGTAGATTTGCCCTATTCTCAGCCCGAAATGTGCTGTTTATAAGTTCTTAATATATTGGAAGAAAAAATCCCGCCGTCTGTACGGCGGGTTTTTTATTGGAGTATAAACAAACTTCTTAGCCTGCCTGATTTCCTAAATAGCCGCTTATTTGTTTTTTATAGAAATATTCATTTTGCTTGCTTGCAAGTATCATATTTGATTTTTTCAATCCAAAGCCGTATGTCGAAGTAAATCCCCAAAAATAGAAACAGCTTGACTGTTTTTTTTTTTTTGATAAATTTTTCCTATGAATCTGCCTGCAGAATAATAGATATTTTTGTTTGAGCTTAGATTAGTTTTAGCGACACTATTAACTATAAAAGAGGGGAAAAAGATGTTAAAAAATAAAACGGTTGGTAAATTGTTTTTAACTGTATTTTGTTGTTTTGTCTGTTTAAGTACAACGTATGCGGAGAGTTGCAAAAGTGGCAGACAATATAAAGTTTCAGGAAATTGTGGATATAAAGTCAGAGAATGTTGTGATAATAAAGATTATGGTAAATATTGGTCTCCTTGGGCAGAAGATGGGAAAACTACTTGTTGTTCAAGCGGCTGTCCTACTTCTGCTGGAACATGTAAAGAAGAAAGTGGTTATGACCCTAATGTTTTGGTAGCGGGATCATGGTATTTTCTAAACTGTCGTTGTGAACCTGGTTCAGGCTGGCAGTGCGACAGATGCTTTAAGTGTCAGGCTCCTTCGGGTAGTTCGTGCAGTGGGTGTTTAAATATGATACCGGAAAATTCCATACCTAAACTATACAGAAGTAGCCCTAATCCTTGCAGTATATGTGAATGGGAATGTAAACCTGGTTATTCCTTAAGCGAAGATGGATTAAGTTGTATTGAGGGCTGTAAAGATTCGAGCGGAAAGTATGTCCCCAAACCTTCCGATGATAATACAAGGAGTTGTGGATGCGTGGTTTGCAAGAGGAAAACATATACTTGTGAACCTGGTTCGGGGTGGAAGGCGACTTGGAAGTTTTCAGGTTGTGTTTCAGGATTATCTCCTAATTGGACTTCAGAAACCTGTGTGGCCCCTAACGGCGGTTATATTTGCCAAGGTTATGAGGCACACGGCGGCTATAATAATCATTCGGACGATTGTCCTTTTACGTTTGAAGACCGTATGAATCCTTCAGTGTGCGGAGACAGATTTATATATGTGACCGGTTCTTATAGAGCTCATTGCTATGGGAGATCTTCAGAAAAGAGCAGTGATTGGGCAGTTAACGTTACTTGTGTAGTTAAAGGCTTATCTTCCTAAATAAGTCTTTAAAAAGAGAAGTAACCGCCCCGCCGCGCAGACGGCGGGGTTTTTTATTGGCATATAAACTTTTTAGCTTGTCGGATTTTTTAAACGGCCGCTTATTTATTTTTCTCTTGAAAGATTTCGCTTTATCTGCCGGGGAATATCATATTCTGTTTCCAATTTAAATCCGTACGTCTAAGTAAACCCAAAAAGCAGAAACAGCTTGACTGTTTTTTTTTTTTTGATAAATTTTTCCTGAATTGCAGGCTGGGAATATTATTCATATCGTATTTTGTGCGAAACTTCCCGGAGCCTGCATAGAAAATCGGAGGAGGTATTTTTTATGTCAAAAAATTGCGGATTGAAATTATTGCTTTCAGCACTTTTTCTAGCAGTCTCTCTTCCAGTTTGTTCGCAAGTGTTAAAACTGTGTACGCCAGGTACTAAACAGTATAAACCGAAAGGCGACTGTGGGACCAGCGTCAGTACTTGTTGCGATAGCGGAATATGGAGCGGATGGGATAAGAGCTGTGGTTATTTTTGGAGTTGCCGACAAGTACCTAAAAGTTATTGCAGAGGGACGACGGGCGGTCTTCCGGCTACGGTTAGCGGTTCTTTGCAAGGGAAAAGCTGCAGTGAATATGGCAAAGAGGGCTTTTCCAGCGGAACGACAAATGGCGATGGAATGCTTATAGACGGAAGCAACAGTGCTTGCTATCAATGCGCCTGCGGATATATGCCGACGAGCCCTGCGTGCAACTGCTCAGGTACGGCCAGCGGAAGTTGTACAGCATATATAAACGGTGCAGCTTATGTAGGAACAAGAAAATGCGTGGCTTCGTGTCTTTGGGATGATTGCTATTCTATAAGTAACCCCGAAGGACAATATTGTGGTTTGACACCAGGTAAGACATATCAATGCACTCCGGCGGCATATCCGGAACACGGCGGTTATCAAGTATGCGAAAGCGCTTACGACGAACCCGGACAGCTGAAAATAAGCGCTTGTATAGCTTGCGGAGCCAACCAGTGCCTAGCTAAAAGCGGTGGACTTGGATCTGACGCAAGATACTACTGTGTATCCAAACCGACTAGCGGATCTGACACTAAAGGAAAATATAATTGTACGGCTGCCACTTGTCGTAATGCGGGTATGACTACATCTCCGTGGACTTGCACGGCCAAAACATATACGTCGTGCTATAGCGGGTATACTTTGAGCGGCGGGAATTGTGTTTCCAACAGCGGAGGAGGCGGGGGGACTATACGCCCGATAGAACCGGAGCTGCCTTTTTTGAAATAGCCGCAGAATATTATTTGCAGAGGATATTCCTCTCAACTAACCGCCCCGCCGCGCAGACGGCGGGGTTTTTGTCGTATGAAAACAAGACTTAATAATATATAAACAGCCGTACAGGTCAATGCCTATATTGACTGGACTAAAGAGCTGCGTTTATCTTTTCGCTTAACATAGTATCGTTTTTTAAGGGGATATCTCAAATATTTTTATATTCTACTCTAAAAATATCCGCCTTAATAAGAGAGTATTTTTTATGTCGGAGGGGAAGAATAAAAAATTGTTTTTTGTGCGCTACCTGAAGATATAAGAATTATTTGCCAAAAGAAAAATGGAAATATAATCCGCTTTGGATAATTTACACACGGATTTAAAGCCTTGCCAAGTATAAAACACAAAATCCCAAAATTTTGATACACAGAACTGAAAAGTAAAAAACAACCATTTTCTTTCCCTAATATTGTTAGAAACAGCTTGTTTTCGCCAAAAATGAGCTATAAACGCTTTTTGTGCTTTTAGGTATAAAGAGTACCCAAAAAGATTTAAAAACGAAGTGAGTTTCCTTTAATTTATTATTAAATTACGCAAAGAAAGCATTTAAAAGATCCGCAATAAACACTTTGATCTGCAATCTCGCTAAAATAATATCCCGATGGCCTTCTATAAATCCAATTATAGCCAATTAGTTTTCCTAAATGTAGAATTAAATTTCTTCTATAAATAGCAAGTTATTATTATTATTCCTTTAGATGATAAGAGATATCAGAATGTTCCCAAAATAAAAATGATACTAATTATTTCTATTTTATATTTTTATTATAGAATATAAATAATTCTACAATTAATGAAACACCTAAATTTTATAATTTGTTTTAATTGTAGAATATATTTTATTCTATAAACTTTGATATCTAGTGTTAAATAAAAATATTTTTATATTTTTATAGAATTAAAAAATGTCTATAATAATAAAGTATATAATCAAAGATTTGTTTTTTGGGTATATCTATTGTTAAAAATATTTTTTAGTTCTATAATATGTTAAAAATTTGGATATATAATAATTCTATAATCTAAAAATATTTATATTTTTATCTTTATTCTTTTATGGAATTGAATAAGTTCTATAATATTTAATAATTTGTAGTATTTTTTTTATTCAATAATAAGAGATATTTATTATAATTATTCTTAAGGAAAAACTAAAACATTGAGTAAATTACTAATATTGACATTTGGAAGTTTGGCTGGGTTTAGACTTTTTTAGGTGTTTTTTAGTATTTAGATGTTTTTAAGCTACGCAAATCACTAGGGAAGTTAATATTGAAGAAAAGAGTAAAATTAAAGGAAACAGTATTTCTTTTTACTAAAAGATTTTAGATTTATTAGTACGCATTGTATCAATAATTAGGTCAATTCCGGAGATGGATTGCTTGGCTTTTATGGTGGCATAATATTTGCATATTGGTTAATATACGGAGTAATATCAGCTAATTTCCCGCATTGATTTTGGGGAGGGAAGATCAACTGCGATGTGCATCAAATAAAAAGTGGAGGTCTATTGCTGGAATAGGGACAAATTGAGCTTGCGCCGGCGCTGATTATCCCATTTATATTGAGTGCTCCTATTGCTTTGATATCGCTTAAAAAGGGCTTTTTTATTTGATACAATTCTTCTAGCCTGTTATTTTGTGTGTTTTAGGCTAATATATTTATATGGATTTATAATATTTGGAAAGAGGGTTGTTATGAATATAAAGGTATTGGAAGGGGACATAACGCTTTTGAAGGTAGACGCGATAGTAAACGCAGCGAACAGCAGTTTGCTTGGTGGCGGTGGGGTAGACGGCGCTATTCACAAGGCTGCGGGGCCTAGACTATTGGAGAAATGCAAAACTTTGGGTGGCTGTAAAGCCGGTGAGGCTAAGATTACCAGGGGTTACGATTTGCCCGCCGCCTTTATTATTCATACCGTCGGGCCGATGTGGCATGGCGGAGCCAGCGGCGAGGAAGATACTTTAAAAAGATGTTATGAGAACAGCTTAAAACTTGCTGAGGAGAACGGTTTAAAGAGTATCGCTTTCCCGTGTATATCAACTGGGGCCTACCATTTCCCGGCAGAGAAGGCGGCCCAAATCGCTTTTGATGCCGCAAAGGAATTTCTTAAGGACAAAGCGGACTTTACTGTTTATTTCGTCTGTTATAACGGGGCGGACTATAAGCTCTACAAGAAACTTGAAGCCGCTTTATAAGTTATGTTGAGGAGTTTTGCCGCCGTTACCGATGATAATACAGAGATATTGACGGTGGGGACTATGCCGGGGACGGCCAGTTTGGCCGCGGGCGAATATTACGCGCATAAGCGCAATCATTTTTGGCCGATAATATTTGCTTTGTTTAATGGCGGCAGAACTTTAACCTCATATGAAGAAAAGATTGCGCTTCTCTTATCTCACAAAATAGGGCTTTGGGACAGTCTTGAATATTGCGACAGGCAAGGAAGTCTGGATAAAGATATTCGACGCGAACGCCCTAATAATTTTAAAGCTTTATTTCAAAGTCGCCCTAAAATAAAAAGAGTGGTTTTCAACGGTCTTGCGGCGCGCAATTACTTTCTGAAATATAATAGCGTTTCCGACGGGCGGGAATATGTTTTAATGCCTTCGACCAGCCCCGCCAACGCTTCCAAATCTTTTGAGGATAAACTCCTTTTATGGCGCCGGGCTTTAGATATTGGCGGACGAGTTATTGCAAATAAATAATCTTTTGCATTAAACTACAATGTTCCGTTTGAGATGGGAGATAAATTGCTTTTTCTTTACTTGTTTTCCGGTGCGGATTTTAAGTTTTGCCATTCTTATGGATTGAAAATAAAAAACCCCGACTTTATAAAAAGCCGGGGTTTTGGTTATTAAAGCGATATTTAATTCATATATTCGCCGTTTACTATACTTATTGCGGCGGTATCGATTGGTGTTACCGTTTTCTCGTCTAAATTAACCTCATAGGAGCCGCAGGAAATCGGGAAGTCCTTCATCGTGGAAGGCGTTTTGCCCAATTTGCCGTTTACTTTGCAGGTTACTTTGTAGATAGGCGTTCCGATTTTAACGGTGGTCCAATCTCTGTCGTTTGACATAAGCACAAGGCCCTGAGCGCGTTTTGCTTTGTCTATGGCGAGGATATAGGAGTCTATCTCCTTGTTGTAAAATCTTTTAAGCAGGAGAACGGCTTGGCGTCTTTCGTAGGATAACTTCTTTTTTAAGAGTTCCTGCCTTTCCGAATCGGATATTTCGTTATAATCAGGTTCTTCTTCATCTGTTTTGATATCGGTATAGATTTGCGGCGTAGTATCGGGCTTCTTTTCCGGCGCGAAGAGATATGTCCCTTGCTTGGTATCGGATTCTCTATATAACTTAGCCGTTTGCGTACCGAAATCCAAATCGAGGAACTGTTCCGGTTTTGTCACTTGGTCATATTCCAACTGTACCACACCGTCGGATTTGATTACGCCTTTCTGTTCCGCTTTAGCGTGTATCGTCTTTAAAAAGGGCGAGTAACTTACGTTGACGGTGAGTATTTCAGGCTCGTATTTTTTTGCCGCGCCATATTCCACCAAATCGTCGGCGAAACCGGCATTGAAATCCATTTGTACGGATTTATTTTCGCTATACCAGCAGCAGCGGGTGATGCAAGCTCTGTCGGTATCGATGCGGTACTCGGCCTCCGCGGGATTAAAACGGAGATTTAATTTATAGCAAACGTCGGCGGTGGAGCCGTCCAGATCCGACTTTGAAGAAACAATGGAAATCCATTGTTTAGTGGAACTGCCGTCCGTGGTACTCATTCCCACGCAGCCGCAAATAAACAGCGGCATCAATAAGATAGAAGGTAAAAATTTTCTCATACTTTGATTATATCCTATTTTTAAGATAAATTATAAGATAATTCATAATAGCATTTTATTCAAGACTTTTTATAAATTATAATATAATATATACATATATTGAAGGATCGGACGCTGTTTTAAGGAGGAATATAATGAAATATTTGTTAATGGTTGCGGTGTCTTTAGCAGTTTTGGGCGGATGCGCTTCCAACTCAGCCAAAGGCGAAGAGGACGCGAAATATTCCAATAAAGTTTCTGCCGAGGATACGACTCAGGGGAATGTTATCATTGATGAAGAATTTGATTTGCTCGTCGCGCCTGAATATGATTATGAAACGGAAGTTCCTTACGCCGAGCAAATAAAGAATCAACCCGTTAAGAAGCAAACCAAGAGAGCTAAGAAACCCGTGGCGGTAAAGCAGTAATAAGATGCGGGACTTTACGGCTGCGCAAATGGAAGAAGAAGCGCGACGGCTATACGCCTTGTTGGGCAATGTCACCGATTTTAAAACCGGCGGGAAGTATACTCTTGAACATTGCAGGGCGATAGCGCCGTCTGTTTTGGCGGTAAACAATCTAAAAAAAGAAAACGACGCCGTAATTTTGGCGCACTATTATTGTGCGCCGGAAATAGTTTACGGCGTCGCCGATTTTAAAGGCGACTCTTACGCTTTGGCGAAGAAAGCGGCGGAGTTTGCCGGCAGGAATATAATATTCTGCGGTGTCTATTTTATGGCCCAAACGGCCAAGATAGTAAATCCCGGCAAAAGGGTATATCTTCCGCCGGTTACGGCGGGCTGTTCCCTTGCTGATGGCATTGACGCGGATACGGTATCAAAACTTAAGGAAAGTTATCCCGATGCGGCGTTTGTGTGTTACATAAACAGCACTGCCGAGGTTAAAGCATTGTGCGACGTATGCGTTACGTCTTCGAATGTGTACGACATAGCCGCGGCGCTGCCAAACGAGAGAATAGTTTTTATACCGGATTTGTTTATGGCCGACAATATCCGTGCCGAACTTAAACGGCGCGGTATAAAGAAAGAGGTACTCTCTTTCGGAGCGACTTGCTGCGTACACGATAAATATACGGTGCGTGACGTAGAGGAACTGCGTTGGGCACATCCTTCGGTAAAAATAATAAGCCACCCGGAATGTCCTTTGGCGGTGTGCGAAATCAGCGATTATTGCGGCAGTACTTCGGGTATGTTGGATTATGTAAAGAAATCCGACGCCAAGGAGTTTGCGGTCCTCAGCGAAGACGGCATCGTAAATTCTTTGGAGCTGGAAAATCCGTCAAAAACATTTTACGCTGTCAGCAGGCCTTGCGGCCAGATGAAGCGCAACACTCTTGGCAATATATTGGGCGTTTTGAACAATTTGGAACAAGCCCCACAGGTACAGGTACCATGCGATACGGCGCTAAGAGCTAAGAAATGTATAGATAATATGTTTGAAATGGCAGGTAAGAAATGATAGACAAAATAATAGAGTTGGCGGTTGAGGAAGATTTCGGACTTGGCGATATAACTACCGATAATATTTTTGGCCCGAATGACTTTATAAAAGCCGCTTTTATAGCCAAAGACGATATGATCGTCTGCGGAGGCGAGGTCGCCAAGGCTGTGTTCGGTTATGTAGATTCGTCAATAAAATTTAAGATGCTGAAGAAAGAAGGCGAGTTTATAAAAAAAGGAACGAAACTTGCCGAGGTAAGCGGCCCTGCGCTTGGCGTTTTGAAGGGCGAGCGTCCCGCGCTAAACTTTATGCAGAGGATGAGCGGCATAGCTACTATGGCTTTTGAACTTAATAAAATAGCCAAGAAGTATAAAGTTATGCTGGTTGACACCAGGAAATCGTTGCCTGGTATGCGCAAATTTGACAAATACGCCGTAAGGACAGGCGGAGCCAAAAATCACAGAATGTCGCTTTCCGACAGCGTAATGATAAAAGATAACCACATATCGGCCTGCGGAGGAATAGAGAAGGCTGTAAAGCTTATAAAGAGCAAGATAGGCCATACACCCAAGATAGAAGTGGAAACGAAAAATCTTAAGGAAGTTAAGGAAGCGTTAAAGGCTGGGGCCGATATAATTATGCTGGATAATATGTCCATATCGGATATATTAAAGGCCAAGGCTTTGATAAACGGCAAAGCTATTATAGAGGTGTCCGGCGGAGTAAACCGGAATAACCTGGAAGACTACTGCAAAACGGGTGTAGACGTGATATCGATGGGCGCGCTGACGCATTCTGTACCCGCGAAAGATATAAGCATGCTTGTATCTGAGATAAAGAGATGAGGAGTTTAAATATGAAAGATTTTTCACATTTGTTGGCGAAGGTAAACGGCAGAGCTACGGCATCCGTAATCAGGGAATTGCTTAAGATGACGAGCGTTCCTGGTATGATTTCTTTTGCCGGCGGAATGCCTGCGCCGGATTTGTTTCCGGCGGAGGAGATTGGAGAAATAGTAAAAGATGTAATAGTCAAAGAGCCTAATATAGCCTTGCAGTATGGCTGTACGGAAGGGGAAAGCGGTTTTAAGGCGGAGCTTATCAAACTGCTTAAAGCGGACGAGGATATTGAAGTTACTCCAGATGAGCTTATAGTCACTTCGGCTTCCCAGCAGGCTTTGGATATAGTTGGCAAGGCCTTTGTCGATCCTGGCGATGCCATAATAGTAGGCAAGCCGACGTATTTAGGCGCTTTGCAGGCTTTTGAAACATACGGCGCGGATATGATAGGCGTAGACAGCGACGATTTCGGCATAACGGCGGAATCTTTGGAAGAGAAATTGGAAGCCCTCAAGAAAGAAGGGCGCGTATGCAAATTTATCTATATAGTGCCCGATTTCCAAAATCCGACGGGTACGACAATCCCCACGGAACGCCGCGTAAAGATATTGGAACTTGCCAAGAAATACGGCACCGTTATTTTGGAAGATTCCCCTTACAGGAAAATACGCTTTAAAGGGGAACATCAAAAGACTTTTTACGCCTTGGACAAGGGCGAGGGTAATGTAATAACGATGTTCACTTTTTCCAAGACATTCGTTCCGGGTTTCAGGCTGGGTTATATAATCGCCAATAAGGAGATAATAAGGAAATTCGCGATACTAAAACAGGCGATGGACTTGTGCAGCTCTCCTGTCTGCCAAGCGATAACGGCGGAATATTTAAGGCAGGGCCGGCTTGAGAACCATATAAAGAAATTGGTGAAAGTATACAGCGAGAAACGCGAAGCGATGTTAAATGCTTTGGAAAAGTATATGCCGCAGGGCGTTACGTGGACCAAACCTGAAGGCGGGCTTTTCCTCTGGGTGGTCTTGCCGGAAAATATCGACGCGGAAAAGATGTTTATAACGGCTGTAAAGAACAATGTGGCCTACGTAATAGGTTCGGCTTTTTATCCCGACAAGAGCGGCAAGAATACTTTGCGTTTGAACTTTTCCTATGCGTCTTTTGAGCAGATAGAAGAAGGCATAAAACGTCTGGGCAAAGCGATAAAGGAATACAAAGCCTAAACTAAATCTTTAAGACAAAATCCTCTCCCTAAAAAGGAGGGGATTTTTATTTGTCCAATCGCGGAGGAAGAAACGGCGATTTACGCGCGAAATATTTGGCTGTTTGTGTATTTATCATAAAAAATCCCGCTTTTTAAAAGCGGGATTTTTACTCGAAGGACAATTTTGCGCGGCTGTTTTTAAAGGTCTAAAGCCTTTAAGGGCGGCATATATAGTTTTTCCAAGCCGAAGGCTTGCGCCACCGGCTCATAAGTTATAAAGCCGTCATAGGTATTAAGCCCAGTTAAGAGGGCCGTATTTTCTTTGCAGGCCTTTTTTATGCCTTTGGCGGCCAGCTGCAGTCCATAAGGCAAAGTTGCGTTGTTAAGCGCAAATGTGGAGGTTCTGGCATAAGCGCCTGGCATATTGGCTACGCAGTAGTGGATAATATTATCTACTGTGTATACGGGATCGGAGTGGGTTGTCGGGCGTGAAGTTTCAAAGCAGCCGCCCTGGTCTATGGCGACGTCGACCAAAACCGCGCCGCTCTGCATGGTTTTAAGGTCTTCTTTTGTGACGAGTTTCGGGGCTTTTGCGCCGGGTATGAGTACGGCTCCTATTACGATATCGGCTTTTTTGAGGGCTGTTTTTACGGTCAGCGGGTCGCTGTAAAGGCAAGTAACGTTTGAGGGGAGTATTTCGCTAAGGAACTCCAGCCTTGCCAAATTCAAGTCGCACACCGTTACATTTGCGCCCAGGCCGGCGGCGGTTTTAGCGGCATTTGCTCCTACCGTTCCGCCGCCCAGGATAAGCACTTGCGCGGGAGAAACGCCCGTAACTCCGCAGGGCAATATTCCGCGCCCGCAATAATGTTTGCTAAGATAGTAACTGCCCATTAAAGCCGACATTCTGCCCGCGACTTCACTCATCGGTTTAAGAAGGGGGAGCGTATGGTTTTCTTCCACCGTTTCATAGGCTTCGCTTATTATTTTTTTCTTTAGGCAGACGTCGAGCAGTTCCCTGTCGGCGGCGAAATGAAAATAAGTGAAGATGAGCTGGCCCTCTTTCATTAGGTCGTATTCCTGTTTAAGGGGCTCTTTTACTTTTACTATCATATCGGCGGCAGACCATACTTCGGCCGCGGTTTTTAATATGGTGCAGCCGGCGGCTTCGTATTCACAGTCGGGCAGAGCCGAACCCAAACCCGCGCCGCTTTCGATAAAGACGCTGTGTCCGGCTTGTACGTAAGCGTGTGCGGCATTTGGCGTAAGGCCTACTCTAAACTCATTGTTTTTAATTTCTTTTGGGCAGCCTATTTTCATTTTTAGCTCCTTTACGGCAATCATTTTAAAATATTATGCAGTCTTAAATTCTTTATATATTTTATCGGCCGGAATTTGCAAGCCATACAAAAAGCCCCGCTTTAGAAGCGGGGCTTTTGAATAATTTGTATTTAATTCTTTTTATTCTTTAAAGCCGCTTTGGCTAATCCGTCAAAGAGCGGATGGGGCTTTAAAGGACGGCTGGCGAATTCGGGGTGGAATTGCACCGCTATAAAGAACGGGTTTTTTGGATATTCCACGATTTCAGGCAGCAATTCTTTATGCCAGGCGCTTACTTTAAGGCCGCAATTTTCCAGCAGGGGGACAAATTGCGGATTGTATTCGTAGCGGTGGCGGTGTCTTTCTTCTATGGTGTCTTTCTTGTATAGTTTATGGGCAAGGGAGCCTTTTCGTATTTTCGCGCTGTAATTGCCAAGACGCATAGTCCCGCCGAGTTTCTTTATTTTCTTTTGGTCTTCCATCATAGCGACGACGGGGTTTTTTGTGTCGGGGTTGATTTCGGTGGAGTCGGCGTCTTTAAGGCCGGCCAAATTGCGCGCGGCTTCTATGACGGTGCATTGCATACCCAGACATATCCCCAGGAACGGGATTTTATTTTCTCGTGCGTATTTTATGGCTTCTATTTTGCCCGGTATTCCGCGTTTGCCGAATCCGCCCGGCACGATAATGGCGTCCAATCCTTTAAGAGAAGCGGGTATAGGGTCTTTTTGCGTATTTATGTATTTAACTTTTACCGATACTTTATTTGACATTCCAGCCAAATATAAAGATTCCGCCACGGATTTATAAGCGTCTTTAAGTTCGGCGTATTTGCCGGCTATGCCTACGGTGATTTGCTTTTTGGGGGAAGTGGCTTTGCGCACGAAGTCGAACCATTTGCCGTCGTTTTTCTTTTTCGCTTTGAGGTTCAATCTCTTTATTACCAAATCCGTAAGGCCCTGTTTTTCCAGTTCTTCCGGTACGAGGTATATCGATGGCGCGTCCATAACTTCTATTACGGCGGCGGGTTCTACGCTGCAAAAGAGGGAGAGTTTCTTTTTCATCGAGTCTGAAATAGGGTGTTCCGTTCTGCAGGCCAGGACGTCGGGTTCTATGCCGATTTCGCGCAGTTTGTTTACCGAGTGTTGTGTCGGCTTTGTTTTAAGTTCGCCCGCGGAAGAAATATAAGGCACCAAAGTGGCGTGCAGCGTCATAACGTTTTCGCGTCCGCGTTCGACCCTGAACTGCCTTGCCGCTTCCAAGAAGGGCAAGCCCTCAATGTCGCCTACGGTGCCGCCTATTTCTATTATCGTAATGTCGAAATTTTTATCAAAGGCGGCAAAGCGTTTTTTTATTTCGTTTGTTATGTGCGGGATTACTTGTACGGTTACGCCGTTATAATCGCCGCGGCGTTCATTGTCTATTACCGTTTGATATATCCCGCCGGCGGTAGTGGTATTGGCTTTGGTCATCGGGACGTCTAAAAATCTTTCGTAGGTGCCTAAGTCCAAATCGGCTTCCGCGCCGTCGGCAGTTACGAAAACCTCCCCGTGCTGGTAGGGGCTTAATGTTCCCGGGTCTATATTGATGTAAGGATCGCATTTTATCATATTGACCTTAAAACCGCGCAGCTGCAAAAGTTTCGCCAAGCTCGCGCCCGTTATCCCCTTGCCGAGCGAGCTTACCACCCCGCCCGTAACAAATATAAATTTCGACATTTCAATTACTCCTTTACTGTTCTTTAGAAATTTTTACAAATTCTTTCGCCCGTTCCAAATCCTCCGGCGTATCTATCGCGGGGCCCGTTTTTACCGTCAATACCGCTTTTATCGTCATACCCGCCTCAAGCGCGCGGAGCTGTTCCAATTTTTCCAGCCGCTCCAGCGGGCTGGGCGGCAGCTGAACGAAGCGTTCCAGCGCGGCCCTCTTATAGCCGTATATCCCGCAGTGGATATGATATGGCGCCTTTTCGCTCTGCGGAGTCTTTTCCCTTTTGTAGGGTACTACGGAGCGGGAAAAGTATAAAGCCCGTCCGTCTTCGGCAAGTACCGCTTTTACGTGGTTTGGATTATCGACTTGATCCCAATCAACGGTGGGTATGCAGGCCGTGGAAATATCGGTGTGCCGGTCGGTTTTCAAAAGTTCGGCCACGGCGCGTACGGTTTTAGGCAGGACAAAAGGCTCGTCGCCTTGCACATTGATTATGTAATCGGCTTTTAAACCTTTTGCCGCTTGGTAAATTCTGTCGGTGCCGCTGGGACAGTCGGAAGGCGTCATCACGGCTTTCGCGCCAAAGTTCTGCGCCGCTTTGGCTATACGTTCGTCGTCGGTGGCGATAATTACGTCCCCGCATTCGGCCTTTTGGCAGGCCTCGTATACCCATTGTATTATCGGCTTGCCGTAGAGGTCGGCCACAGGTTTGCCGGGGAAGCGGGTGGAACCGTATCTGGCGGGTATTATTATTAAAGTGTCGCTCATAAAACCTCTTTTATTTCCTCTACGGTGGCGGTCGCCGTGCCGAGTTTCGCCACCACTATACCCGCCGCTTTATTTGATATATATGCCGCGTCCGGCAGAGAAGCGCCGCAGGCCAAAGCCAAAGTAAGCACCGATATTACAGTATCGCCCGCGCCGGTTACATCGTAAACTTCCTTGGCGGTAGCTTTTATTGTGGTTACTTTTGGTTTCGCACCCTTTTCAAACAAAGTCATACCTTCCGCACTTCTGGTGATGAGTATCGATTCGGCATCTAAAGTCTTAAGTATTTTTTTGCCTAGATTGATTATTGCGGCATTGTCCTTTTTGGGCGGCAGGCCCATGCCTTCCCACGCCTCTTTGGTATTGGGGGTCATACAGGTAATGCGTTTGTATTTGAGGAAGTTATCTATCTTCGGGTCCACGCAGACGGGAATATTTTTTGCTCTGCATATATTTATTATTTCCTCTATATTATGATCGGAGAGCATTCCCTTCCCGTAGTCCGACATTACTACGCCCTTTGCAGTTTTTACTGCTTTCTTGAAATTCTTCATACATTCTTTGGCTATCGGCGGGCAGATGCGCTCTTTGCTTTCCCTGTCCACTCTTACTACCTGCTGGCGTTCGGCTATTATGCGTACTTTTTGGGTGGTGGGCCTGTTGTCGTCGGTAACCAAGGCGCTGACGTCAACGCCTTTATCTTTTAAATAACCCTTCAAAATAGTTCCTTTTAAATCTTTGCCGATAACGGATAATATTTTTGGCTTGGCGCCGAGTACCGCCAAATTTACCGCCACATTGCCCGCGCCGCCCGCGATAAAATCTTCTTCTTCCACGTATACTACGGGGACGGGCGCTTCTGGCGATATCCTGCTCACCGAGCCTTTGACGAATTGATCCAGCATAATATCGCCTATTACTATTATCTCTTTGCCTTTAAAGCTGTCTATAATATCGGTAAAATGACGTTTCTCTTTATTTTGCATAAAAGCTCCTTTATTTCGTTTCGCTTGTGTTTGGCGTTTGCTCGGATAGGGAATATTCCGTAAGTTCCGCCGTTACGCTGCCGATGAACACTTCCACCGACATCTTTACGGGCAGTCTGCGTTCGTCATCGGTAAGCCATACCTTAAGGCTTTTGCCTTTGGCGGTAAATATACCCTCGCCGCTGAATTGCGGCTCCACTACTATACAATTAAATTCGCCCGCTTTAACTTTTACCTTCTTCTTGCCCAAAACGGTAACTTTCAGCGGATATTGTTTTTGACGGTTGACGATGTCAAAATAAATTTCGCCCTTTTCCGGCAGAGGCTGCAATCTTACGTAATAGAGTGCGGATAGCATATCCAAAACCTCTTCTCCTTCAAAGGTCATCTTTTGGGTTTTTATGTTGCCGTCCCTGTCCTGCCTGTGATTATTATAAGTGTTGTTAGCGTAGTTAAAGGCTAGCCACTCGTCGCGCGCGTATTTGCCTTCCCTCACGCTTTGCCAATAACCCAGGGATTTTTTTGCCGTAATATCCAACCAAGATATATTTATATCCCTAACCTTAAATAAAGCGTCTATTATGCTGTGGGAATTGGCGTCGGCCCTAAGTTCATAGGCCAAGGTGCCGTTACTATCTACTATTCTGGTCGTTTGCAGCTGTGCCACGCCCGCCACTATGAAAGACCAGCCAATATTATATTTTAAAGTTTCGCCGAACCATACGGGCTTTTTTAATGATTTGGTTTGTTCGATTGTCGCGTCCTGTGCGAAGTAGAAAGGCGAAGTCAAACGTCCTTCTTCCGTCTTTAATATAACGGCTTCGGGGTCGTCATAGGCGTTCATTTCGGGAAATTGTTTTTGTTCTTCCTCGGCGGGAGTTCCGGCGTTTTTATCCGTATTTTCGGCTTTAGTCTGAGCCTTGCCGTCTTTGGATTGCTGTTCGGCGGCGGTTTTATTGGTTTGTTTTTGTTTTGCTTTTTGCTCCGCTTTTGTCTGCTCTTCGTTCAGTTTCTCTTTTTGCGAGGGCGAAGGGGAAGGGGAAAAGAATTTTATAAGAGATTGGGTAAAAGTCTGAGGTTCTTCCTCCGTTTCCTTTACAGCGGGAGGCTCTTGCGTTGGCTTTTGTTTTTCTTCTTCCACCTGCTCTATGGCGGGTGTTTGTACCGGGGTGCCCTGTTCTTGTAAAACGACTTTATTGTTCTTTGTCGCGCAGGCCGGCAGCAACAGTACTGAAGATAGTATAAGTACGGTAAAAAATCTCATTTAGAAATCTCCTTAATATATTTCGCCGCCCCGTAAATATCCAAACAGATTTTCACATTTTTAAGCTGTGGGGCGTATTTGGCTTTTTGGCGTTTGCCGTTGGCCGTAAGCACCATAATGCCGCGCATGCCGATATTGGCGGCGAAATCTATATCCGATTTTTTGTCGCCTATCATAAATGAATTGGCGACGTCGATATTATGTTCCTTTATCAATTTCAGCCCAAGGCCAGGCGCTGGTTTGCGGCAGGAGCAATTCTCGTTCGGGGCGTGAGGGCAGTAATATATGCCGTCTATATCGGCCGCTTCTTTAAGCAGTTGGCACATCCTTTGGTTTACGGCGTTGACTTCGGCCTCGCCGAAGTATCCTCTGCCTATGCCCGACTGGTTCGAAACTATAAAAAGTTTATAGCCCATTTCCTTAAAAAGTCTAAAAGCTTTCAAAGTATTTTTATATAGCTTTACGCCCTTGGGGTCAGAGAGATAAGTACCCGGTTTCTCTTTGATTACCGTTCCGTCGCGGTCCATTAAAATGGCTTTATTTTTCATGGGAAATATCCTTTTTTAGTTCCGCTTCCTGCTGCTTCATAGCTTCTATGCAATCTTTTTCGCGTTTCCAGCGGTTATGGCCCCAAAGCCAAGTTTCGGGCGCCAATTTAATGTAATCTTCAAGTTTTGATTTAAGCAGTACGGTATAATCGTACACGGCCTTATGGGAATATTCTATTTTCGGGGGGAGAAATGTATCCGTTCTTTCCACTATTATTTTTTTGCCGCGCCTGTATATCCTTATGGCGTATACCGGCACCTGCGCCTTAAGCGAAAGCACCGCAGTCAACGGGGCGACTTCTGCCGCCCTTCCCAAGAACGGCATATACAGCTTTGAGGCGTGCACGCTTTGGTCGCTTAAAATTGATATTAAACCGCCCTTTTTAAGAGCTTTAAAGCAGGAAAAGAACGGGTTATATGCGCTTATGTAGCGCGCTCCGCGTATGGAGCGCAGGCGGTTTACTTCTTTGTCGACGTAAGGATTTGTCTGAGGCTTTGCTATAAAGCATACATTTTTAAAAAGAATGCTTACTATTAGGCCCGCGATTTCCCAGTTGGTAAAGTGTCCCAAATGCAGAATGCAGCCTTTGCCCGCGGCATTCTGCGCGGCCACTTCTTCCATTCCTATCAGCTCCACTTTTGAAAGGATATCCTCATCTTTCATATAGGCCGCTTTGACGAACTCCGCCGACAGCCTGCCGATATTGCGCCAAGATTCCAAAGCTATATAATCAACTTCTTTTTCTGATTTTTCGGGAAAAGCTTTTTTTATGTCTTCTTTTGTTCTCAGGTAGCGTTTGCGTATGACCAGTGTAAGAGCTGAACCCAGCAATTCGCCGAATTTAAGGGCAAAACTCCACGGCATTAAACGAATAGCGAAAATCAATGCCTTAAGCCCGAGGTACTGGCAGTAGAAGTTTAAATCCTGCATATCTTATTATATCAAAAAGGGGTATCCTTGGTGCTTATATTTAAAGGAACGCGCGTGCGGAAGCGTGGTTATTTATTGGCGGCGGCGAAAATAATATAATATATTGTCAGAACAATAATCGGAGAATGTTTATATGGATTTCATAAAATTAAGGGAAAAACTGTTAGCTAATCCCGCCGGACGTTTACTGTTGGCTTTTGCGGCTTTTATTTACGGCTTGGGCGTGAAATTGGTGTTGTTTTCATATAAAAAGGGCTGGCGCGCGGTAAAGGCGGTAAACAGCAGGGTGGTATGCATAGGGAATATAACCGCGGGCGGAACGGGCAAGACGACGGCCGTCCTTTTGTGCGCTTCAAAACTGAGCAAAGCTGGCGTCAGAACTGCGGTGGCATCGCGCGGATATAAAAGGAGCGCAAAAAAAGACGAAGTAGTGGTTCTTTTTGACAAAGATTTGCTTAATTGGCGCGAAAGCGGCGATGAGCCTTATATGATGAGCCAGCTTTTGGCCGACGATAAAGTACCGGTGGTAGTCAGTTCCGACAGATACGCCGCGGCGAGCCAGGCTGTCAAAGAATTTAGAAGCCAGGTGATACTTTTAGACGACGGCATGCAGCATCATCGTCTTAAAAGGGACGCCAATGTCGTTTTGATAGACGCGGTAAATCCGTTCGGCGGAGAGGAGCTTTTACCTTTAGGTACTTTGCGCGAGCCGATGACCGCTCTTAAAAGGGCTTCTTTGGTGGTGATAACGCACAGCGATTTGGTGTCGGAGCGAGAACGCGAGGAGATAAAAGATACCGTCCGCCTTATTAACGACGAAATAGAAATAATAGAAGCTATCCACAAGCCGGACTATTATTTTGACGTTACGACAAAAACGAAACTAGCCCTTAAAGATCTTAAAGGCGATGCCGTAGCTTTTTCCGCCATTGGGGATCATTCCAGCTTTGAGCAGACTTTGCGCAATTTGGGCCTTAACTTAAAGCAGACTTGGCGCTTCCCCGACCATGGTACCTATGATATGGAGCAGATGGAGACTTTCGCTTCTTCGCGCGGCGGCCTTCCGCTTATTACAACTTTTAAGGATTACGTAAAATTCCCCGAAGGCTGGCAGGACGTCATTAAAGACAAACTCTATATTTTAGCGATAAATATGCAGATACTTAACGGGGAGGAAAACAAACTTATGGAAATACTATACCCGGGTATAAGCAAGAAAAAATAACTTTTGTTTTTTGCGGAAAATTTATATGACTCCCGCTATTTTGAGCGGGAGTTTTTTATCGTCTGATTTCGTATTGGGGCGAGTTCGTTTCCGCCTGATGTTAATCTTTAGGCGGAATAGGAAACTTTATTGCCCGCCGAAAAAGCCGCCCCGTAGGGCGGCTTTGCGAAAGACTTGCGGCGATATTAGGCTTTAAAGCCTGCCGCTTTGCGCCGTAAGAGCGCGCATTTTATAGTTTAGTTCATTGTCGGAGATAAGATCTTCCAGCGCAATATGCATACGGTAACGCCAATAATGTTTGGGATTTGAGGGTATGTTGATGCGCTCGCTTTCTATATCGGGCAGGCGGCGTTTCTCGTCTATGCTTAGCCAATCCTGAAAAGAGTTCAGACACAGCATTGAGGGTGCGGCAAGGTTCATTCTCAGCACTTCCTCGCATATTTTGCCGTCGGCCTCTTGCGGGGCGGCGCCTTCAAAGCGCAATACCCGATTGTAAAAGGATTGGGTTTGCTCCTTATCTTCCCGCCACCAGCCGCGCAGGGTAGACATATCGTGCGTCGATATGGTGCAAACCGAAAGATAGGGATATTTGGCAGGGTCGCCAAAACGGTCAAGCGGGCTTTTTGGCATACGCTGGATTTCCAAACTCAATATTTGCAAATCGTTCATCACCTCGGGCACGCAGGCTGGTATCATACCCAAATCTTCCGCGCAGGAAAGCATTGCGGTGCAGCGTACCAGCGTCGGCAATTTTGCCATGGCTTCTTTCTTCCAAAAATCATTGTGCCTGTGGTAAAAATAGTTGTTGTACAAATTGGTATAAGCCTGTTTTTTATCCTCTGGCAAAGCCTCAAACGCCAAGGATTTTAAAGCCGATATGCGGGGGTGGTACATATCGGGCTTGCTCTTATCGGCCACGAAAAGCACATTGCTTATAAGGGAATAGAGGCCTTCTTTTAAGGCTTGGCTTTCGGCGTCGGTTTTTTCCTTAAAATACTCTTCCGTTTTGCGCTGGGTATTGAAAGATTCCTTAAGTTCGTAAAGGCCGCCTTCAAGCGGGATAAGATATTCGGATTTTGCGAGTTCCGCTTTTTCCGGAAAGAACTTTTTAAGGGTTTTATCATCTATATAAGGTTTAAGATATTGCTCTTTAAAATCCAATCCGAAGTTTTTAATTTCTTCCGCGCTCATCGGCATAGCGGGCGAGAATTGGCCCAGCAGTCCGTGTACGGAACTAAGCGGAATATCCCATATCCTGAAGAATCCCAAGACGTGGTCTATGCGGTAAGCGTCGAAATATTCCGCCATTTTTTTAAATCGTTTTTTCCACCACAGATAACCGTCTTTCGCCATTTCCTCCCAGTTGTAAGTGGGGAATCCCCAGTTCTGTCCGTTGACGGAGAAATCGTCAGGCGGCGCACCGGCCTGGCTTTGCATATTGAAGTAATGCGGTTCCGTCCAAGCCTCTACGCTGTTTCTTGATACTCCTATCGGTATATCGCCTTTTAAAATCAGGCCTTTGCTTCTGGCGTAATTGGCCGCGTCTAAAAGCTGTAAGTGCAGATTATACTGCGTAAAATAATGCAGGCGGACTTCTTTATAGGCTTTGTTTTTTGGCGAGGTCAGCTCGTATATGCGGGCTTTATCATATATGCGGTAAGGGCCCGGCCATTTGGAAAAGTCGGCAGTTTTATATTTGTCCCTCAAATAGCAGAAAGCGGCATAAGGGCGGAGCCACTCTTTATTGGCCTCGAAGAATTTTAGGTATCCTTCGTCCTGAGGGAACTCTTTATATCTTTCTCTGTATGCCGTTTTGATGTATGCTCTTTTTAAAGCGTTTACCTGTTCGTATTCCACCTGTTTTGCGGCGTTAAGGCGGCGCCGTTCCAAATCAAACCAATATTGTTTGTTTTTGTTTTTGAGCGGGCCTAAGGCATTTAAGTCCATATACATCGGGTGTATGGCGTAAATGGAAATGCTTGCGTATGGGTAAGAATCCGTCCATGTACCGGTGATGGTGGTATCGTTTATGGGCAGTATTTGTATTACCTTTTGGCCTGCGGCGACGGCCCAGTCGGCCAATTTCTTCAAATCGCCGAAGTCGCCCACGCCGAAGCTCTCTTTGCTCCTTAAAGAGAATACGGGCAGCACTATTCCGCTTTCGCGCGGGAGGGGAATATCAAAAACGGGGAAATAATCGTTTTTTGCCAATACTTCTTTAGATTTTATTTCGGCGTTAAGGAGGCAGTTTTCTCCTTTCTGCCAGAATACCTGCTCTCCGTGTATGGCGACGAATTTAAACTCAAGAGGGAAGTTCATTTTTGAGGCGTCCAAAGCTATGCTCCATTCATTGGGCGCGGTTTTTTGCATGATCGGCGCGTCTTCTGGTTTCCAGTTCCCAAGATTATCGTCAGATCCGCATATCTTTAGGATAAAATCTTTCCTTGCCTGCGGGGCATAGGTTTTTATCAGCAGGGTTTTATCGCAAAGAGAAAGCTCCCCGCAGGTTTTAAAGCCGTCGTTAAAAGCGGAAGAGTATAAAAAGGAATTTGGCGGAACGTCGCGCCAGGAGTCCTGCACGTCCAGAGTATAATCCAGGGGGATATCGGCCAATGATAATTCCCTTTTGGGGAAGGGATATTCCCGTCTGTGTTCGCGGTCGCCGCGGTATACGGCGTAGGAATATTTGATATAAGGTATGTAATTTTGGCCCAAATCGAGCTGGGCCGTCCAAAGGCCGTTGCCTTCATCATCCATACGAAGCGGGAAAACTTTTTTGTTTTCCAACAGCAAGGCCAGGTACTCGTCTTGCCCGGCGAAGTAATTTAAGGAAAATTTAATTTTCATAAAGGAATATCCCCCGTAGCGTATCAAATTTATTATAACAACTTTTTTACGGCGGCGTTTTCAGTTTATGGGGGGAGTAGCTTCGCTTCTTCTGGCCCAGACCGCGGCGCCAATCAACAGGGCGAAGAATATCAATACCGCCAGAAGGGTATTGAATAATCCGCTGATTTTAAGCAACAGCGCGATTACCAGAATGAAAACGCTTTCTATAAATGCGGCGCCTGCGGCGAAGAGGCCCAAAGTTTTGCCTCTCGTTTCCTCTTGGGCGCGCGACAAAATGATGGTTATTACCATCGCGCTGAACGCGCCGAAGGGCAAGCCGCACAGGCCAGTGGCGGCTATTACCAGCGTCTTGGGCAGATTGTACATCAGCACCAACACCGAGAGCGCGTAGGCCGAGTAATTTATTACCGAAAGGGTAAAGAACTTAAATTTTTTGCCCGCCGCCGCGTAATACACCGCCCCGATAAAAGCGCCAAGCCCGAAAGCCGCTTCCAATAAACCCAGGAACAGCGAACCGTGTTTAAATTCATGCACATAGCTGGGCAGGATAAGCAGTTCCCACGATTGGCCCAGTATAAAAAGCGGCAAAGTAATCAAAATGACTTTAAGCAGGAAAGGATCTTTTGTAAGGTTGTCCCACGCCGTTTTGTAAGTGGTGGGATTGGGTTTTATACGCGGCTTTCTGGCATTAAAAATCTTTAACGCTATTATTACTATCGCCAAGCAGAGAATGACTGCGCAGACCCACGCTTGCAAAGTGCCGTAAAGCGCGATGATAAGCCCGCCCGCCAAAGGGCCGGCTACGGCCATAATACCGTCCAAGGCTTCGCGTATGCCGGTAACTCTGTGCAGCGGCATCGCGGCGAGGCGGGCGTAAGTGGGCATTAGAGATTGCCTCGACATTTGGCCCGGTTCGTCAAAGAACGCGCTGAAGAATATTATAGCCGAAATCAGCCAAGGTTTCGCGTAATCAAGAATTATAAGCGTAGGTATGGCGGCGATAAGGATAAGCTGGGAGGCTTCGCATATCATCATAGTTTTTGAGCGTCCCAATCTGTCTATGACCGCGCCGCCCCATAGCGAAGAGAAAATGCTTGGCATAATAGTAGCGAAACCCGCTATGCCCAGCCAAATTACGGAATCGGTACTGACAAGTATATACCACGGCAACAATATCTGAAACAGCTGATTGACCAATGAGGATAAAGCCTCCATGGTCAATATCAGCCTAACGGGCGTGCGGTTATATTTTGTTTCCGTGTTAGCTACCATAAGGTAAATAAATTATATAAAATGATTTCATAAGGAAGGGGGGAATATATGTCAGAATACAAAGACTATTATAAGATATTGGGCGTCGGCAAAAACGCAAGCGAAGCCGACATTAAAAAGGCTTTTAAAACTCAGGCCCGCAAATATCACCCCGATATGCACCCTGAGAGTGAAAAGGCCGCAATGACCGAGAAGTTTAAAGACATTAACGAGGCCTACGAAGTTCTTTCCGATAAGCAAAAACGCGCCATTTACGATCAAGTCGGCAGCGGCGGATACCAAAATTACGCGCGCGGCGGCGGGGCGTCTACCGGGCGCGGCAGTTCTTCTTACGGTTCTTCCGGCGCGGGCGGCGCGCAGTATTATCAATATTCCGGCGGCAACCCGTTTGGCGGCGGCGGAGTACATTTTAACGGGACGGGCGGGTTTAACGCCTCGGACTTCAGCGATTTCTTTCAGCAGATTTTCGGCGGAATGGGAGGCTTTTCTGGCAGGGGCAGACGATCGTCTGCTTCCGCCAACCCGTTTGCTGGTTTTGGCGGGGCTTCCGCACAGCAAGCGGAGAGCGGCGACAGCGAAGCCAATTTATCGCTTGATTTGGCCGAGGCTTACCGCGGCGGTCTTGTAAATCTTACTCTTCCAAACGGAAGGAACGTGCAAGTTAAATTCCCCGCAAAAATAGCGGACGGCGCCAAAATAAAACTTAAAGGTTTGGGAAATCCCGGCCCCAGAGGCAGCGGCGATTTGTACGTAAACGTTAAAATTGCGCCTAACGCTCATTTCAGGCTGGACGGGAAAGACATATATAAAGTTATAGACATTATGCCGTGGACCGCCGCTTTGGGCGGGAATGTTTCGGTACGTATGCCCGATGACAGCTTGGTAAAAATCAAGGTGCCAGCCGGCTCGCACAGCGGGCGCAAGCTGAAGCTGAGCGGAAAAGGCTTGGGCAAGAATGGCGATATGTATGTACAGCTTATGATAAACAATCCCAATATACTGACAAAGCGTCAGAAGGAATTGTTTGCTATGCTTAAAGAGACGGAAGAATAAATCTTCCCGTTTTATCAAAGCCTCGGTTGAACGCCGAGGCTTTTTATTTATGCTGTTTATCTTGGCGCTATTTGTTAAAATTAAAATAGTTTAAAACAAAAGAGGTTTTATGGCGAAGATAAAAGACGGGCCCAAAGTAGTAGGCATAGGCGAACTTTTGTGGGATATGCTTCCCGAAGGCAAAAGAGCTGGCGGCGCGCCGATAAATTTCGTCTATCACGCCGCAAGGCTTGGCGCGCGTGGTTGCGCGGTAAGTGCGGTCGGGGGCGACACTCTGGGCAGTGAAATCCTTGCGGAGCTTGCAAAAAACGGAATAGAGCATTGTATAGCGCGCTTGGATTATCCCACGGGTACGGTTTTGGTCAAACTTGACGATAAGGGCGTACCATCTTACGATATTACCGAAAATGTGGCTTGGGATCATATTCCTTTGACACAAGAAGCCTTGGCTTCCGTAGCCGAGGCGGAGGCAATCTGTTACGGCACTTTGGCTTCCAGAAGTGAAGAAAGCGCAAAGAGCGTAATTGAACTTTTAAGCCGTTGTCCAAAGGAGGCTCTCCGTTTTTACGACATTAATTTACGGGGAAATTATTATAACGCCGAACTGGTAAAGAGATTGATCGGCAAAGCAAATGTCTTTAAAATAAACGACGAGGAACTTTTAATATTGAAGCGGCTTCTCGCTCTAAAAGGCGACGGTGCGCAAATATGCCGCGCTTTGCTTAAGGAATACAATCTTAGATATCTGATACTTACCGCGGGTGCGAAATACAGCGAGGTATATTGGCACGGCGGGGTATCACGCGTGGACACTCCGCAGGTTAAAGTGGTGGATACGGTGGGTGCGGGCGATTCGTTTTCGGGCGCTTTCGTATATGGCATTTTAAGCGGAATGAATGTAGAGCAAGCGCATAAGCTGGCGGTGGAAGTGTCGGCTTATGTCTGCACGCGCAGCGGCGCGTGGCCGAAATATGAGAGGAAACAATTTTTATGACCGACAGTAATAAATCTTCGTTTATTTTCAAATTGATACCGGTAATGCTGGCGTTTTTCGCGATGGGTTTTGTGGATATGACGGGCATAGTCAGCAATTACGTACAGAAAGATTTTAATCTTTCGCATACTATGGCGGGATTGCTGCCGTCGATGGTGTTCTTCTGGTTTTTGGTCTTTTCTGTTCCTACGGGCATTTTGATGAATAAGATAGGGCGGCGCAAGACGGTGCTTATCAGCTTGGCGGTTACTTTAATAGCCTTGATTTTGCCTTTTGTGCATTATAATCTTGCGTTTATGTTGGCGGCATTGTCGCTTTTGGGAATAGGCAATACTTTGATGCAGGTTTCGCTTAATCCTTTGGTGTCGAACATCGTCAGCGGCGATAAGCTGGCCAGCTTTATGACTTTTGGGCAGTTCGTTAAGGCGATAGCCTCGTTTATCGCGCCGATTATAGCGGCGTGGGCCGCTTTGCGTTTTGACAACTGGAAGTTGTTATTCCCGATATTCGCGCTGGAAGGCCTGCTCGCCTTAATCGCCTTGGCTAAGACGGAAGTAAAAGAAACGCAGAGCGTAAGCAAAAACTCCGGCTTTAGGGAAAGTTTCGCTCTGCTGGGCGAAAGGACGGTGCTTTTGTTTTTCATAGGGATAATATGCCATGTCGGCATAGACGTCGGCACTAATTTGACCGCCCCTAAAATCCTTATTGAAAGGCTGGGGTGGGACCTTACGGCCGCTTCCGCAGGGGCGAGTATTTATTTCCTCTTTCGTACAATAGGCTGTTTTGCGGGCTCTTTTCTGCTTGCCAAGATAAACAACGGCGTGATATTTGCCGTGAGCGTGCTTTTGATATTCTCGGCTTGTCTGGGGCTTTTGGCGGCGCCGTCTAAGGCTTTGATATATTTGTGCGTGGCTATGATAGGTTTGGGCAATGCCAATATTTTCCCGATAATATTTTCCCGCGCGATATTAAGCGCGCCGGGCAAACAAAATGAGGTTTCCGGACTGATGATAATGGGGCTTGTAGGGGGAATGATATTCCCGCCGATTATGGGCGCGGCTTCGGATTTATTTGCATCGCAGAGCGCGGCCGCGGCGGTATTGGCTTTGGGCGCGGCCTATTTGTTATTTGTAATTAAGCTGACTTTTAAGAAAGAGTAAAACTTTGTGCAATTTTTATCAAAAAATATCAAAAAGTCTTTATTGGTAAAACGCCCCCGTTTTTTACGGGGGCGTAATTTCAAAAGAAAGTCAGGGAAGGCTCAGGCGAGTTTTGTATTTCTTTTTTATAGCTGTATATCGCGTAGCGCAGGGCGTCTAGGGCGTGGTCGTTAAATTTTAGCGGCTCTTCTAAAATATTGCCGTTTAGGTCGGTTTTCCAGCTGTAAGATTCTATTTCCCTGATAAGATTGCAGGAACTCTTTGTTATCAGCAATTCCCCGCAGCTTTTTACCGCCATTATCCCGTTAAGAATATTCTTGTCGGCCGCTTTTATGTTAAAACCCGCGCGGTATATCGCTTCTATGCGGGCGGGCTCGGCGGCGTCGGCGTATATCGTTTGCCCGCGCTCTTCTGGCGGGATTATATTCTTTAATTCCTCTATCAGAGCGTCGTTTGTCAGGGCGGCGCGGTATAGTTTTTCTTCCGCGCAGAAAGCGCCGTCTTTTATCCCCACTTTCACCAAAGCCGAAGGATTGTTAAACCCGAAATCCAAACCCCAAATAATCTCTTGCGGGTTGCTAAAAGGCTCCTCTACGCTGCGCCAGCGGGAATATATTATTTTGTCGCTTTTTCCCCAGTTGCCCAAGGCGTAGACTTCATAGGCGTTCTTATCGTAATCCTTGAGGGAAAGAAGAGTATCTACATATTCCTTGGAGAGGAAAGGATTATCCCTGTAACTGCTGCGTATGACTTTTATGCCTTTGCGGTTTATCAGCTTTTTGGCTATCCAGCTGTTGGCGTCGGTAGGGTTGAGGGTAAGGAATATTTGGTTTATCATATCAGCTTCTTTGGCTGCGGAAAGGCGGGTGAGCAGAATAAGATAATCCTGATAGGTAAATTCCGTCGCTTCTTCCATCCAGATATAATTAAATTCGGAGGATTTTATTTTCTCTGGGTCGTCGAGCGAAAAGAACTGTATTCTGCTGTTGCCCAGCAGATAAAAATTTTCCGTCTTGTTAAGTTTCCCGCTTTCAAAAAGGCCGTATTTGCCGAGCAGTTCCATTATAAGGCGAAAGGCCGTCATTTTAAGGGCGGGCATGGTCTTTCTTGTTATGGCTATGAGGCAGGCGCGGTTTAAAGCCCGCATTATCAGCAGCTGGGCCATGGCGTAGCTTTTGCCCGAGCGCGCCCCGCCGATATTGACTACCGTCTGCTCGCGGGCGGTATAGTTTTCCCTGAATATCCGGCCTACTTTAAATCTGTTTGTCGTTTTCATAAATTATTTTGCTGGGAGCCTCGGTTCTTTTGGGGCTTTCTTTGGGTGATTTGTTGTATTTTTTTGGCAGGCGGTTCGTCAGGGAAAAGCACAAAATGCCCGCGGTCTTGGATTTGAGCGCCGCTTCTATAAGCGCGATTTCAAGTTTAAGATTGATGATTTTGTCAAAGGCTTTAAGGAAACTTTTATCTTCTGCCAAAGCCGAACAAAGCATATTTTTGGGAAAAGCGGAAAGCTCCAACGCTTCGGCTATGGTGTTAGCTTCCTGCAAGGTTTTTAGGAAATTTTCTTTTAGGGTTTTGTCTGTATCTTTTTGCATATTGCCGTCGTAGGAATAGTCGTGACGGCTATAAGTATATAATAGCAAATTATTAGTTTCTCTTCAAATAGGCGCGAAAGCCGCAGCGCGAAAAAGCGTTGTTTTCCCCCGAAAACGGCTTTAGCGTTCAATCTATTTATTTTTGTATATTTCCCAAAGTTTGGCGTATTTAACGGCGGGATAGAAACTGCTGAACAAAGCCCACAGAAAACCTTGTATACCGTCCAAGAAGCCCAGTTTAAGAATGTATATTTTAAAAAATTCCAGCGGCGGCCTTATAAGTTGAACGGCCTTAAATTTCTTTCCGCGTTCGGCCATAGTCTGCGCTGCCAAAGAGGTGTATCTGTTAAACTTGCCGAAGTATTGTTCTATCGAAGTGTAGGTATTGTGCATAAACACATTTTCAAGTTCGCCCGTTTTGCCTTGCGTTTGCAGAACTTCGTGCACTCGTCCGCCGACGTAGCGGGCGGAGCCGGTTTTTACCAGCCTTAAAATTTTTTCGTTATGCACTCCGCCGTGTTTCATTTCTCTTCCCAAAAACACGTTGGATCGTTTAAGATAATAACCTTGGCACAGGTCCATATCCTTGGAGTTTAAAAGTTCTTTTATTTCCTCAAGCAGAGCCGGGGTGAGATATTCGTCGGCGTCCAAGCTGAGCGCCCAAGGTTTTGAGCACATTTCCAAAGCGGCGTTTTTCTGTTCGGTGAAAGAAGTAAATTCCTTAAATGCCGTTTTAGCGCCGAACTCTTTGGCTATGGCAAGAGTTTGGTCGGTGCTGCCGCTGTCCAGGATAATAATCTCATCAGCTATTTCCTTAACGCTTTGCAGGCATGTTCTAAGATTTTTTCCTTCTTGTTTTGTTATTAAAAAGACCGACAGTTCTCTCTTCATTAAAAATCCCCTTGTTCTTTTTGCTCTTTTGTGCGAATATTGTATCAAAAACCTCGCAAGTCTGCGTAAGAGATATTTCCTTAAGGCAGAAGGCTCGGCAATCGCCGAGGCAGCTACTCTCGCATTGCTGTTCTTTGGGCTTTATTAAAGCCGATACGGGCGCGGGCATATCTAAAAATTCTTCCGCTTTTAACGGAGCGAATACTATGGCTTTTTTGCCTAAAGCCGCGGCCAAATGCGCGGGCAGCCCGCAGCCGCCGATAATGCCCTCGCTCCTGGCTATTATCGCGCTTAAAACCGCTATATCGGGTGCGGTTCTTATTACGGCGGGTTTCTTTATGCAGAGCCAAAAAATCTCGTTTACCGTATGGGAAGATTGTTTATCAGCCGCTACTAAAAGTACTTTAAGCTCTTTATGTTTAAGCGCCGTTTTGTCGTTTAGTTTAGCGTAAAATTCTTTGCCGCAGTTTAGGTGCGGCGCACTTGCGCCGGGGAACATACAGACGAATTTCTCTTTAGGGGAAATACCTGCCTCTTTAAGCAGGTCCAGCGCGGCATTGTCTTCCGCTTTGTCTATAAACAATTGGCTTTTCGCGGGGAAAAAGTAAATAAACAAAGGTTTAAGCAGGGCGATATTTATGTCTTGCGCTTTGTTTTTGCCGTCGGTCTTTACCGACGTGCCGCCAAAAAGCGCGCTAAGCGGGGAATAGGGCATAATACGTCTTTTTATGCCGGCCATAAATGCCGTAAAAGCGTATTTAAAAATAGGTTTTGTTAAGATTAGAAGGTCGTATTTTTCTTCTTTGAGAAGGTTGTAAAGTTTCCCTGCCCCGATAAGAGGCCTCGTCTTGAATACGGCCGAATTGTTTTTAAACAGCCAAGGATAAGCCGATATAACGCTTATTTGCGCGCGTGGGAAATTACGCTTAAGTATGCTTAAAGCTGGCGTAAGCGCGAGTGTCCGTTCCGGAGTATCCGGGCAAATAAGCAGTATATTGTTCACTCTTATATTTTAACATTTAAGGCAAATATTTAAAAAAGAATAAAATTATGCTAAATTTATCTTAATCCGTTAAGGAGGGTGATTTCGATGAAGAAGTTTGCGATGTTTATTTTAAGCTGTTTGGTTTTTGGCGCTTGTGCGGGTGTACCCGTAGATAAAAGTACGGAGTATTTGGCCAAGGGAGAGATGTATCATAAAATCGGACGAGCACAGAAAGCTCTTAAGTATTTAAACAAGGCCATTGCGGAAGATCCGACAAACGCGCAGGCGTATTTGTCGCGCGGTTCGCTTTTTTACTCCGTGGGCGAATATGATAATGCAATAGCTGATTTCAACTTGGTATTGGAAGCCGATAAAAACGTGCCCGAGCTTTACTCCGCCTTGGGTGCGGCTTATGCCGCCAAGGGCGAATATAAAGAGGGCCGGGAGGCCTTATTAAAATCTTTGGAACTTTATCCAAACAATGTAGCGGCTTTAAATTCTTTGGGGGGAATATATTATTCTACGGAGAATTATAACGCCGCCATCGAGCAATACAGCAAAGCGTTGGATCTGCGCCCCGTACAGGGAATTTTCTATATGAGAGGAGTCTGCTACGAGAAGCTTGGCATGCAGGAGAAAGCCGCAGACGATTTCGCTAAAGCGGATTTCTTGGCGGGCGTATCGGCACAGTAAAACAGTATTTCGTTTAATTGGATAAATTAAAACCCGCGGTATTGAGCCCGCGGGTTTTTTTACGGCTTTGTAATTGTTTGGCTTCTATTCAAATCTAAGCGCGTCTATCGGGTTGAGAGTAGAGGCTTTATAGGCGGGGAAAAATCCGAAACATATACCCACCAAACCGGAAAATACAAACGATATTACCATCGGGAAAAGGGTTATCCCTATCGGCAGAAAGTCAGGAGCGAAAGTTTTTATCCCCATTGCAACAGATATGCCCAAAGCTATACCCAAAAGCCCGCCCGTTAGAGAGAGGACCAAGGCTTCCACCAAAAACTGCAGCCTTATATCCCAAGCTTTTGCGCCTATAGCCATACGTATGCCGATTTCTCTGGTCCTTTCCGTTACGGATACGAGCATAATGTTCATAATGCCTATACCGCCAACCAGCAGAGATATCGACGCTATTGCCGCCAACAGTACGGAAAATGTTTGGCTGGCTTCCATGGCGCTTTCCATCATTTGCGTAAGATTGCGGATAATAAAATCGTCCTCTTTTTTACCGGTAATATTATGGCGTTGCCGCAGGAGAAGGGTTATCTCCTCCTCCGCGGCGTCAAGCTCCTCGGTGGAGTTGGCCTGCACCATAATGTTTCTTACCGTGCCCGGGAATTCCGAGCCGAACAGTTTTTTAGACGCAGTGCTTACAGGGACTATTACGGTATCGTCTTGGTCGGTACCGTAGGCCGATTGCCCCATTGATTTCAGTACGCCTACAACTTTAAAAGGCATATTGTTTATTCTGACGTTTTTGCCTATTGGATCGACTACTCCAAAAAGATTTTCCACCACCGTTTCGCCAAGTATTACCACGCTTGCGGCCTGGCGTACGTCTTCGTCGGTAAATAGGGAGCCGTTATCCACTTCCCAAGAACGTATATAAAATAAAGACGGAGTTGTACCTTGTACTTGCGTAGCCCAGTTTTGGTTGCCGTATACTATTTGGCCCGTACCGTTGACGGTAGCCGCTACTTGATTTACGTGCAGAGAATTTTTTTCTATGGCGTAAGCGTCGTTTAAAGTTAAAGTGGGTTTGGAGCCATGTCCCGTTCTGGCCCCGCTGGAAGTTACCGAGCCTGATCGTATCATAAGCAGATTACTGCCCATACTGGACATTTGGTCGGAAATCCTTTTTTTCGCGCCTTCGCCTACCGCTAACATTACGATTACCGCCGCTACGCCGATAATTATGCCCAAACTGGTCAGCACGGAGCGCAGTTTGTTTGTCCATATCGCTTTAACGGCTATTTTAAAGATGGTGAAAATATCTATCATTGAACTACCGTCCTGTGATTGTTTTGTTCGTCGCTTACCAATTCTCCGTCCTTAAAGCGGATAATACGTTTGGCATAATCGGCGATGTCCTGTTCGTGCGTTACCAAAATTATGGTTTTATTCTGTTCGCTGTTGAGTTTTGCGAAACTGCACATGACTTCTATACTGGTTTTCGTGTCCAGGTTCCCGGTAGGCTCGTCGGCGAAGATTATCGGCGCGTCGTTTACTATCGCTCTTGCTATGGCTACGCGCTGCTGCTGCCCGCCGGAGAGTTGATTGGGCATATGTTCCAGCCTGTTGCCCAACCCGACGGCTTTTAAAGCCTTTATCGCTTTTTCTTTTCGCTCATGTGCTGGTATTCTGGCGTAAATCATCGGCAGCTCTACATTTTCTATAGCCGTAGTTCTGGAAAGTAAATTAAATCCCTGAAACACAAAACCTATTTTGCGGCATCTTATGTCGGCCAGTTCGGTTAAGCTGGATTTGGTTATATCCAGTCCGTCCAAATAATATTTGCCGCTGGTGGGTTTGTCTAAACAGCCCAGCATATTCATAAAAGTACTTTTCCCGCTTCCGCTCGGGCCCATTATCGCGACAAACTCTCCGTGCTCTATGGTCAGATTGACGTCTTTTAGCACTTGCAGCGGAATATCGCCAAGATTATAAGTTTTGTATATATGTTCTACTTTGATTAAGGACATTGTCTTATCCTCCGCCCGCGTTAAAAGCCGGGGGGCCCCATTCTCCTGCGGTTATTGTTGGTTTTACTCTGGAGCAATGCGCTGGTGACGATTTCGGTATTTTCGGGCAGATTGTCACTTAGTATTTCCGTCCTGCTTCCGTTGGTTATACCGGTAGTGACTTCTATGCGTTCTATCTCGCCGGTATTTTTGTCTTGAATCCAAACCCCTTGCCCCTTATAGGCTTTTTTACCTTCTGGGGAGGTATTTTTTATGATGGCATTGTCAGGCGGTACGAATCTCAGCGATTGGTTCGATACGCTTAAAGCGTCTTCCCTTATCGCTGTTATTATGGAGGCGTTGGCCGTCATGCCTGGTTTTAATTTAAGATCGCTGTTATCGACCGATACCACCACGGTATAAGTTACGACGTTTGATGTCGTTAAAGGGGAGTTTCTAACCTGTATTACTTTGCCTTTGAAAGTCGTTGTGGGATAGGCGTCGACGGTAAAATTAACGTCTTGACCTTCGGCTATTTTGCTGATATCGGCTTCCGATATGTTTACTTCTATTTGCATTTTGGTTAAGTCTTCCGCTACGGAGAAAAGCGTAGGAGTGCTGAAGCTTGCCGCCACCGTTTGGCCGAGTTCGACTTCTTTGGAAATAACAATTCCGTTTACCGGCGAAACTATTTGGGTATAGCCCAAGTCGATTTTGGCTTTGTCCAAAGAGGCTTGCGCCTGTATTACCTGCGCTTTGGCCTGGAGGTAAGCCGTTTCGGCGTCGTCAAGTTCGCTTTTGGCGACGAGTTCCTGCTTATAGAGCTGTTTGTAGCGGTTATAGTTCCTTTCCTGATTTTTAAATTCGCTTTCCACTTTAAGGACATTGGCTTCCTGTTGAACTACCGCGGACTCGTAGGTGGAAGGATCAATAACTGCCATAAGGTCGCCTTCTTTCACTATGGAGTTAAAGTCGACCAGTATTTCCTGTATTTTGCCCGATACCTGCGTACCTACGCTGGTTTCGGTGGTAGGGTTAATCGTGCCGGATGCTTCTACCTGCTCGACTATTCTTGCCCGTTTGACAAATTCCGTCGCGTAAAAATCGGTTTTTGGCCCGGCGGTTAATTTGAAATATAGTCCTATCGCGGCCGCTATTATGAATACGGCCAATATTATTTTCCAAGTTTTCTTTTTCTTTCTCATAGTTATATAATCCCCATAGCTTTATTAAGCGCCGCGATCGACAAAGTATAGTCGAAAACGGCTTGTATATAAGCGAGTTTCGCGTCGCTTAAAGTAGTTTCCGCATCTTTAACTTCTATGTAGTTGCCCACGCCCACTTTGTAGCGGCCTACGGCCAGTTCGTAGTTTTCCTGCGCTTGGGTGCGGGTTATTTCCGCCACCGGTATTTTGGATTTAGAGTCCTGCACGTTAAGGTAAGCCTCTTTTATTTCCAACAAAATATCCTGTTCGGCGGAAGTCAAATTGTAGTAAGCGCTGAGCATATTGTTTTGCGCTTCTTTTACGCTGTTATAGGTGCTTAAGCCCGAGAATATCGGTATTGATACGCCCGCGCCGATGCTCCATCTGTCGTAGAGGGGGAAATCTCCTCCGCTCCACCCGTAAGAGCCGGTGGCGTTTATGCTGGGCGCGTAACCTGTTCTGGATAGTTTTATATTCTGCCTTGCGCTTTCCAATTTTAGTTTATAGCCCAGCAAATCCTGTCTGTTTTTCATCGCGGTATCAAGGGCTTCTTCTTCCGTGAGGGTAAACTCAGGAAGGGTATTGTTCATCTGGAGCGAGAACTGCGGCGCAGGATCATAAATACCCATAACGTTTAACAGTACATGGTAAGACTTTTTTAAGGAGTTCTCGGCCTGTATTAAATTGAGTTTCGCGTTGTTTAAGTTTACCTGTGCGGTGGTAACGTCGATTTTTGGTCTTGTTCCCACCTGATAATAGGCCTGCGCTCTTTTAAGCTGCTCCTGATATTGTTCGACCGATTGCTCGTACACGTGTTTGCTTTCTCTGGCGAGCAGGGTATCATAGTAGGCTTTTTTTAGTTCGTATATGGTATTGATTATTAAATTTCTGGTATCGGCGACGGCGGAATAATAGGAATTTTCCTGTATCGCGGAGGAAAGGCCCGTCTTGCCAAAGTCGTAAATAAGTTGCTTGGCGTTGATGGAGGAAGAATATCCGTCCTGAGCACCGTTCCAGCCCGTTGCCGATTCGGAGTCGCTTCTGCTGTAATTGGCGCTTGCGTCTATTTGCGGCAGATAAGACGATTTCGTCTGTGAGAGCCTATTTCGCTGTGCTTCCTGCGATGCGAAAGAGGAGGAAATCGTCGGATTATTTTTTAAAGTGATGTCGATACAATCCTCAAGCGAGAGGACAGTATCTTTCTTTATCGTATCCTGCGCCGCGGCGGCGCTGGGATATACGAAAACGGCCAAAGCCGTAATAATAGGAATAAGATTTTTTATTTTCATAATAATATTTTAACAATTATGGGTTTGATAATTAAGCGTTTCAGCCCGCCGATAGCATAGCCCCTTTTGAAACGAATATATTGCCCGACGGTAAATATAAAAATATGCAATAAATTAGGGCTTCTATACGTTTTAGGTGCCCGAACTGTAAAATGAGATTGCTAAAAATTAAATAATAATGTATTTTATGTTAGGACATTAAAGAAATATACGAGGTGAAGATATGATTTTGGTTACCGGCGCAAAAGGACAGATGGGGCAGTCTTTAAAGAAAGTTTTTCCTGCGGACAAAGTTATTTATACCGATATAGAAGAGCTTGATATAACCGTCTATGACAGCGTAGACAAAATTGTGCGGGAAAATAATATCTCCACCATAATAAACGCCGCGGGGTATACCGCGGTTGATTCCGCCGAAAAAAATATGGATCAAGCCTATGCGGTAAACGCTTTTGGCGCTCGCAATTTGGCGATGGCGGCGGCGAAGTACAACTTGGGTATGATACAAATGTCCACGGATTTTATCTTTGACGGCAACAACTTCAAACCTTATACCGAAAACGACAAACCGCACCCTCTGTCTGTATACGGACAAACTAAACTTGAGGGGGAGTTGTTCGTCCTGAAAAACGCGCCGCAGTGTATAGTCTTGAGGACCTCCTGGCTTTACAGCGAGTTCGGCACTAACTTTGTTAAGACGATAATCTCGCTTGCCAAGAAGCAAGATGAAATCAAGGTAATATACGATCAAATCGGCTCGCCTACTTATGCCGGCGATTTGGCCGCGATCGTAGAAGGGATGGTGCCGGTGGTAAAAAACGGCGTAAAGAAAATATACAATTATTCCAACGAAGGCGTATGTTCTTGGTACGGATTTGCGAGGGAAATCGTCAGCCTTAAAAAACTTAAATGCGAAGTCCTGCCGATAGAATCGCAGGAATACCCCGCTTCCGCGCAGCGCCCGCATTATTCGGTGCTTAGCAAAGCCAAAATCAAAAGGGAGTTCGGCATAAAAATCCCCTATTGGCGCGACGCTTTGCAAAAAGCGATAGTCCGCATAGACGCCGATTAGAGTAATATACCGCAAAATATTTATCCGCGCTTTACAAAAATAAAGCGCGGATTTTTTGTAGTTTGGGTAAAAACTCTTGACCGTAAAAAATAGCAAGGCTTCTTAATGCCCTCATTGGCTCTTGACTTGAAGTTAACTCCATAGTTTATACTTTATATAGATTTTAAATAGGAGTGTGAAGCAATGTGTAAAAAGAAATTGGCCGCCGTATTGTCGGCGGGTTTGATATGCGGATTTATACTTGGGAAAATGACGGAGAATAAAACAATGAAAGATAAAAATATAGATACGATATTTGCCATTGGGGAGGAAAACCCTTACGGCAAATTCTTTACCGGTAAGACATATCTTAATATGCTCAGCCAAGGCGACGCGGAGTTTAATGCGCCGATAGGCAATGTTACTTTCGAGCCTGGCGCCCGCACTAATTGGCATAAACACAGCGGCGGGCAGATACTGCTTGTTTTGGCGGGTGAAGGGCGCTATCAGGAACGCGGCAAGGAAATACGCGTTCTTCATAAAGGCGATGTAGTAAGAATATCGCCAGATGTAGAGCATTGGCACGGTGCCGCGCCGCAGAGTTGGTTTACGCATATATCCTTGGAAACCAATGTCCCAAACAACAAGGCGCAGTGGCTTGAGCCTGTATCCGACGGGGAATATAAATGAGGAAAGGCGTAATACTTTTATTGGCGCTGCTTTTAATAGCGGCCGCGGTATTTTTTACGGCACATAAGAGAGAGGAATATCCGTATATGACAAACGAGGAAATTAAATCCGATGAGATTATGCAAGTGTGGGGGAATTTTGTGGAGCGGGACGTAAAGCCGCACGGCGCTTTGGATAAAAGGACCAGGTATCTCGTCCTCTTGGCGGGTAATGCCGCGGCGCAGGGCTTTGGCTCTTACGAAACGCTGTTAAGGGAAGCTCTGAAAGCGGGCGTAAAGCCCGAGGAAATAAAAGAAAGTTTATATCAAGCCGTTCCTTATGCGGGTATGGCGAAGATATACGATTTTCTTATCCTTACCGATAAAATTTTCGCGCAGAGCGGAATAAAGCTGCCCTTGGCGAAAGCAGGTGTAGTAAATGAAGATACGAGGTTTGAGCAAGGTCTTAAAGCGCAGAAAGATATTTTCGGTTCCGAACATATCGACGTTATGCGCCAAAACGCCCCCGCGGATCTAAAGCATATACAGGATTATCTTTCGGCCAATTGTTTCGGCGATTATTATAGCAGAGGCATATTGGATATAAAGACGAGGGAACTTCTTACTTTCGTCGTTTTGGTATCAATGGGGGGCGCGGATCCGCAAGCCAAGGCTCATGCGGGCGGGAATAAAAATATTGGCAATAGCCGCGCGCTTTTGATAGACAGCGTTACCCAGCTTCTGCCCTATATAGGCTATCCTCGCGCTTTAAACGCGATAAGCGCGATACAGTCCGCTTACGGCGCGTAGCAAGGCATTAAATAATAATTGTTGGCAAGTATGTTTTGTGCTTGCCAAAAACGCTTGGCGGGATAGTATCTGGCAGGTTTTTAGGCGGGGGAATTATCCTTAAAGAAGCAATTAAAGTTTTTAATGCCGCAACAATCTTCCGTCTAAATATCAATTATGCAATAAAAAAACCGGTGCTTTTTAGCACCGGTTTTTTGCGTTTATATATTTTTATTCCGAAGCCTTCACTTGGAAGCTGTCCACGCCCGCTTTTTCGGCGTAGGCTTCTTCTTGCTCTCTGGCTTCTTTTATGGGTTTTATCGTTGAGCACCCGCCGACGCATCCGCCGGGGCAGCACATCACTTCCACTAAATTGCCCGCGGATTTGCCCGTCTTGGCATAGGCTTTTAGTTTAAAGATGTTTTTCCTGTCTATGCCTGCTATAACCTCCTCTTTGATCAAGGAGGCGTAATCGCCCGCGGCTTTCTTTACGGTCTGTGCGACGCCGCCCGTTATGCCGAATTTTAAAGCCTCTACCGTAGCTTTGCGGTCGAATTCGGTTTCGGGGCAATCTTCAAGATTTATACCTTTGCCGAAGATCATTGCTTTAAGCTCTTCGTAGCTTATTACATAATCGACATATTCGTCGGTTTGGGCTTCTTTGCGTTTGGAAAGACAAGGCCCGACAAATACCGTTATAGCCTCGGGTATCTCTTTCTTTGCCAGCTGGGCCGTATAGTGCATAGGCGTACCGGTTGAGGAAATATACGGCAGCAATTCTGGAATATGCTTCTTGGCTAAACGTGTATAGGCGTGGCAGCAGGAAGTCGTCATAAAGGGGCGTTTTTCGTCTACCACTTTTTCTATAAATTCCGCCGCCTCTTTTTGGGCCGTAATATCTGCGCCGAGGGCTACTTCGTATACGTGGGTAAAGCCCAGTTCTTTAATAGCGGTGGCGAGCTGGCCTACCGATATGCCGAACTGACCCGCTATCGAAGGCGCTACCATAGCCACCAAAGGTTTGCCCGCTTTGGTTTGTTTCAGTACGTCTAAAATTTGGCTGCGCTCCATAATCGCGCCGAATGGGCAGTTCTTCATACAGTTGCCGCAGCTGATGCATAAAGAGTGGTCTATCTTCGCTATGCCCTTTTCGTTCTTCTTTATGGCGTTTACGGGGCAGGATTCTTCGCACGGTACCGTTAGTTTGAGTATGGCGCCGTAAGGGCAGGCGTCTTTGCATTTGCCGCAGCTTTTGCATTTGTCTTGGTCGATATGCGCCTTATGGTTGCTTACCGTAACTGCGTTGAAGAAGCAGGCGTTTTCGCACTTTCTGGCCAGACAGCCTTGGCAAAGTTCGCTTACCATATATCTGCTTTTTACGCAGGCCGAGCAGGCGCTTTCCAAAACTGTCAGCAGTTTATTGCTTTTATGGTCAAACTGAGGGTTATTCTGCCCGACATATTCGTTTAAAGGAATGGCTTCGTCGACTTCATTGACGGAATAGCCGAAAGCGGCCAAAGCGCGAAGTTTCAATATTGCGCGTTCCTTATATACGCAACAGCGGAACGCCGCTTCGCTGCCTTTGGGGATAATATTCCACGGAAGGTGGTTGATGTCCTTTTCCAATGTGCCTTTATAGAACATTGAACAGATTTCTTCCAGCACTTCCATTTTAAAGTGTTCGGAGTAATTTCTTTTTGTCATATACATATTTTACCATATTGGAAGTATCGGAAAAAGCGGATAAAATGCTCTTGCCAAGGCGGTTCCATCGATAAAATTTTAGTGTTTGCGGGTTAATTTTTAAGTTTCAGGCAAAGCAATGCCAAGCCTATGCTGAGGTCCTCGTTTTGCAGCGCTATGTGAGGTGGAACTTTTATATCGGCAGGCGAGAAGTTCCAAATAGCCTTTATTCCCGCGCCGACTAAAGTATCTGCCACGCCCTGCGCCGCGTAAGCGGGTACGGATATTATGGCGGTGGTGATTTTGTGAGTCTGGACATAAGATGCCAAGTGCTCTATATGCAGTATGTTTTTGTTATCGGCTTTGGTTATGTCGGTATCGAAAGCCGCCACCATATTAAAGCCGTGTTTTTTAAAGCCTTCGTAGTGGAACAAAGCCGAGCCCAGTTTACCGTATCCCACAAGGCATACGTCCCTTTCCTTCTGCCAGCCCAAGAATTGCTGTATGGCGGCTATGCTGCCTTTTACATTATATCCGAGCCTTGTTTTGCCGGGCGCTTTGGCCAGCAGCATATCCTTTTTTACGGAAATCGGTTTCAGGCTTAGTTTTGATGCTATCTCCACTGAGGATATATACTGCCTGCCGTAGCGGAACATATCGTTAAACAGCCTCAAATATTGAGGCATACGCTTAACCGCTTGGATATTGCCGGCGTTTTGTTTTTCGGATTTGTTCATTGTTTTGATGTGTTTTTCTTTACGTCTTTAGAGAAGAGGCCGCCGCTTTTGGACGGCGGCCTCTTTGATATTTATTTCTTTGCGGCTTTCGCTTTTTTCTGAGCGACCAATTCTTCCCCGTAGTAAGCCTTTAAGAACAATTCTTTGATTTCGCTTACTAAAGGATATCTGGCGTTTCCGCCCGTGCATTGATCGTCGAACGCGAGTTCCGACATTTCGTCGAGTTTCGCCAAGAAGTCGGATTCGGGTATGCCGTACTCTTTGATGGAAGTCGGGATATTAAGCCCTCTTTTGAGTTTTTCGATCTCAAGTACGAGTTTGTCGACTTTCTGGCCCTTGTCGTCTTTGGAGCTATCCAACCCTAAGAAGTGGGCTATCTTGGCGTAGCGTCCTTTGACGAAAGGATACTTATACTGCGGGAACAAGCCTTGTTTCGTCGGTTTTTCCGTGGCGTTGAACTCTATTACGTAGCTGATAAGCAAGGCATTGGCCAAGCCGTGCGGAACGTGGAAGATACCGCCCAGTTTGTGCGCCATGGAGTGGCACAATCCCAAAAACGCGTTTGCAAATGACATACCGGCTATCGTAGCGGCATAGTGCATTTTCTCGCGGGCATTGGGGTTCTGCGCGCCTTCGTCATAGGATACTTTAAGATATTTAAACACAAGCCTTAAAGCTTCCAAAGCCTGGCCTTCGGTGAAGTTCGTGGAGAATATGGAAGTATAAGATTCTATCGCGTGTACCAATACGTCCAAGCCCGAAAAAGCCGTCAGGGATTTGGGCATATTCATTACGAATTCAGGATCGACGATGGCCATATCCGGCGTTAAGGCATAGTCCGTAATGGCGTATTTGGTATTGGTTCTTTCGTCGGTGATAATCGTAAAGGGAGTTACCTCCGAACCGGTGCCGGAAGTGGTTGGAATTGCCACCATCACGGCTTTTTTGCCGAGCTCCGGCAGAGGATAAATTCTCTTTCTTATATCCATAAAGCGTGCGGCGATGTCGTCAAAGCTCATATTCGGGTTTTCGTACATGAGCCAAATCATTTTGCCCGCGTCCATAGGCGATCCGCCGCCCAACGCGATAATCAAATCGGGCTGGAAGGAATCGGTAATGTGCAAGGCTTCGTGGATAGTGGCCAAGTCCGGATCGGGCTTTACCGCGCTGAATACCCTTATCGACATGCCAAGGTTTTCCAATACATCTCTTACCATAGCTACATAACCGAAGGTTTCCATCGATTTGTCGGTAATGATGAAAGCTCTTTTCTTGTCTTTAAGTTCTTCAAGGGCGAGCTTCAAAGCGCCTCTCTTAAAGTAGATTTTCTTGGGTACTTTGTACCAGTACATATTTTCTCTTCTTTCGGCAACGGATTTAATGTTCATAAGGTGTTTTACTCCGATATTTTCGCTGACGGAGTTACCGCCCCAAGAGCCGCACCCCAAGGTGAGAGAAGGCGCAAGCCTGAAGTTGTAAACATCGCCAATGGCGCCCTGCGAAGAGGGCATATTGATAAGGGTTCTGCCGGTGTGCATCGTCTTTTGGAAAAGCTCAATGTGTTTCTTATTGGCTTCGTCCGTGTAAAGAACGGAAGTATGCCCCGCGCCGCCCAGCTCAATAAGAGCTTCGGCCGTATCTACGGCGTGTTCAAAAGAGTCGGATTTGTAAAAACCGAGTATCGGGGAGAGTTTTTCGTGCGAGAAAATTTCCTCGTCGCCCACCACCGAACATTCCGCTATGAGTATCTTGGTATGTTCCGGCACTTTTACGCCAGCCATCTGCGCTATTTTGTAAGCGCTTTGCCCGACTATTGCTGCGTTTAATTTGTGGCCGTCGGGCATAATGAGGCTTCCCACGGCGGCTTTTTCTTTCTTCGTCAAGAAGTAGCAGCCTCTTAAAACGAATTCGTCTTTTACCGCGTCATAAATGGGGGCTTCCACTATTACGGATTGCTCGCTGGCGCAGATTACGCCGTTATCAAAGGTTTTGCTCATAATTACCGAGCTTACCGCCATTTTGATGTCGGCTGTGGCGTCTATAACTACGGGAGTATTGCCCGCGCCTACGCCGATAGCAGGTTTGCCGGAGCTGTAAGCCGCGTGCACCATGCCGGGGCCGCCGGTAGCCAAAATAAGGTTAATGCCGGGGTGGCGCATAAGTGCATCGGAAAGCTGCATGGTGGGTTCTTCTATCCAGCCGATGATATTTTTGGGCGCGCCCGCTTCTACCGCCGCGTTGAGTACTATTCTGGCGGCTTCTATCGTGCATTTCTTGGCGCGCGGATGCGGCGAAAATACGATACCGTTTCTCGTCTTTAAGGCCAAAAGGGATTTAAAAATGGCCGTCGCGGTCGGGTTCGTGGTAGGTACTACGCCCGCTATTATGCCGATAGGCTCGGCTATCTGTTTGTATCCGAAAGAGTCATCGTCCGTTATCACGCCGCAGGTTTTAGTGTCTTTATAACTGTTATATATGTATTCCGAAGCGAAATGGTTCTTTATAACTTTATCTTCCATTATCCCCATTCCCGTTTCGGCAACCGCGAGCTTGGCAAGATATATGCGGTTTCTGGCTGCGGCCATCGCCGCCGCCCTGAATATCTTGTCTACGGATTGCTGGTCAAAGTTGGCGTATTCTTTTTGCGCCGCTTTGACTTTTTCGACTACGGCATTAAGATTTTTAAGTGCCGCGTCTTCATTCTGAGTCGTGTTTTTTTTGGTTTCTGCCATTGTTTGGTTTCTCCGGTTTTACTGCTTTAAGTGTAAAGTAATTGGTATACTTATATATCCATTATATCAATTAGCAATTGTCAATGCAATATCTAAATAAAACTTTAAATTATCGTTAGCAATAGCACTCATATTTAAAGCTAATTGGTATATCTTGATATCTAATATACTGTTTCAGTCCTTAAATATACATCAAAAAGCCTGTTTAAAATCGAGAGAAGCTTTTTTATTCCTTATATGAGGTCGCGTTTTTCGTTGGCAGGCGTATGGGAATTGAATAAATATATACTCTGTAAAACATTTTTGAAAAATCAAAAAACGCTTGACTGTTTTTTTTTTTTTGATAAATTTCTTCTGTAACACTAGCTCATATTACTGTAAATGTTTTTATTTTTCCGAGATTGCTTTATGAGTCTTTTTTCATAGATAGGATATAAAAAGGAGGAGATTGAATGGATATGTTAATAAAAAAAGTTTCTATGAAGATGTTTTTTATGGTTTTGTGTTTTCTTCCGGCTTCGGTTTTGGTTTATGCGGAGAGTTGTTCTTCGGTTGGAAAAATAGAATATAAATATACAGCCAAAGGGTGCAGTTATATCACAGAAAAGAGGACCTGCTGTGCTAATAAAACTTGGAGTGCTTGGAACGGGAAATGTCCCATTGCTCCAGTTTCATCTTTGATAGTTCAACATCTGGAGTGCAAGGGTACAAGCTATATCTATGAATCGTTTGGGAACGGTATGTTTCAAGATTCATATCCACCTACATTTACTATACCTTATCCAAAATGTTCGACCAGTAATATTTGTTCGGGAAAATCTGAAGGTTATATCTGTTACCAAAGTTATACCGCTAAGGAGGAACAATGTGCTCGAGATGTTGATTGCAGATATTGGTCGGAGGCCGGAACCTTTGATCGAAGTCAAGAATGCTATTGGGGAGGTTCGGCCGATGTTACCATTAAAATTGTTACTTGCAAATCTTCTTGATAAAGAGGAGTTAACTTATATTGGTTGTGCCGCCAATATATGTGCAGGTTAGGAGGTTGAGTTTTGGTTTTATAAAAAGATTTACCGAAGAAAAAATCTTCGGCTCTCAACTAACCGCCCCGCCGTTTTTACGGCGGGGTTTTATTTCTTCTATTAAACTTATCTATTGAAATAGGTCTTTTTTGCTTCCGCCGTCGTATGGATAGGCCAGCCCCGCTCGGAGCAAATTCTCGCCCAAGTCTTTATTGTCTGCTTTTACGTCGCACAATAAACGAAAATATTTGTCGCGTTCACAGTTTTCAAGAACGATAGTTTTGTCTTTTAAAAAGTTTTCGGTAAAATTCTTTGCTTTTTGCGCCAGTAGTTTTTCCCTTTCAGTTTTGCCTTTTATCTCGGGGCAGTCTATTGCGCGCACTCTTACGGATATGTTTTTGCAAAGGACTTCTTCTTGGCAGTTTAAATCTATTTTAAAAGTATCGCCGTCGTATACCGAAAGCAGACTCGGAGATAGCAATGTTCCCGTTTCAATCGGCTCGGTAGTGTCTTGGGTGCGAGGGAGATTATCTACCGGTTGATATTGCATAAAATACAATATCACGGTTATTATTACGGCCGCGATAAATTGGATTTGTTTCTTCTTGCTCAGACGTTTTCTTGCCATAATTACAGTTGGTTTGTCAGCGCGCCGACTATCTTCCAGGCCCAGTTCATTTCTATTTCTTCCGTCATAAGTTCGGAATCTTGGAAGTCCTTTTCAAACAGGCGCGTTTCCAGTTGTTTTACGAAGGCAGGGTCGTCTATGCCGAGGCTCATCTCATTGTTTATAAACAGGCTCATTTTGTCGAAATTGGCCGATCCCACTATCGCCCAGCCGTCGTATAGAGCTGCTTTTACGTGGCTCATACCGTTATAAAAATATACTTTTATTCCGTTCCTGAAAAGTTTATTGGCCATGGCGATATTATTCTTTGCCATAATGCCTATATCGTTTTCGCTGGGGAGTATTACTCTTACATCTACGCCTCTCATTCTGGCGTCGAGAAGGTGTTTTACTATTCTGTCGTCTGAGAAATAGGCGTTCTGTATATATATTCTCTTTTTAGCCCTTTTTATTGCTTCTATCTGCGCTTTGAATATTTGCGCTTCCTGCGGCTGTGTATAGAGCAGTCTAATATTTATCATCCCCGGTTTTTCGGCATTTTTGGGCCTGCTCTTTTTGCTGAAGATTTTCCTGTACGCCGCCGAAAAGTCCCCGCCTATTCCGTTAAAACTCCAGGCCTCGTAAAAATTCTTTACCAACTTGCCGACTACCGGCCCCCGCAGCGCGATCATCATATCGTGCCATTGATAGCGGTATTCCTCGCCGAAGTTCATCCCGCCGGTATAGGCCAAATCCCTGTCTATTATTATTACTTTGCTATGGTCGAAGGTCGCCCAGGTGTTCAGGCGTTTTCTTACTTTAACTTTTGAACCTTTCTTTAAATACGAAGCTATGCTTTTTGGCATTACATAATCTTTGGAGTAGTACGCTGGCGTTTTTTTATTGTTTAACAGAGAGTTTAGCTCGTCTACCATAACTCTTACGTCCGTACCCTCTTGCGATTTGCGTTTGAGCATATCGGCCAGCGATAAGGAATACATATCTGTGGTGAATATATACAGCCTTATGAATATTGAATGTTGAGCCTGATTGGCGTTGACGAGAAAATGGGGGAAAAACTCCTCTCCGTTTACAAGCAGTTCTGCGCTGCCTTTGTATACTTCTTTTGATATCGTTTTATCCAAAAAATCGTTAAAGGCCGTCAAATCCATAGGTTGGGCGTTTTCATTTATAGGGGGAATTTGGCCTTCATTGTCGGGAGTAAGGGGGGCCATCGCGCTGTATAGGGAATTTTTACCCAAGGACAAAAGCCTGAATGTTGATGTAAAAGGAGCTTTTACTATCCCGAATATATGGCTTTTTATAAGAAAAGAATATATAAAAGACAAGGAAAAGCCCAACTCTGTCATTTGTTTTTTAAATTCGAAATATTCCGGCAGAGTTAAGGTGAGCGCAAGATTATTTTCCAAATCCAAGTATATATATGGTTCCATGGGTTTGTTTTGGGTGGGGATTAAAAATCTTTTTTCGGTTATTTCCGCAATTTGCAAATCTTTTTTTATCGCGGCGAGGAATAATTCCGTAAAGCGGCTTTCATTTATTTTGCCTACTACTTCTATATTTTCAGGCAATTCCGTAAGAAGTTTAAAATCGGCCTTGCCGTTTTCTGCTCGAAACAGTACTCCTTCAAACCCTTGTATTATTACCACTACCCCTTTGCCGTTGCCTTGCGGAATAAGTGTTTTGAAAAAATCCGTTATTATGTTTTCAAACCCGCCGGATACGTATAATATTTCCTTTTTGCCCTCTGAAGTTTCATTTACCGCTTTTGCCGCGCTTAATTGTGTGCGGGAATAATTGTCCAAGGGGTTAGATTTTTCTTTGGGAAGCTCGGCTTTTAAATAAACGTCCTTATTTTCATAAAGGTATTTTATGTAAATATTGTCCTTTAAGAGAAAAACCTCTTTCGGAGCGGTTTTGTAACTATCCACGGACGAGAGGAAGTTCTTTCTGGTCTTTGACGGCGTTGCGCAAGCGCAGAGTATTAGTATAAGCGCCATCGAAAAGGAGAATAGCTTTTTTATAATAATCGTCAAATTATGTCTTCCGTTATCCAAGTATTTGCCGCGACTACCTTACCCGGCGCTATTTTTACCGGGCCTAGAATAGCCGCACCTGCATATATAGTTACATTATCGCCTACTGTCGGATGGCGCTTAAGGCCTTTTTTTGCAAAGCCGTTTTCATCTTTAGGGAAACTTTTTGCCCCCAAAGTTACGCCCTGATATATTTTCACATTGTCGCCTATTTCGGTGGTTTCGCCTATTACTACCCCTGTGCCGTGGTCAATGAAGAAACTTTTTCCTATTTTAGCGCCGGGGTGAATATCTATTCCGGTAAGGCTGTGGGCGTGCTCGGTTATTATTCTGGCGATAAGCTGCAAATTGTTTTCGTACAAGAAATGTGCCATTCTTTGCAAGGTTATTGCCAATAGGCCGGGATAGCAGAGCATAATTTCGTAGTAATTTTTTGCGGCCGGGTCGCCTGTGTATGCGGCTTGAATGTCGCTTATAGCCAAATTCTGCAGGCGGGGAAGTTCCTCTTCAAAGCGTTTAACCAAATCGCGGGCTTTTTTGCCCGCCTGGTCGGCTTTTGTTTCCTGCCCGGAAAAACAGAGATGATGTTTTATTTCCCGTCTAAGTACGTTTAAATTTTTGTTCAGCCTTTTGTCAAAATCGTTAAGTTCGCCCTCTTTTGAACTCAGCTTGGGGCTGATGGTGTAAAGGAAAAGTGCGTCTTTAAAGAAAGTAAAGGCGCTGAGTATCGCTTGTTTGTCGGGAAAGAAATCCCTTCTGGAACAGGATACCGCCATAGAGGAGTTTTTGATATTATGCGTCAATAATCGCGCGGCCGCGGATATGTTTTTCATAAAATAATTCTACTAAATTTATTGCTATAATCTACTTGTAAGGGGGCGGCAAATGGCGTATGAAAACGTCTTGAAAGAAAATATGTCAACCAGAGGGATAATAATGAGATGGTTTAAACTTATCCCCTATGCGGCATTTGTCTCCTTAAAGCAAAGCGCTTTATTTGCGCTTTTTAACGCTTTTGCTGTATTTATGTCGTTTTCTCTTTACGAAAAAAACGACGGATACAGCTGGTTCCTCAGTGTAGCGATGAGTTTATCTCTTTTCTGTTTAGGCGTAAATTTTATTTTAGGGTACAGTTCCGTCAAACTGATGCAGGATGGCGTCAATGGGCAAAAGCAGGATGTTCTTGGTGCCGTAATTCTTACAATGAAGAAGAGTATAATAATTTTTGCATCTTCTCTCCTTTTGGCCGCTGTAATCTATTTTACGCTGTTGCCCGCGATGTATTTAAGCGGAGGATTAAAGAACTGGTATCTTTTCATATTGGTGCTGATATACACGTTTTTTTCGCCCTATATCATATTCTATCCCTGGATGATAATGTTGGAAGAGAAGAACGTCTTTGACTCTTTCCGCGCCAGTTACCATTTGGTCAGGAGCAGGTGGATAAAATACGCATTATTGTTTTTCCTGTCGGCACTGATAATGTTTTTTGCCGTTATGGGGATAATATTTGTTGCCGGGATGATAAGCGTCTGGATAAATTGGGATGTATCGTGGTCTTTATGGCGGCTTAATCAATTTTTGGGGGATACTATGCCTTTTAATATAAAGGCGGCGATATTGTTTACGGAGTTGACTTCTTTCGGTTTAAAGGCGACGCTTAGTCTTATGGCTTTTTTGTTGTTTTCTCTATACGTTGCGTTTTTTGGTTTGAATATGTTTGTTTTGATATTGGCGATAAGTTATAAAACTCTTAATGATTATAATCTTATAGTCAGCAGCGAGGCGGAAGAAGAAAACAAACCCAAGGAAGACGACCTCTTTGAAATAACTTCTTTATTTAAAAACGTTAAGGAAATAACGATAGACACTAAAGAGCCGGAAACCTTCGACGACAGCGCTATCGGACATCTTAATCGCAGAGAAACTTTGCGGCAATTTAATAAAGAAGACGAGGATACCGCCAATTTCGGCCGGATTAAGCATTTGGTGCACGAATATCCCGACCCGGAGGAAGAAGAAAAATAGCTTTACGTTCTGTTTCGTATTTATATAAAGCCCCTTGCTAAAGGGGCTGTTTCATTTTATTGATGTAATTGTAAATTACGGATTAAGCGCATAAAATCGGAACGCCCCGCCGATAGTAGTTAGGCGGGGCGTCTTTTAAAACAAAGAGTCATAAGCCTAAGGCTTTATTTCTTTGCGTTGTTTTGCGCTATTTTGGCAAGTGCTTTAACAATTTTATCCATCATATCAAGGCTAGTCCACTCAAATGGGCCGTGAGGGGTGCCGTAGCCCGCATCAATATTGGGTGTGGGCAGGCCCATGTAGGAAAGGGTTGCACCGTCGGTGCCGCCGCGAATTGGCTGCCCTTCCGGGTTTAGTCCGCACTCCGCGAAAGCGTCTTTTGCGAGTTTTAAGATACTGGGGTGCTTATCGATAATGGGTTTCATATTCCTATATGATTGTTTAACTTCCATTTCTATTTTACTGCCCGGATATTTAAGTTGTTTTTCCTTGACGATTTGTTCTAACAGCTTGATATGTTCGTCTAGTTTGTTTTCGTCGAAATCCCTGACCATTGCGTTGAGTACGCCCTTTTCAAAATCGGCCGAGCAGTTTGTAAAACAGATAAATCCGTCGCGCCCGCAGGTGGTTTCGGGAAGTTTGTTTTCAGGCCAGGAGGAGCAAATATCGGCGATTATTCTTACGGGATTTTGCATAATATCTTTGGCGTTGCCGGGGTGCGCCTGTACACCTTTGACTTTAATGGAAACGGAAGCGGCGTTAAAGTTTTCCGCTACGATGCCGTCCCCGCACTCTCCGTCCAGAGTATAGGCGAAATCCGCGCCGAAGGCTTTTACGTCGAAGTGTTTGGTGCCGCGGGCGATTTCCTCGTCAGGTGTGAAAGCTATTCTAATGTCGCCGTGTTTTATTTGGGGATTGGCGATTAGATACTCAAGCATTACCATAATTATGGTAATGCCGGCCTTGTCGTCCGCGCCGAGCAGCGTATCGCCCGAGGCGGTAACTATATCGTGTCCCAGGCATTTGTTCAGCGCGGGGGAAGTTTTTGGCGATATTACGACATTATGTTCTTTGCTTACGACAATATCTCCGCCCTGATAGTTTTTGTGCAGCACTGGTTTTACTTTCCTGCCGATGGTTCCGCCTGGATAAGTATCCATATGCGCCAAGAAGCCGATAGTCGGCACCTTATAGTCTATGTTTGAAGGCAGGGTTGCGGTAAGATAGGCGAACTCGGAGAGGTTAATATCTTTAAGCCCCAATTTTTGCAAATCGTCTTTAAGTACGCGCGCCAAATCCATCTGTGCGGCGGTGGAAGGATCGGAGGGGGAATTTTCGTCGCTGCCCGATTCTATTTGGACATATTTGGTAAAAACGTCCAGCAGTCTTTGTTTAAAGTCAGTCATAAGCACCTCTATAATATTTGCGTTTTTATATGTTTTATTATAATATGGATTTATAATTCGTTATAAATACATTATAGAAATATATCTGGGAGTTATCCAATGAAAAAACTTTTAACGATATTCTGCGCGCTGCTCTTTGCAAGCGCGTGCGCCACTGTGCAGGAAATGAAACAGGCTGTAAATTGCCGATACGAAATCAGATCGGCGCAGGTGAGCGATTTTTCTTTAAGCGATATAAATTTAGACGTGAAAGTAGCGATAAGCAATATGGACAAACAGCAAACGGCCAAGCTTAATCGTTTTGACGGGAATTTGTATATAAACGACAACGAAGTCAGCGCCATATCTTTTGGGGCTTACGAGATAGCGCCTTCGGACACGGAACTTGCCAAAGCCAGCTTGACGATACCGTTCGCCAAAGTTGGCAAGAATTTGATAGGCCTTGTAACGGCCAACAGCATATCCGTGGATTACAAGATAAAAGGAACAATGTATTTTGATACGGCTTTGGGGGAAATTCCGATGCCGGTAGTGATTACGCAGAAGAAGGATATGTAATCTGGCAGTACGAGTTTTGAAAATTAAGAACTGAGGAGACTTACAAAATGTCGCAAGAAACAACCGCCGCGGCTGAATTACGCGCGATAATAAATAAGTGGAAAGACGTTGAGGGCAGCCTTGTAATGATGCTGCATTCCGTTCAGGACAAGTTGGGTTATGTACCCAGGGAAACGGCGATGGTAATATCCAAGGAGACGGGAATACCTTTGGCCAAGATATACGAGGTTTTAACCTTTTATCATTTCTTCAAATTAAATCCTCCGGCCAAATGCCAAATAGCGGTATGTACCGGCACCGCGTGTTATTTGAAAGGCGCGCCGGAACTGCTTAAAGAGATAGAAAAATGCACGGGCGTGAAGGAAGGGGAAAGCTCACCTGACGGCAAATATTCGGTAGCGGGGTTAAGATGCATCGGCTGCTGCGGCCTTTCGCCTGTAATATCGATAAACGGGAAGATACACGGCCAGGTAAAGCCTTCGCAAATCAAAGCTATACTTGCCGAGGCGGAAAAAGCGGAGGTAAGCCATGAATAACTTGGTAAATGAAATCAACGATAAATTTAAAAAACAATATTCCAAGGTAAACAACAGGATAGTAATCTGCGGCGGAACGGGCTGTATAGCTGGCGGATCTATGGAGGTCTATAAGGCGTTTCAGGAGGAGTATAAGAAACGCGGCCTTGACTACTGCGTAGAGATAACCGACTCCTGCCGGGAAAAGAGCACCTATATATCCAAAAGCGGCTGCCAAGGCTTTTGCGCGCAAGGGCCTTTGGTAAGCGTAGGCGACATTTTCTACACGAAAGTAAAGCCCGAAGATGTTGAGGAAATAGTGGAACGCACCGTTCTTAAAGGCGAAGTGGTGGAGCGTCTTTTGTATGTAAACCCCGTAGACGGCGAGCATTGCAAGACTTTAAACGATATTCCTTTCTATAAGAAGCAGCACCGCATTTTGCTTGCGGACTGCGGCAAAATCAACCCCGAAGACATAAACGAATATATCGGCCACGGCGGGTATTTTGGTTTGAAGAAAGCCTTGGAAGTCGGCCCGGAAGCCGTAATAGCGGAGATGAAGCAAAGCGGCTTAAGAGGACGCGGCGGCGGCGGATTCCCGGTATGGCTTAAATGGGATTTGACTAGAAAACCGCAAAGCAAAGAGAAGTATATGATATGCAACGGCGACGAAGGCGACCCCGGCGCCTATATGGACAGATCCCTATTGGAAGGCAACCCGCACTCGGTGGTAGAGGGTATGATAATAGCGGGCTTTGCGATAGGCGCGAGCAGGGGTTTATTCTATATCCGCGCGGAATATCCTTTGGCGATAGAGCGCGTGCAGAAAGCCATAGACGCGTGCTATAAGACGGGCCTTTTGGGCAAGAACATAATGGGATCGGGTTTTGATTATGATTTGGAAATCCGCTATGGCGCGGGCGCGTTTGTCTGCGGCGAGGAAACGGCTTTGATCGCCTCGATAGAAGGCAACCGCGGCACGCCCAGGCCCAAACCGCCATTCCCCGCGACTAAGGGTTTATGGGGCAAGCCTACGGCTATAAACAATGTAGAAACCTTGGCCAATGTACCTTATATAATGACCAAAGGCGGAAAATGGTATTCGGAGATGGGCTCCGGCAAGTCTACGGGTACGAAAGTATTCGCAATGACGGGTAAAGCAAAGAATACGGGCTTGATAGAAGTGCCTATGGGCATTACTATAAGGGAAGTGGTATACGACATCGGCGGCGGTCCTTTGAAAGGCGACGAAGTCAAGGCGGTACAAACGGGCGGACCTTCGGGCGGCGTGATAGACCCCAAACATTTTGATATGCCGATAACTTACGAATCTTTGCAGGAGATAGGCTCGATAATGGGTTCGGGCGGCTTAATCGTGATGGACGAAACGGACTGTATGGTGGATATAGCCAAATTCTATTTGGAGTTCTGCGTAGACGAGTCCTGCGGCAAATGCGCTCCTTGCAGAATAGGCGGCTATCAGCTTTTGAGCATTTTAAATAAGATAACCAACGGCACGGCCAAGGAAGGCGATTTGGACAAATTGGAGCAAATTTCCAAGGCTATGCAGAAGGCCTCTTTATGCGCATTGGGCCAGACGGCGCCGAATCCGGTATTGTCGACGATAAAATTCTTTAGGGACGAATATGAGGCGCACATAAAGGAAAAGCGCTGTCCTACCGGCAAATGTACTCAGCTTGTGTCATACAGCATAGGCAGCGGCTGTATAGGCTGCGGCGCGTGCAAAAGGGCGTGCCCGGTCGGCGCGATCAGCGGCGAGCCGAGGAGCAAGCACAGCATTGACCCGAAGAAGTGCATCAAATGCGGGCAGTGTTTCAATGTATGCAAATTTAACGCGGTTAAGAAAGGATAAAGAATATGATTAAGTTAAAAATTAACGGCAAACCGGTAGAGGTTAAAGAAGGAACGACGATTTTGGAAGCGGCCAAACAGGCTAAAGTAAAGATACCGACCTTATGCAAACATGAGGATTTGGAAGCGAGCGGCGGCTGCGGCTTGTGTATAGTTAAGGTAAAAGGCATGCCGAAGATGCCCAGAGCCTGCACGACGGAAGTTACGGAAGGTATGGAAATTACTACACACGACGCGGAATTGGTAAGTATCAGGCGCACGGTGCTGGAACTTATAATGTCCAACCACCCCAAAGACTGCCTGGTCTGCGCGCGCAACCAAGATTGCGAGCTGCAAAGATTATGCGCGGAATTCGGCATAAGGGAAGACGCTTTCCCCAGCATAGTCAACCGCCAGCCTCATAAGAAAGACGATTCTACCGGCACTATAACAATAGACACCAGCAAATGCGTACTGTGCGGGCGCTGCGTACAGGTATGCCAGAAGGTGCAAAATGTTTGGGCGCTTGCGTTTTTGAAGAGAGGCATTAAGACGGAACTTTCGCCCGCGGGCGAGATAAACCTTCAGGAATCGCCGTGCGTAAAATGCGGGCAGTGTTCTGCTCATTGCCCCGTAGGCGCGATAGTGGAGCACGACGACACCCAAAAAGTGTGGAACGCTTTGATGGACGAGAAGAAATACTGCGTAGTGCAGATGGCGCCCGCGGTAAGAGTGGCGATAGGGGAGGCTTTCGGCTTTCCTTTGGGCGCCAATCTTACGGGCAAGCTTAACGCGGCCTTGTACGAACTGGGCTTTAAAGCTGTATTTGATACCAATACTTCCGCCGACGTGACGATAATGGAAGAGGCTTCCGAGTTTAAGCATCGCCTTACCAACGGCGGTACCCTTCCTTTAATAACCAGCTGCTGCCCTGCTTGGGTAGATTATATGGAAAAGTATCACGGCGATATAATTGATAATTTCTCCAGCGCAAAATCCCCGCAGGAGATGATGGGCGCACTGTCAAAAACTTACTATGCCCAAAAGCACAATATCGACCCTAAGGACATCTTTATGGTATCGATAATGCCGTGTACGGCCAAGAAGTACGAGATAACCAGAAGCGATGATATGTTCTCTTCGGGCTATCAGGATATAGATGTTTCTATTACTACGCGCGAATTGGCGAGAATGTTAAAACAGTCGGGCGTGAACTTTAAGGAAATCGAGGAGCGCAAAGGCGACGACATTTTAGCCGATTACAGCGGTGCCGGCACTATATTTGGCGCGACGGGCGGCGTAATGGAAGCGGCATTAAGGACGGCGCATTACCTTATAACCGGCAAAGAAGCTGCGAGTTTGGACTTTAAGGAAGTCCGCGGCTTGAAAGGTATAAAGGAAGCGGAGATAGACGTCGCCGGTACCAAGGTAAAAGTGGCGATAGCACACGGTTTGGCCAATGTCGGCGAAGTGCTTGCTAAGATAAAGAAGGCCAAGGCGGAAGGCAAAGAGCCGCCGTACCACTTTATAGAGGTAATGGCCTGCGAAGGCGGCTGTGTGGCGGGCGGAGGCCAGCCCTACGGCGTAACCAATGAGCTTAGGAAACTTAGAGCCAAAGGCTTGTATGACGAGGACGCCTCAATGAAAGTCCGCTGTTCGCACGATAACCCCGCAGTTCAAAAGATATACAAGGAGTTTTTGGGCGAGCCTCTCAGCGAGAAAGCGCATAAATTATTGCACAACCATTATAAAGCACGCGCTTCCTACAAGAAATAGCCTTGCGATTACTTGATGTTAAAATCCGCCGCCGATATACAGCGGCGGATTTTTTATGGGCCTAAAGGGCACCTTTTGTCTTCCCCAAAGGTACCTTGCCGTATTATGGCAAGAAAGATAAAATATCATTATGAAAAATATTATTTTTAGTTTTATTATATTTATCTCTTTGTTTTTACCCTCGGGTGTATACGGGCAGAAAAATATCGCCGCGTTAAATGCGGAAAATCCGTATATAACGCAAGAGGCGATTTTGAAATCTTTTTATGCGGGTAAAGTAAAGCGTGTATTAAGCGGGTTAAGGACGTATTCGGACAGATATAACGCGGTATCATTTGCGGCGTATCCGCGCACTTTTATAGAAGACAGAATTCCCAATCTTGCACCTTACGACAAGAAGGGAGAACTTTTCAAAGACGTATTGGCGACATCGTATAAAGAACTGAAGAGGCAAAAAGCGGTAAACGTGAGGGCATTAGCCGATAAGACGGTAGCGGAGATAGTATTAAATCCGCGCAGGGTGGATGTATCCAAGCGGATTCCGTTTCCGGATAAGGGAGATGTATGGTACGGGGCGTTTTATTTGAGTTCATATTATCAACAGCTAAACGATTTTATAAGAGCCATAAACGAGGAGGAGAAGGTATACAAAGATTACGCGAAGTACTTGGCTAATGGCGACAGTTTTATGCTAAGCGGGTATGAGGGGTATGATTTTGACTTGGTAAAAGGGAAGTATGACAAACGTGTATTTTTGAGAAGGAAGCAAGAGATAGAGAACTTTATAAGGCAATACAGCGATAAGGCTGACGGATTTATAAGGCGGGTCTTGGTGCCAATGCAGAGCGAAGCGATAACAGGCGCGGACGTAAGAGCGTATATAGACAGGCATTTAAGCGGTGCGGCGTTACCTGCGGGGGTAAGCGCGAAAGCTTTAAAAGAGGTGTTGGCGGAAGGGATACCCGAAGCGGAGTATTTTTATAAAGAGGCGGAGAAGCTTGATCCGTCGTTTTTGACACAGATAACTTCGCTTGGCACATTGTTTTTTAACAGTATGAATGCGAAGGGAGAGGATATAAGCAATGCCCTTAGCTTATTGGAGTATATATCGCCCGGTACTTTGGCGGAAAGATTAAACAGGTATGGGAAGATACCCTCTAGGGAGAAGGTGATAGAAGATATAGCGACGAGTATGGCGGCGGGTGCGTTAAACAGGAGTCTGGCGCAGATAGCCAATGATTTATTTGAATTTGAGAAGCCTTTTTATTATGCGGATTATACATTTGGCAATGCGGAGATGGCGATAGTTTCAAACTGGAGAGATATAGCATTAAACCAGCATTTTGGCGGGAAGAAGATAGGGCAGATAGCGACGGACAATATAATACAATCAGGGAAGCGGGCAGGGCAGGACAGATTATTGTCGCAGCAATTAAACAAGAGGAGAATAGACAAGAACATAGAGTTTTATGAGGACGCTTTCCCGATAGCGATAGATTTTGCGTCAGGGGATTTGGTATATGCGATGGCCTCGCCGATATTAAAAGGCGGGCGTTACCTAATGGCGGCCAGAGTGAAGGATTTAACTGCCTCTATTAAAGGTTTAAAGTATGCTCCGCAGGCGGCAACCAAGAATTTAGGGAAACTCTTTGGCGTTAAAACGGCAAAGAACATAAAATCAGCCGATGGACTGATTCGTCCCGTGTGGCAGTTGTCTGATGAAAGCGGCGAGGTTGTATATTACTTCAAATACGGCAGCAAGAGGGAATTATATCGGACGAAACAAATAGACAAGATAATTAAAGATCAGAATTTGGCTTCTAAATACAATCTTATTGAAATAGAATATCCGCACGTAGTAAGCGAAGGGTTGGAGGGTTTGCCTCCGGAAATGGCGGAGAAGATATCTTCCGATATGAAAAATATAGCATCCAAGATGCGCGACTCCAAAAATCGTTTGGAAGTACAATTTGTCACAAACAAGGTGGACGCCAGCGGCTTTACTTTGGCGAATGCGTCACCGGAGAGCATAGCACTTCTTAATAATATTCCAATAACTAAAGAGGAATGGAAACAAATCGTGGCTTTTTACGGCGATTTGAATAAGTCTGGTTTTTATCATACGGATATCTGGAATAATTTACATATAAGGCGGCTTGAGAACGGCAAGTTAAAAATTACCTTATTGGATTTTGAGCATTTGGGCGTATCGGATATGTTAGAACTTGAGGATTTAGAAAAGAAGTTAAGAGCCATGCATTTGAGGGAGAAGAAAGGCTCGGCCAATTATCTTAAGGAATTTGGCCCCGAGGCCGCCCGCTCCGATATGGGCAGATGGCCTTTATAGTTGTCTTTGATCTTTTTCTATACCCTCCGTTTCTTTGACGGGGGGTATTTTTTATGGGCCTAAAGGGTACTTTTTTGTTACCTAAAAGCACCTTGTTACATTATTGCCGGTAAAGATAAAATATCATTATGAAAAATATTATTTTTAGTTTTATTATATTTATCTCTTTGTTTTTACCCTCGGGTGTATACGGGCAGAAAAATATCGCCGCGTTAAATGCGGAAAATCCGTATATAACGCAAGAGGCGATTTTGAAATCTTTTTATGCGGGTAAAGTAAAGCGTGTATTAAGCGGGTTAAGGACGTATTCGGACAGATATAACGCGGTATCATTTGCGGCGTATCCGCGCACTTTTATAGAAGACAGAATTCCCAATCTTGCACCTTACGACAAGAAGGGAGAACTTTTCAAAGACGTATTGGCGACATCGTATAAAGAACTGAAGAGGCAAAAAGCGGTAAACGTGAGGGCATTAGCCGATAAGACGGTAGCGGAGATAGTATTAAATCCGCGCAGGGTGGATGTATCCAAGCGGATTCCGTTTCCGGATAAGGGAGATGTATGGTACGGGGCGTTTTATTTGAGTTCATATTATCAACAGCTAAACGATTTTATAAGAGCCATAAACGAGGAGGAGAAGGTATACAAAGATTACGCGAAGTACTTGGCTAATGGCGACAGTTTTATGCTAAGCGGGTATGAGGGGTATGATTTTGACTTGGTAAAAGGGAAGTATGACAAACGTGTATTTTTGAGAAGGAAGCAAGAGATAGAGAACTTTATAAGGCAATACAGCGATAAGGCTGACGGATTTATAAGGCGGGTCTTGGTGCCAATGCAGAGCGAAGCGATAACAGGCGCGGACGTAAGAGCGTATATAGACAGGCATTTAAGCGGTGCGGCGTTACCTGCGGGGGTAAGCGCGAAAGCTTTAAAAGAGGTGTTGGCGGAAGGGATACCCGAAGCGGAGTATTTTTATAAAGAGGCGGAGAAGCTTGATCCGTCGTTTTTGACACAGATAACTTCGCTTGGCACATTGTTTTTTAACAGTATGAATGCGAAGGGAGAGGATATAAGCAATGCCCTTAGCTTATTGGAGTATATATCGCCCGGTACTTTGGCGGAAAGATTAAACAGGTATGGGAAGATACCCTCTAGGGAGAAGGTGATAGAAGATATAGCGACGAGTATGGCGGCGGGTGCGTTAAACAGGAGTCTGGCGCAGATAGCCAATGATTTATTTGAATTTGAGAAGCCTTTTTATTATGCGGATTATACATTTGGCAATGCGGAGATGGCGATAGTTTCAAACTGGAGAGATATAGCATTAAACCAGCATTTTGGCGGGAAGAAGATAGGGCAGATAGCGACGGACAATATAATACAATCAGGGAAGCGGGCAGGGCAGGACAGATTATTGTCGCAGCAATTAAACAAGAGGAGAATAGACAAGAACATAGAGTTTTATGAGGACGCTTTCCCGATAGCGATAGATTTTGCGTCAGGGGATTTGGTATATGCGATGGCCTCGCCGATATTAAAAGGCGGGCGTTACCTTATAACGGACAAAATAAAGGAGTTTGTAGCCTCTATTAAAGGTGTAAAGAAAGTTTCCTTTTCAATGCTGAAAAACAAGAACCCTCTCTCATCTATCAATATGGCCAGGAACGTTAAGGATGAGGGATTTGGATCCCTGCGCCCGGTATGGGAACTTATGGATAATTCCGGCGATGTAAAATACTACTTAAAATTCGGCAAAATGAGTGAACTGGAAAGGACAAAACAACTTGATAAAATAATAAAGGATAATAATCTTCTTTCAAAATACAAGCATTTGGAGATAGAATATCCAAAAGTAATAAGCGAGGGAATGGACGCTTTGCCGCCCCACGTAGCACAGAAGATAGACGGTGAGATAAATTTTGTAAAAAGCAAGGTTCGCTGGGGGGGTAGTCGTTTTGACGTACCGTTTATTCTCAGCAAGGTCGATGTGAGCGGATTTAATCTGTTTGGAATGAAGTACCCTGACGCTTTATCTCTTCTTAACAATATCCCAATAAAAAAGAGCGAGTGGGATGAGATAGTCGATTTTTATAGGGATTTAAATTCGGCGGGTTTTCATCATACGGATATTATAAACAACCTTCATATGCGTCGCACGCCAAAAGGAGAGCTTAAAATTACGCTTTTAGATTTTGAGGATTTTCAAGTTCCCGATGTCTTATCCCTGCAGGAAGTGGAACTGAACCTTATATCAAATAAACTCGGCGATAAGAACATTGCCAACAAGTATTTAAGGTAAATTTATATATAAGACAAAAGCCTGGTGGCGGGCGTTTGGGCCAAAAGACCCAAAAAGGGATAGGCCTAAAAAAGAGGTAAATATGCCCAAAGGTCACTTACAGCCGGGATATAAAAATTAGATAATATAAGAAAGGAAAGTTTATAGGAGCGTTAAATATGAATATAAAGAAGATGACGATAATAGCCGCGGCTTTTGCCGTTTTGCCGACGTTTACAATGGCCCAATATTACGGGGAAAGAGTTCCCGGCAGAGAGGGCGCGATAATGGAAAGTGGTATCTTTCTGTTTAATATGATTAAAGATTTGAAAGATGAAAAACAAGAGAATAATAAGCTTGATCAAAAACTTGAAGATTTAAAAGACAAGACGGAAGCGGAATATCGCAGCGAAAGGCAGACTTCTTTGAGAGGCGAGGCCCTGCTGAAGCAGCTTAGGAAAGAGGAAAACGACAGGCGCTGGAAAGAATATCAAGAAAAGAGAGACAAAAAAATAAGCTATAAAAAGTTTATAGAAGAACAGGTCGCCAAAATACCGGCGGAGCAAAAAGCCCGTTATGACGCCATGGCGCAAGCCGAAGACTATTCCGGCCTTATTGAGGAACTGCAAAAATTTCGTTATAACGCCAACCCCAAGTTCGACTATGATGCGGACAGATATTATATTTTGCAAGCTGTTGTAAAAGTAAACGGCAAAGGTTTGGTATCCTTTGGGACTTTAGATATCGCACAGACGATAAAGGCCACAACCGATAAAGTGAGATCTTGGGCATATAAAGAAGCCGAAAAAGTTGAAAACAGCATATTAAATTCAGGCAGAGCTTTATAAAATATTTAAATCCTTTTAAACCCCGCCTTTTTAGGCGGGGTTTTATTTTGGCCGGGAAATATAATTATTGACAATTTGATAAGAATTTGATACATTTGTATCAGAATAGGGGAAGAGCCGTCAATCCGCGCAAGGGTTTGATGGCTATTTTTATTGGCGTAAATCAAGCCCGAACGGCGGAAAAGAGTTTAGAGGAGAAATAAATGGACGATATAATGGGCTCCATAAAAGAACTCAGGAAGACGCTTGACGGCAAGATAGAATCCTGCATCACCAAAGAAAAAGCTGAGAAGATGATAGAAGATATAATCAATCGTCTCCATCCCGCAGACAGCAAGGCCGTGATACCGAACTCGGAAAGCGAGATAATGGAAAAGTACGCCGCGTTTAAACGCAGAAGCGGCTTTCAGAAGGAAGAGAAATGGACAAGCGAATACGGGCGCAAATTCGGGAATATGAAGAATTTTCTTTTGGCGGCCAAGAATCGCAACTCGGTGTTAAACGATTTCAAATCGGTTTTAAGCGAAGGCGCCTCCGGCGCGACGGGCGGCGGCTATTTGGTACCGACGGAATTTTCGGCGCAGGTTATCCGTATGATGAACGAATCCAGCCCGATAATGCAGATAGCCAATATATTGCCGATGTCTTCTTGGAAGAGGCAAATCCCCAAACAGCTTACCAATCTGCAGGTGGGCTGGGTAGCGGAGAACGGGGTAAAAGGTATAAGCAACCCCACTTTCGGTCAGCTTGAGCAGACGGCTAAAGTATTGGCTACGGTAATCAAATGCACCGACGAGTTAATTCGCGACAGTGCAATAAATCTTACGCAATTCCTTTCAGAACTGGTGGCCGAGGCTATGGCTTTGGAAATAGAAAGAGTCGCTTTGCTGGGCGACGGCAGCGCCGATCCGTTCACGGGCATATTGCACGCCAGCGGCGCGAATAAAGTGGCTATGGCGGGCAATGAAGTCAGCTTCGACGACATCGCCAATTTGATTTTCAGTTTGAGCGAAGCCAACTCCAAAGACGGCGTTATAGTACTCTCACGCGCGGGCCTTAACAAATTGATGAAACTTAAAGACAGCAACGGCAATTATATATGGGCCCCGCCTTCTTTGGGCAATCCCGCCACGATATGGAATACGCCTTATGTGGTAAGTTCTCAGATCCCCAATACGGTAAGCGATGCGGGCGCTTTAACCGGCGGAAACGGCACGATAGCGTTCTTCGGCAGATTTAACAAGAACCTGTTGATTTCCCCCAGGGAGGAGATGACGGTAAAAGTATCTCAGGATGCGGCTTCGTGGAACAGCGACGGCTCTACCCTGGACAGCGCTTTTATGATGGATCAAACCTGGCTGCGCTTTACGCAGGCCTTATCCATAGACGTAACTTTCGGCAGCGCGTTTAGCTACCTTATATTCAAATAACCTTAAGAGATAAAAAGGCGGCGTTTTTACGCGCCGCCTTTTCAAGGAGCTTACATGAGTGAAATAATCCAGCCCGCCTGCACCCTGGGCGATTTAAAGATCTATCTTAAAATAAGCGAAGAGGACGAGTCAAAAGATGCTCTTTTGAATCTTCTTTTGGAATCGTGCACAATAGCGGCCGAACGTTATATGGGGCGCTATATAATTGCGCGGGAGATAACGGAAGAGCCGCACGATTTTGAAAACGGAAAAAGCAAATATCTCCAGTTGGAGCAATATCCCGTATTCGAAATAAGCAAAATAATACAGAACGGGGAAGAGATAGAAGTTTCTTCTCTAAAGGCGGATAAATATAACGGACTTATCAAGAAAAGCACGCCTTGGCGCGGCGCGGTATTGGCCAGTTATAAGGCTGGGATAGCGGCCTCGCAGGAAAGCGTACCTGCAAATATCCGCCTGGCGATATGCTGTTGGATAGCTTCTATGCTTAGCGAACAGGAAAGCGGCGGCGTCAAGAGCGAAACTTTAGGAGATTATTCCGTCAGCTATTACGACGAGCGGCAAGTCCCGCCTTCTTCGGCTGTGCTGCTGGAAAGTTACAGGAAGGTGAATTTATGAGCTTTAAGGCGCTTCTTAACCGCGTGTGCGACATAGAAAAACTTTCCTTGGGCTCCGCCGACGCTTACGGCTCGCGCTCGGAAACTTGGGAAACTCTAAAAAGCGAAGTCCCTTGCCGCCTAAGAACGCGCAGCGCCGGCGAAAAACATTACAGCTCGCCAGAATATCAATACGCCACCCATTCGCTTTACTTGGAATATCTTTCGCTCCCGCAAGGTCGGCTAAGAGCAAAGATCGGGGGCTTTTACTACGATATTACCGGCAGAATAGAGCTTGGCGGCGCGAAGAAATATCTTTGCCTATATTTGGAAAGGAAAACAGTATGCCCATAAAGAACAACTCAGACGAATTTAAACGGGATATGGATAATTTCGGCTCGAAATTGCTGGGAGCTCTTTTAAATGCGGCGAGAGTATCGGCAAGCGAGGCGGAAACGGATCTGCAAGGGAGCCTTTCCAAAACGGGCGCTGTGTTGCAAGGGGAGCGGCAAAGCTCACCCGCGTACGGCGCGCCGTATAAAGTCAGCGGGCGTCTGCTTGAATCCAGCGGCGTGGTTTATGAAGAAGGCGACGCTGGGGCCTCAATAAAGATAGGAACGGACATCAGCGCCGCGCCGTACGCGGTCTACCTGGAATACGGCGGCGCGAGAATGAAAGCCAGGCCCTATCTTCTGCCGTGCGGGCGGAGATGTTTCCAGAGAATAAGCGAATATATGCGCGGCATAAAGGGGGAAGTATGATAGTTGAAGATATTTATTCGTATTTGGCTTCGGACTCCGCTTTACGGACGGCATTAAGCGCAGACGAACGCGACTGCAAAATCTATCCCAATTACGCGGCTATAACTTCAAGAGTGCCGTATTTGGTGTACAGGTCTAGCAATCCGGGCGGGAGTTATGACGAAGTCTTAAGCGAAGAAGGCGTAACCTTCGTGATAACGGGCGAAGATTACGCCCAAACCGCGGCGATAAGCAAGGTGCTTAGCGCGCTGTTGGATTTAAACTGCGGGGGCATACCTTCCCAGGGGCACAATATATACTACGCAAAGAAAATCGGGGGCAGCGATTATATGGACGAGCTGGGGCGGCATTGTCGGGCGGTGAATTTTATTTTTAAATTCAGATAGGAGATTTATATGTCATCATCAACAAATATAGTAGTAGGCGTAAGCGCCAGCGGCACTGTTAAGGCGGGCGACTACGGCGCGCAGGAAAGCGCGGCGACGGATTTGGGTTTTATAAAGGGTGGCGTTTCCATAGAGCACGAGGAAACTTCTTACGATATTAAAGTGGATCAGGTGCTGGCGCCGATAGACAAGGTAACCACGGACGAAAGTTTAAAGATAAAGTTTTCGCTTTCGGAAGCTACCTTGGAGAATATAGCCCTTTCCTTGGGCATAGGCGCGCCCATCGGCGGCAAAATAGAATTCGGCGATAAAACCGACAATATGGTAAAAACGCTTTTTATAAACGTTAAAGGTGCGAATAATTCTTCGCGCAAATATACCTTTTGGCGCTGCCGCCCCACGGGTAAAACGGGGCAGACCTACAAACGCGACGGCGAAACTCTAATAGAGGCGGAATTTGACGTTCTGCCCGATATGAGCAAAGATCGCGGCAAGCGTTTCGGTATGATAGAAGACCTTTAAACCCCGCGCCTTATCGGCGCGCTCGGAAATAAACTCGCCCGGCCTTTTCGGGCCGGGCTTTATAAGGAGAATTTAATGAACGAACTGGAAGCGATGTGCCCTAAATCAAGGATAGTGAAACTCTGTGGACGCGAAGTGGAAATAAAAGCGCTAAGCATAAAGCAGAGCATAGATATATGGCGGATAATAAACGACGTAAAATTGGAGGGCGAGGCTCTAAAAGACGCCCCCGACGCTTTGCGCGCCGCGCGGATATTGGAAATTTTGGGCAGCAGCAAGAGCCGCGATCTTATCAATATAATTACCTGCGGAGTTTTAAAGGACATAAGCAATCCGCAGGAGAAAATAAGCCTTTTGGAACTCAGCGAGCTTGTGCAGGCTTTGGGTGAAGTCAATGATTTCGGAAGGATATTCGTAAATTTTACGCAAGCCCTGAAAGCGGCCGCGGGGCGGAGGGACTTTCGGATGCGGTGAGTTTCTGCGCTTTCGCTTACGGCTATAAGACGGAATATATATTGGCGCACAGTCTGGAGTGGCTGTCGTGGGCCTGTGAACGGGCGGCCGCTTTCAGGGCGGGCAGAGTAAGGCGCTTCATAAACGAAGAAGCGCAATTATCAAAAATAGGGATAAGCAAATGATAGAGAACATAGCAAAATTCTGCGTTGAGCTTGAGGCCGTTTTTGAAGACGGAGGCCTAAAGCAAATGTATAACGACTTTAGAAATGCGGGCGAGGAAGTCGCCGAGATATACGACTCTTTAAAAAGAGAAGCGCAAGAAAGCGGCGGCGTGGTGGCAAACAGCGCGTATTCGGGGTTTTCCTCGTTAAAGAGCGGGCTGGAAGATTTTTTTAATTTTACATCCGAATCGTTCGGCAAGATAGACGATTTGATAAAAAGCGTCTGGGAGAATATGGTATCGGGTTTCGCGCAAGCCTTAAGCAAAATGGCGGCCAATAATTTGCTTTCGGCGATATTCGGCGGCGGTGGAGGATTGCTTGGCGGGGTTTTCGGCGGGCTGTTGGGCAGCAGGCGGAGTGGCGGACCGATAGAAGAAACGGGCGCTTATTATTTGCATGCGGGCGAGTTCGTTTTGCCGCCGGAGGTCGTAAGTTCAATACAAGGCGGGGCATATAACTCCGCGCCGGCCCAATTCGGCAGCGGTGGCGCGGGCAATATCAGCGTTACGGTAAATACGCCGGTAACTTTTAACGGCGCGCCCCAAAATTCGGACGTGCGCAAAATATGCGAGGAAATATCAAACGCCGCCAGGCGCGGAGTCAGCTGGGCGGTGGAGCAGGCCAAGATAAGCTATAAAATCGGACGGGATAGAAGCTCGGAGAGTTCATTATGACTATAAAACCAATAGAAATACTTACGCCAAATATTCTTGAAGCCGCCTCTTTAAGCGACGCGCAGGGCGAGGTTTTTGCCATCAAACACGGGAGCAAAAACACAATAAGCGGCGCGGTGACGGCCGCTTTTGCCGGAACGGTTTCGGCCGAGAAAATATTGATCAAAAATACCGACGCGCAAAGTATAACGATAGAGTATAAAAGGGCGGCCTCGGACGAAAATTTTACGCTTTTTGAAGATTTCGCCCTGGTTAAAAGCGGGCGCGATATTTTGATAACTTTTGACGCCCCGCTTGAGGCAGCCTCTTTCAAATTTACCTTGCTCGGCGAAGTGGAAAGCGTGTATTTTTACGAATTTGCCCTTCTTTCGCGTCTGCTTTTTTTGGATAAGGCTTTGACCTCTTTTACACCGAGCGGATATCGCAAAGGCGGATACCATTACACTGCCGACGGTACTCTGATAAGATGGCACGAGTTCAGCAAAAAGTCAGGGGCGCTCGTTTTGGAAAATCTTTCCGAGACTACAAAGCAAACCCTTGAATATATTTGCGACGAAAATATTTTCCTTACCTTCCTTTTCTACGGCGCTTATGATTTGAGCCAAAGCGGGCAGTATGCTCTTACGGCGGATTTTAAGGCGGAACTTAACCGCCTTAGCGGGCTGTGGAACGTTTATCTTGAAATAACGGAGAAATAAAATGAAAATCTTATCCGATTCTATGCTCAAAGCCTTGAACTCGCAGTCGCCTTGTTATGCGCGGAAATTCATTTTGTACCGCAAGGTGTGGAACGATGAACAAAAAAAATACATTTTCGGCGATGGTTTTGACCTGACGCCCTTTGTCATTCAAAGCGGAGAAATAAAATGGAAGCTTGACAATGAAGGCTACGGAATATGGAACAATGCGGGTATGGCCATTACGATAAGCGCGCGGGCCGGTATTTTTGAGGAAAAGCAAAACAATCTGCTTTACGGCGCCAGGATTGACGTTTACGGCGGCATCGCCGATGAGGAATATACAAAAATATTCCGTGGTTTTATTATGCGCGAGCCAAGTTATAATCAAGAAGCGAGGGAATATATCGTCAATTTAAGCGGCGAGTTGGCCTGTCTTTCTTCTTACGGCGCGTTGGATTTATCGGTGGTAAAAAATAATGTGCTGATAGCTTCGCGCGCGGGGCAGTCCGAAGCCGCCGAAGACGAAAATTATTTTTCCTTTGAACTTCCCGACAAAGCAGTAGGCGCGGTATTGGAAGCGCGGATAGGTTCAATTGACGGCGGTTTTGAGGGCGCTTCCGTTCTTAAAGAAGTAAACGAATATGAAGTATCTTCTCTAAATTCACCCAAATATCCCGCTAAGATAACTCTGTTAAACGCCTTGCCCGCGGGCTGCGGTTTATGGGTTTCTTACCGAGTATGGCATACCAACAAAACCATAGAATGGATACTGGAAAAAACGCTTGAGCTCTGCGGAGATCCGGAACGTGAAATAGAGGAGTTGAATTATGAAGGCACGATAGAAGCTTTTTTCAATCAGCCTTCGGACGCGGATTTTTTGCAGGGCACGCACGATTATGCTTTGGTCAATTCATCTTCTGTTACTCTGCCTTCTACTTTTCTTAAAGACGCCAATTTTGATTGGATTATAGTTTCTTCCGGCAATTTGCCCTTTGAGCACCTTACCCCAAATAGCGTGGGCATAGGTGACGGGATATTGGATTATCCCGGCATAGTTGCCGCGCCGTGCGAGCAGGCTTACGGCACTTGGGAGGTGGAATGCTCCACCCTTAGAAACGAGGTCATAACCCAGTATTACTACTATCTATGGGAAGGGGCGGAGCCACTTATAGGGCAGGGATATTGTTTCCAGCATTCTAAGTATGACAGTTTCAGGTTATTTTTCGCTTTTTTCAAGGTGAGCAACAGCGGTACCGAACAGATGGGTATGGTCTGGATGGACAGGGACAATCAGACTTATAGGGTAAGGTACCGCATATGTCGTTATCCCGACGGCTCTATACGCTTTATGGTCAAGCCGCTTACCCCGGTGGAAGGGCCTTGGAAAGACTTCGGGATAGTTTGCAGCGATAATGAATATCAGGTCTGCAATTATCAGGCGATAATCTTAAGCAATTACGGCAACAATCATTTCTATTCCATAAAACTGAGCCCGCAGGCGGCTACGGGTTCGGGGGATGTTGCGCCCTACGCCAATTATTACAGCCCCATAATCGACGGGGGCGGCAGGCTTAAAAACTGGAAGAGTTTTACCGCCTCGGAGGAACTTAACGGAGGGAGTTCCTCTTATTACACCAGGAGCCGCAACGAGGAAACTTCCCCTTGGAGCGATTGGAAGAGCATTACCCCAGGTTCCCCCATAGAGGAAAACGGGCGATACCTTCAGCTCCGCTGGCTTGGGCAAAGCGACGCCGCCCAAACCACTGTGCCAAAACTTAAATATTGGCAGGCGGAGTGGGACGCGGACGGCGTCAGCATAGCGATGCTTAACACTTCTTCGTTGACTTGCTTGGATATAGTGCAGGAGCTCGCCAGGCTTAGCGGGTATCAAATAGGGTTTGATTCCGAGGGTAAATTCTTTTTTAAGAGCAGGCCCTCTTTAACCACCCCTTGCCTAAAGCTGGGCAAGAGCGAAATTATAAAAGTGGAAAGCGTCAGCGGCGGGTTGGACAAATTGTATAATCGGGTGAGCGTAAACTTCGGCAGTTACAGCTGTGTGGTGGACGATTTTACCCTAAACAAAGCGAGGCCCAATCTTATAGACAAATACGGTCTTAAGGAGCTTGCTCTTTCTTCGGGTTCGCTGCTGCCCGCGCAGAACGCCAATTTGGCGCGAGCCTGCGCGCCGGGTATTTTTACGGAAGTGAGCAAAATAAAGAAAAGGGCCGCCATCGTATGCCGCTTTTTGCCACAAATAGAATTGGGCGACGTTGTCGAGGTGGACTACGGCGATGTGCTTAAAGGCAATATGATGGTCGAAGGGCTGGAGTTTAATTTGAGCGATTGGGCTTTAAGGCTGGATTTATGCTCTTGGGAGTCTTAATTATGGAAGAAAATTTATTATCCTGCGGCGGTCTTAGAAGCGGATTTGTATTTCTGAACGTAGTAAAGAACGTGATATATCTTATAGCGGTATTTTTGTCTTTTTCCTTATGGCTGGCCGCTACGGTTAATACGCCTAAGCGTTTGGCCGAACTTGAATATCGGGTGATTTCGCTTAATTCCGCACAGAGCAGAACGGAGGGGAAAGTGGAACAAGTTTTGGAAGAGCTGCATTTTATAAGGGATTATGTAAATCAGAGATAGGAGAAACACGATGTTCGGCAAGATAATAAGTTTATTGTCAAAAGCGAAGGAATTTCTAAAGGGGAAGAAAATCTATATAGCCTCGGTTATATTGATATTGCAGGCGATATTGGGTTATTTGGGTCAGCTTATAGATTTGTCTTCTCTTGCGGATTTTATAAATTGGTGCGGCGCCTTGGGCGCGAACGAATATACCGCCCGTTTAATAGAAGGTTTGGGCATATTCGGTTTGCGCTTCGCTTTTGGGGCCAGCTCCAAGAGCGGGCAGGAAGCCGCGGCCAAATAGCGGCCTGAGCGTATGGCGTAAAATGTTATTATCCCGCGCATTAAGGCGCAAAAAATCCCCGGTTAACGCCGGGGATTTTATCTTGGCGAAACAATTTCAAAGTATAAAGTTTAACAGCCCGCCTATGGCTATGGATACGCCCAAAGTAATGGCTATGATTTTAAGCCCGTCTTTAAGTCCGCCTTCCCTTAAAAGCACGAAGAAGGACGCCGTACAAGGCATATACATCGCCATAAATATGCACGCTATTACCATCTGTTTGGCGCTGAGCGCGAAAGGCGTCAGAAGAGCTATGGAAATGTCTTTCCTCAAAAAGCCCAAAAGTATTACGGAGGAAGATTCTTTCGGCAGCCCCAGAACCGAACTGACCAAGCCTTGCATTACATTGTCTATTACGTCTATCAGCCCCGTCATATCGGCCAGTGTTATTATGAACATACCGGCTATGATTAAGGGTATGGCCTCCACTATAAAATCTTTGGCGCGCCTGCCCAGCTGTTTTACGAACGGTACGAATTTGGGGATTTGCCAGCTTGGCACTTCCATAAAAATATCGGAGGTATCGCCCGGCAGTATTTTGTTTAAAGCCAGGCCCGTCAACAGGCCCGTAAAAAGCATTATCGCAAATACGGTTATAAGATATTTAACCCCGTACGGCGCCACTACCGAAAACATCATCGCCGTCTGGGATATACACGGTACCATCATCAATATCAAGGCCAGCGCTATAATTTTTTGGCGTCTTGTTTCCAGCGAACGCACAGCCATAATAGCGGGCACTTTACAGCCAAAACCCAGCATTATCGGTATGGCACTGTATCCGTGCAGGCCGATTTTATGCAGTAAAGAATCAAGCAATATCGCCAGCCTGGGCAAATAACCCAGCATTGAAAGGAAATCCAATACGGCGTAAAACACCACCACGTAAGGCAAGACGTCCACGAAAGCTATTTTCACGCCTTCGGAGAGTATGCCTAGCCCGCCCGTCGTTTCCGAAGCGCTGCCGAAAAGTATCGTATATACAAAAGTATCCTGCGTAAAAGCGAACAGATGCTGCATAAGCGGCAGATAATAATTTTCGTACAGCGGCGTAAGGAGGTTTATCAATCCTTCGCCTAGAAAGCGTATCACAAAGAAGGATATTACCATTACTACAAAGGCTATCGGCAAACCGAGCCAGCTTGAGGAGGCGGCTTCTTCCAGCTTTTCTATGAAGGAAGGGTGTCTGTGCGTGATTTTCTGCGCCTGCGCGCTTATCTTGCCGATAAGTTTCCATTTTTCGTCCTGGTCCTGAGGAATTTGCGCGGAGGCATATTTCATTTTGCCGGTGGCTAGCTTGTCTATGGTGGAAGTCAATTCCTTAAAGCCCATTCCGCTAAGCCCGTTGCTTGCTATTACCGGCACGCCCAAGAATTGGGAGAGCTTTTCGGTATCCACGTCTATACCCTTTTTCTTGGCTATATCGAATTTATTTAAAAGCAATACGGTCGGCTTTCCCAGCGCGATAATATCCAAGGCGAAATATAAATTGCGTTCCAAATGCTGAGCGTCAAGCACATATACGGCGACGTCATACGGTGTGTTCCTTATCAAGCCGCAGGCTTCTTCGTCGGTTCGGCATTCTTCCTGCAGACTGTAAATGCCGGGCATATCGTATACGGTGTAAAAATGTTTGTTTATTACGGTTTCTCCGTTCAAGAGCGATACCGTGGTGCCTGGGTAATTTGAAGCGTCGGTCTTGACGCCCGTCAGTCTTGAAAATACCGTACTTTTCCCTACATTGGGGTTGCCCATCAGGAAGATTACTTTCTGAGAGGTCTCTATCAATATATGGTCCGCGAATTCGCGCCCCAGCGCTATTTCCACGCCGTCGGCGTCTATTAAAATCGGGAAAGATGAGTTTTTTCTTTTTACTTCGCAGCCTTTGTGCAGGCCCATAGCATTTAAGCGGTTCTTAACTTTTTTGTCTTCGTGCACTATGGCAGTTATTTTGCCGTAGCCGTCTTTTTTAAGTTCGCTTAATTTTTTTATCGTGGTAAATTTTTCCGCCATATAAGAGCATATCCTCGTTAACTGAAATAAAACTTAGAGAAAAGTAAGTCTTAACTAACAAAATTATATAATATCTTGACGCATAAAACAAATTAAAGCCGAAAAAAGGTTGATTTGGACTGTTTTAAACCTATTTGGAGTCAAAATTATTGAGGAGGCCTCCGCTTTTTGCGCTCTGCCCTAGGGGCGGAATAGCTGTTTTGCCCGTAGTATTATATGGAAATACTGATATAAGCATATAAGACGGAGAAAAATAAATTTATGTGGACATAAATAAACCCCGCTTAATTTCTAAGCGGGGTTTATGTTTAGAGATATTATTTATTTGTCAGTTTTCTTTTTACCGTTTTGCGCTTCCCTTTCGGATTTAACGATTTTCGCTTTTTCGAGTTGGTTTTCCAGGAAGGCGATATAATCGTCAATATCTTCGATGCTGTCCCAGAACTTTTGTTCTTCAGCCTGTTTGCGCATCAGCATTTGTTCTTTATAGGACTGTTGCAGGCGGCCTTCTTTTTCCGCGCGTTTTTCTTCCGTTTCTATAACGGCGGCCAATTTTGTGTTGTTATTGGCTCTGGCTATGCTTGAGAGTTTGGGGGTATCCTCGCTTTTGATATATGGATTGGCGCCAAATCCCACAAGCAGAGTGGCGACTCTGGTATGATTTCCTTTAACGGCATAGAAGAGGGCGGTATTTTCTTCGGTATCCTGGAGATTGGGTTCGGCTCCTTTAGAGAGTAACTCGTAAGTCATTTTATAGTCGCCTTTTTTTGCCGCGCCCATAAGGGGGGAAGTATTTTCAGAGCTGTAAAGCAAATCGGGGTTTGCGCCTTCGGTGGCCATTACGGTATTAAAGACGGGATAATCGCCGTTTTCCACCGCCCAAGAAAGCGCGCTTCTGCCCAGCCTGTCCTGAGCGTTTACGTCCGCTCCGCGTTTAAGCAATTCTTTCACCATGGTGTTATTGCTGTTTTTGGCGGAAAGGATAAGCGGGGTGGTGGCTAAAGCGTCCTGAGTTTGGGGGTTGGCGCCCGCATTCAGCAGGAGTTTCGTTATGGCGTCGTCTTTATTTTGTACGGAATGCATAAGGGCGGTTCTGCCCGTATTGTCTTTAACTTCCAAATTGGGATTGAGGGCGAGCATCTCTCTTACGAATTTATAGTCGCCCGTATCTACCGCGGCGATAAGCGGCGTATAGCCGAGCTGGTTTTTGCCGTTGATGTCGGCGCCTCTGTCCAGCAATTTGTGGACTGTCATCATATCTTTTGCGGCTGCGGCCGAGGTTATTGATACCGACAGAGCCGTTTCCTTATCGTCGATTTTTATTATTTTTGTATCGATTAGTTTAAGCACTATATCGTGATTTTTATTTTCCGCGGCGTAGTTCAAAGCCGTTTTTCCTTTATTGTCTTCGGCGTTAGGGTTGGCGCCGTATTCCAGCAAGAGGGTTACGGCTTCAAGATTGCCGGCTCTGGCGGCGGCCATTAAAGGGGTTACGGAATCTTTGGAAGGCTCATTAACTTTTGCGTTGCGTTTCAAAAGCATTTCGGTAATTTTCGGGTCGGAATTGGCCGCGGCGACCAACGGTGCCGTGCCTTCGTCGTTTTTTTCGTTCGGGTCTACACCGGCGTATAGCAGGATATTGACTCTATCCACGTCATTATCGCTTATGGCTTTAATGAGCGATGTATTATAAAGGTAAGAATACTCGGGTTTTTCTTTGGCTTTTTCCGCATCGCCGCCGAGTATTTCGCTGTAAGCGCCTCTGCTCTGCGTTTGAGCGCATAGCGCCGCGGCGAAGGACGAAATAATAAAAAAGACAAATGTTTTCTTAAACATATATATCTCCTATATAAAATACTAACTAACATATTATTAAAAAGAAGTGAGTATTACAAGGGTTTTATTTTTGCCATTTAAAGGTGGCAAAGTCGCGATTTGGGGGGATTTTACGTCTAAGCAAACAAGTTAATAATATGCTACAATGGCCGTAGGCCGAGTGTGATTTTCAGACGTTGGAGGCATAAGTATGGATTTTAGTTTGTTCTCTAAATTGGCGCAAATACCTTCGGCGCCGGGCAGGGAGGAGTTTCTTGCCGAGGAAATTATTTCCGAAATCAAACCCTATTGCGACGATGTTCGCATAGACAGAATGGGCAATGTAATAGCTTTCAAAAAAGGTACGGGCGGCAACAGAATAATGGTTGCCGCGCATATGGACGAAGTTTCCCTAAAAGTACGCTATATAGACGATAAAGGATTTATATATTTTACGCTTACCGGCGGCATAGACGCCAGGACTTTGCTTTCCCAGCGGGTAACGATAGTTACGGAAGAGCATGGCCTTATCCCCGGCGTAATCGGGGCTAAGGCGGCGCATTATCTTACCGCGGCGGAAAAGACGCAGGGCGTGGACGCGGCCTCTTTGAGTATCGATACGGGTTACGGCGCGCAGGAAGTGCGGGATATGATAAGCATAGGCGATCCCGTCGTCTTGGACAGAGTCCCGCGGGAATTGGGGGGCGATTTATTCACTTCCAAAGCGATAGACGACCGCGCGGGTGTGTATATTTTGCTTGAAGTTATAAAGAATATGCCCAAGAGTCACAGGAATGATATATACTTCGTCTTCAGCGTGCAGGAGGAATACGGCCTTATCGGCGCGGAAGCGGCCACCGCCGATATCAAACCGGAAGTGGCTTTGGCGGTGGATACTACGGGTGCATTGGATACGCCCGGTATGCGTCCGCAGGACTATGTAGTTAGTTTGGGCAAGGGCATAGGCATAACCTTGGCCGACAGCACCACGATAGCGGACAGGGCTTTAAGCAAGCATTTGATAAAGATTTGCAAAGAAAAGAATATAGCCTATCAGCTTAGGGTGGCGGCGCGCGGCTCCAACGACGCTAAGGTAATGCAGCGTGCGGGCGGCGCGGCGCGGGCGGCGGCTTTGAGCGTACCGGTACGCTATATCCATTCCAACGTGGAAACCGCTAGCAAGAAGGATATTGACGCGGCGTATAATTTGGTATTAAATTTCCTTTCGGGCGATTTCGAAGGCTAAGGAGCGATTTATATGATAAATTCGTCGGAGTTTAAACTGAGCGAGAAAACCAACCTTTATTATAAGGCGGAAGATATTTTAAAAGACGGCTCTTACAAATTGAAAGAAGAGGAGAAAACCCTCCTGGAGAAAACCGATATAGTATACCGGGCGCTTTGCGCAATACTGTATAACTTTGCGCCGCTTTCGGGGCACCCGGGCGGGAGCATATCCTCGGGCAGGATAGCGGCGTCTTTGGCCTATAAAGTAATGGATTATGATTTTAAGGATCCTGATTTAAAGGAAGCAGATAGTCTTTCTTATGCGGCTGGCCATAAGGCTTTGGGGCTATACGCTATGTCGGCTTTAAGAAACGAGATTGTAAGAACTTATCTTCCGGATTTATTGGCGGCGGAGAACCGCCAGCTTCGTTTGGAGGATTTACTCGGTTTCAGGAAATCTCCCGCGGCGGGCACATCGCTTTTTAAGAAGTTCAATTCCAAAGCTTTGGACGGACACCCGGTACCGATAACGCCATTCGTCAAACTGTCGACGGGCGCTTCGGGCATAGGGGTAGGCTCCAGCATAGGTTTGGGCTTGGCGGCTGCGTGTTCTTATAAGGGAAATACGCCAAGGGTAAACATAATAGAAGGCGAAGGCGGGCTTACCGCAGGCAGGAGCGCGGAGGCTTTGGCGATAGCTTCGGCTGCGGGTTTGGACAATGTGGTTTTGCATTTGGATTGGAACCAAGCGTCGATAGACTCGGAAAAGGTTACCGCCGATAAGAGCGGCCGCGGCGATTATACCGCTTGGACTCCCGCCGAACTGTTCTACATTAACGGTTTTAACGTGATAGAGGTAAGCGACGGATTTGATTTTACGCAGATATACGCGGCGCAGAAATTCGCTTATAATTTAAACAACGGCTGCCCTACGGCGATAGTATATAAGACGATAAAGGGCTGGCGCTACGGTATAGAGGGCAAAGCGAGCCACGGCAGCGGGCACAAATTCGCCTCCGATGGTTTTTACAAAGCGATGGCGGAATTTGAAGAGGCGTTCGGCGTGAAAATGCCGCGTTTTGAAGGCGAGATGACGCCCGACAATATAGAAAAATGTTTTTGGGATTTCTTGCTGAAAGTCAGGGAAGTTATCGGCAACAGGGCCGAGGTCTTTAAGCCTATGGCGGAAATGATAAAAGCCTCCAAAGAGCGGCTTGCCGCTTTGGGCAGGAAGTTTGGCGGCCCCGATATAGAGGGCGTATATAATATAAAGGAATGGCAAACCCCGTCCGAGTTTAAATTTGAGGCGGGCACGGCCCACGCTTTAAGGACTGTAATGGGCTCGGCTTTGGGATATATATCCGAGCATACGGGCGGCAGTTTGCTGGTAAGTTCGGCGGACTTGTCGGGTTCTACCGGTGCGGGCGCGATAGCCAAGGCTTTTGCCAAAGGATTTTACAACAAGTATAAAAACCCCGACTGCAAATATATAGCGGGCGGCGGGATATGCGAAGACGGCATATCTTCGGTGATGAGCGGCGTATCGGCCTACGGCACGCATATCGGGGTGGCGGCGTCGTACGCGGCGTTTACCTCGGCGATGATGCATACTCAGGCGCGCTTGCACGCGATAGGCCAACAATGCTGGAAAGAGGCTACGGGCGAACCCGAACGGACCTTTGTGATTTTTACGGGTCACGCGGGCTTACAGACGGGCGAAGACGGCCCGACGCACGCCGATCCGCAGGCTTTGCAGCTGATAATGGAAGATTTTCCCAAAGGCGCGGCGATAACTTTGACGCCTTTGGACGGCAATGACGTCTGGCCTTTGCTTAGCGCGGCCTTGGCCAAGCGGCCCGCGGTGCTTTATCCTGTGGTATCAAGGCCGAACGTAAAAGTGCTTGACCGTGCGGCTTTAGGCGCGGACTCACCCGAAGCGGCGGCTAAGGGCGTATACAGGATATGCCGCAGCGCGAAAGCCGATCCCGACGGCGTAATAGTGTTGCAGGGCCCCGGCGTGGGGGAGATATTCTGCTCCTCGGTATTGCCCGAACTTAAGAAGAAAGGCTTGGAGCTGAATGTATATTATGTAGCCTCCAGGGAGCTTTTTATGGCGCTTGACGAGCGCGAGCGGGAGGAAATCTTCCCATATAAAGATATGCGCAAAGCGATTGCCGTTACGGATTTTACTTTGCCTACGATGTATTGCTGGCTTAAATCCAAGGACGGCGCGCGGTTTTCGCTCTATCCGTTTATGCAGGGCAAATATATGACCAGCGGCAAAGCGGAAGATGTATATAAGGAAGCGCATTTGGATGCTAAAGGCCAGCTGGAAAAGATAGAAGCCTATATTGAAGCGCTGAAAGCGGGCAAATGGGAATAAATTTAAATCATTAAGGAGAGTGTGAACATGGCGGAACAGAAACCTTATCTTACCGGAAGAACGTATATTTTCAGAATAGCGAAAGGCAAAGACCTTATGGAAGCCTTAACCGATTTCTGCCACGACAATCAAATAAAGTGCGGAATAATAAACGGTATAGGCGCCTTGGAGAACGCTACTATAACCACCTTCAGCCAATCCAAGAAGAAATACGATAAACGCGTTATAAGCAAGCCGACGGAAATGGTGAGCCTTATGGGCAATGTCAGCATAATGGACAACAGGGCCAATGTGCGTGCCGATATAGTCTTGGTAGACGAGGAAGGCAAAACCGACGGCGGACAGCTTACGGTAGGCAGCAAGGTGTTTGTGGCGGAAGTATACATACAGGAACTTGTCGGAGAGCCTAAGGTAAGAAAGCAAGACAAAGTTACAAAACAGAATATTTGGATATAAGAAAAAGAGCAAGGCAAAGGCCGCCCGAACGGGCGGCCTTTTTTTGCGTTTAAAGAGTTAAGGCTTTAGAAACTATTTTGCGCTTTTGGCGGGGAATTGAATCCATAAATATCGTTTTTTTGTTTGTGAAAATAAAATATAAATCAATTGGGAAATAAAATAACTGGTTTTAAAGCCCGTTTATTTTTTTGATTGCAAAAAAGAGGGGGAAATAAGCCTGTCGTACGTCGAGGTTTGCCGAAAAGTCAAAAAACGCTTGACTGATTTTTTTTTTTTTGATAAATTTTCTCTGTGCCCAGCAAGGGCAAAAAGGAGGAAGTTTATGAAAAACTTAAACAGGAAGGGTTTTACCCTCATAGAATTGCTTGTGGTGGTCTTGATAATCGGTATTTTGGCCGCCGTGGCATTGCCGCAATATTTTAAAGCGGTAGAAAAATCCAGAGCGACGGAGGCTTTATCCATTATGGGTTCTTTGGCCGCGGCTATGGAAAGAGCAAGATTGGTCAGCTCAACAAACGTATATCCGGCGGATTTATCTTCTTTGGATATAGAATTTTCAGATGTTAGCGGTTCCCCCGTTACCGGTACTAGTTGGAATACCAATAACTTCGAAATAGCGCATACACCGGGAAGTACCGAGGTAGGCAAGGTCGTGGCAACCAGACAGGGCGCCAACCCGTATACTCTTACCAGGTATTATTATACCGGCAGAGTTGTGTGCAATGATAAAACAACAGCTACCGGAACAGGCGGGAGCGTAAGCGGTATTTGCGCGTCGCTCGGTTTGCCGACGGGAAGCAATTAGTTCTAATAAAACAGCTTTGGTACTATAATCATATAGTACCCTCCTAAGGGGGGAGGCGCAAGCCTCCTCTCTTTTTGTTTTACAATAACGGTTTTGCTTTGAGAATATTATTACATTTTGCGGCGGGCGTATTGTAGGGTAAGGCAATAATATCGTAGAATTACAAAATGGAACACAAAGACAAATCCATCTTCTTTTACTGCGACAGACGCAGATACGCTTTCAGTTTGGCGGTATGCCTTTTATGCGCGGCCTTTGCCGTATGGGTCATATTTAAATTGCAGGAAGTCAAATGGCTGGCCTATGCGGGTTTGGCTTTTTTCATCTATAAAAGCGGCGTCTATTTTTACGAATTGTTTTTCAACAAAACACCGCTGGTTGAACTGCGGGAAAAGGAAATACTTATAGACGGCTGCCCCGCCCTTCCTTTAAAGGCGATAGACATAGTGGGGCAGAAGCGGGTAAATGTCGGCTCTTCCAATATGCTCTATGTTTGCTTGATGACGGACGAGAGCAAATTCAAATTGACGGATGTCCAAAAGGCCAATGTCGCGATGGGCCTTACCGCTTTTTGCTTCAGGCCTGCGGCTATGCCAAGGCGCGACAGCGAATTCCTTATAAAAGAACTCCTTAAAAGGACAAATCAAAAGCAGAAACTTTAGGCGAGTACGGGCTCGAGTTCGAGCTCGGTTTCTTTTTCTTGCTCTTGAGCGGGTATTGGCGCGGTAAGCTCAAGCTGGCAGACGGTATGCAAGGGATAATTGAGGTATCTGTTCAAAAATCTCTTGCAGACATATCTTGTTTTATTCAAATTCAAAATATCCCGTTCGCTGTTAAAGTTAAGCTCGGCTAGGGGCAATTCGTGCATAGCTTGCCAAAAATCCTCGTCGATACCCAAGACGCTGTGCCCATAAAGCCCGAATCCGCTAAGCTGCATAAGCCTTAAAAGGAAAGCGGGCGCCGTCGCTTGGTTTAGCGGGGCGCAATTTATTTGGGAAAGCGAGTTTTCCAAAAGGGAGAACTTATCGGGATTGGGGCTGTAATCCGGGGTGAGCCTGTAAAACAGCTCGCAGAAATAAGCCGCCATTTGCGTCTTGTTGAAGTCTTTTCTTATTTCGGGGTATACGGTTTCTATTTTCCCGCCCGTAACACAGCCGACGGAAGCGTTCCTCCTTATATAAATGCGCGCGCAGGACTGCGCGAAAGGCTCGCTTAAGGCCTTTAGTTTGGAATCGCTTCTGTTTACCCCGGGAAAGCGCAGCGCTACCCGCCCGTGCTCAAGCGTATAGGCGCATATCATACGGTCCCTTTCCCTGAAGTTTTGGCGCAGCAGGACTATCATTCTGTCCGTAAAGTTCATAGATAAATGATACAATAAATAGAAAGAAAAGTTTCTTTGTAAATAAGGTCTGCGGCCATAAGTCGTGCCGCGCCGTTTATATTTTTAAGGAGGAATATTATATAACCCAAAATGCCGTGCGCGGAACGCAATGCGGCGGTATAGCCGATGTTATATACCCGCCGTAAGCGGGGGGCGTCTAAGGAAATTGCAAGCGCGGGGAAAATATAATATAATATTATCACTATGTTACCTACATATAGACCAAACAATAGAAAAAGAGCTAAAACCATCGGTTTTAGAGCTAGAATGGCCACCGCGGGTGGCAGAAAAGTGCTTAGCGCCAGAAGGGCAAAAGGGCGCCAAGAGCTTATTCGCAAGTAATCTTGTGAAGAAATTCGGCCTAGCCAAAGCTCAGCGGGTGTATCTTGAGCGGGACTTTAAAAGTATTTTAAAGGACGGCCTCAAGCTATACGGCGAGGGCTGTGTTTTATGGTGTAGGCCCGGTCCCCATTTAAAAGCCGGAGGGGAGGAAACTCCCCTCGGCGTAAAAAAAGAGGGACGGATAGGAATAATAGTTTCAAAAAAGTTAGGCAATGCGGTGGTTCGCAACCGCTGTAAAAGGCTTTTTAGAGAGGCCTTTCGGCTTAACAGACATTTATTGACACACGGCGCCGACTGCTTGGTATCGATAAAAGACGCTGAAAAGTTTTGCGATATGCAGGCGGCAAGCGCGGCTTTCTTGAAAATGGCTAAGAAAGCCGGAATTTTAAAAGAACCATAAGGACCCTTTCTTATACCCTTACCTTAGGTTTTGTTAAATTTTGATGAAAAGAATACTGCTTTGCTTATTAAGGCTTTTCAGCCGATATGTAAGGCCGTTACTCGGGCCTGGTGGCGTATGCAGGTTTTATCCCACATGCAGTGCGTACGCTTACGAGGCGATAAATAAACACGGAGCGATAAAAGGTTCGTATTTGGCGGTGAAGAGAGTACTAAAATGCCATCCTTTTCACCCGGGCGGATTTGATCCCGTTCCGTAGTCTGTTGGCAGAAGGCCTCAGGCTTTTGCGCTCGGCGCGCATTGCCAGAGGATACTGATGAATAAAGACTTTCTGATAGCATTGGGCGTAACCCTTGTATTCTATGCGGGTTACAGCTATTTTTTCCCACCAAAACAAGCGGAATTTCCGCCAAACGCACAGGCAGTGATAGAAGAGCAGGCTGCTTCAAATAATCCAAAAATCAAAGTTACGGCTTCCAACTCCCAACAAGAGGAAGAGGAGCGGCTTTACACTTTGGAACTTAAAGATGCGGATATTACGTTTTCTTCCAAAGGTGCGGCGATAAAGACCTACGAGTTTAAAGACACGGTAGCTAAGCTCAATCTTACGCCATACGGCGGGGCGGGCTATTTCGCCACTATGCCGGAACTTAACTTCAAGAAGGTTGACGACGAGTCTTGGGATATGGCTTTTGAGGCCGTTTTGCAAGATACCTTGAGCGTTAAGAAGGGGTATTATTTCGATAAGGACGGCGGGTTGAACAAGCTGTCTTTGACGGTAAAGAACATAGGCGACAAGAATATCGAAATTTCCGATGTATTTGTCAATATGGGCCCCGGTTTGGCGACGGTGGAAAGCGAAATGAGCGAAAACTCCGCCAATATGCGCGCCATCTGCCTGATAAGGGAAGCGGGCAAAAAGAACGCCACGGTAAACGACATAACGGAAAAGATGATGCAGAAACCCGCCAAGCTGGAAGAAGAATGCTCAGGCTGGGAATGGGCGGGCATAGACAACCGCTATTTCCTTACCGCTTTTATTCCGCGCAGCTGGGAGCCTGCGGCGTCCGATTTGAAATTCAGCAAGCAATACGTATACAGCCAGCCTAGTTTTTATGGGCTTTTCGGGCAAAAAGCGGTAAAAGGGCCTAAGCTCGACATCAAACTGCCGATGAGCTTGGCCGCGGGGCAGGAGTTGACCTTCGACGCGGATTTCTATATCGGCCCCAAGGATTATGAAGAACTCTCCGCCGAGCCTTACGACTTGCAGCGTTCGATACAGTTTGGGTTCTTCGGACAGTTCGGCAAATGGGCGAGGAACTTGCTCGAATGGCTTTACGGATACACCCACAACTACGGCTGGGCGATAATCATAATGACTTTGATGATACAGCTGGTAATGTTCCCGCTGACGTACAAACAGCTTAAATCTTCGGCGGTAATGCAGAAGATACAGCCCCAGATGAAGCTTATCCAGGAGAGATACAAGAACGATCCTATGACGGCGCAGCGCGAGATGATGGCTCTTTACAAAAAATACGGTGCCAATCCGTTAAGCGGGTGTCTGCCGCTGTTTATCCAGCTGCCAATATTTTTGGCGCTGTTTAACGCGCTTAGGACTTCGTGGTCCCTGCACGGCTCGCCGTTTATATGGTGGATACACGATCTTTCGGCTAAGGATCCGTATTATGTACTGCCCATAGCTATGGGTATAATGATGTTTATCCAGCAGAAGATGACCATGCCCGATATGGCAAAGGACAATCCGTCGATGGCGATGATGAAGTGGATGCCTATATTTATGACTTTGATATTCTTAAACTTCCCGGCGGGTTTGACCTTGTACTGGTTCGTGAGTAACTGCATAAGTTTTGTTATAAATTTAATATTAAAGAAAAGGCTGGCTAAAGCCTTTTAGGAGATTTCCATGGCAAGAAGAGAAATACAATCTGAAGGAAAAGACGTAGCTACCGCTATAATACGCGGTCTTAACGAGCTTGGGCGCAGACGCGACCAAGTGGAAGTAACAGTAATACAGGAAGAAAAGAGCGGCTTTTTGGGCATAGGCGGCCGCCCCGCCATAGTGCGGATTATAGAGAAGAAATGGGATTCCGAACATTCCACGCCGATGAAACCCAGGAGCGCCTCGAAGGAAAGTTCGTTTGGCGGCGGCAAAGGGCGCGGCGGACGCAAAGGCGGCAAAGACTTTAAGAAAGGCGGCCGCAAGAGCAGAGCCGAAAGAGTCAAAACCCCCAAAGAGAACGAGCCTCAAAAGCTCCCTTCGGCCGAGATACAAAACGCCATAGTGCCCGAGGATATGAAACCCGCCTTGCAAAGCGCGAAGGAAACTTTGGGCAAAATGTTGAGTTCCATGGGTGTACAGGCCGAAAATCTCAACGTGTGGTGGGACGGCAAACAACAGAGGATTTTGCTTACTTTCGACTGCGACCACCCCGCGATAGTAATCGGCAAAGAAGGCAAGACTTTGGAATCGATACAATACATAATAACTTTGGTAGTCAGCCGCCAGTTCAATACGCCGATTTCGGTAATGGCCGATACCCAAAACTATTGGCGCAAACTGGAAGATAAGATAAACAATGAAATTGACAAAGCTCTTTCAATGGTAAAACGCACAAAACGCGTATACCGCTTCCGCCCGATGTCCGCGCAGATGAGGCGCTATATACACCGCTTCTTGGCCGATAATCTTGAGATAACGACGATATCGGAAGGCGAAGGCAAATGGCGCAAAGTGGTAATCAAACCCGAAGCGCGCCAAGCGCCCGCCGAGCAAGACAATACCAAAAAGGCTTTTGTCGAGCAGGAAGTCAGCGAGGGCGATATAGCCGCGCATTGCCACGACGGTGAACATGCTGAAGCCGCCCAAACGGAAGAAGTAAAAACCGAAGCGGCACCCGTTGAACAATCTTCCTGCGCCTGCGGCAATAAGGAAGGGGAAAACGCTTGCCCTGAATGCACTTGCGGCAAAGCCGAGCAAGCTCCCGCGGCGGAAACGGAAGTAAAAGCGGAAGAAGTTAAAGCCGAAGCGACACCCACGGTGGAAAATCTCCCCGCCGAGCAAGCGTCCGCACCCGCGGAAAATACTACCTGCGACTGCGTTTTGACGGCGGAAAGCACCTCTTGCGAATGTGCGGGCGGCGATAAGATCGAAAATGAAGCCTGCTCTTGCGGCAATAAGGAAGGGGAAAACGCTTGCCCCGAATGCACTTGCGGCAAAGCCGAGCAAGCTCCCGCGGCGGAAGTGGAAGTAAAAGCGGAAGAAGTTAAAGCCGAAGCGGCGCCTGCGGCGGAGAATACGCCCGCGGATCAAACTACGGCTGAAGCAGCACCCTCAGCAGAAGGGGAAGAAAAAGCTCAGCCTGCCGAAAATAAATAAAGTTTAATAAACTCGTTTAAATCCCCCGTTGAAAGCGGGGGATTTTTATTTTGCGTTAATTTGAAACTATAAAAAAGAGCAAAGACCTAAAATTATCTATTTATCTGGAATTACGTGTAAGAAGAATATATCTTAAGTATCAAATGAAGCTAATCTTTATCAGCCTTTAAAATATCCCAAGGCGGTGTAATAGAGAGTTTATCTTGCGTGTATATAAGGAGGAAACCCTTTGGATATTTCCGTAAATTTTACCTTATTCAATACGGATAATTATAAAACGGTTTAATATTTGTCCGATTGAAATCATTTAAAAATACTTTTAATAGCTTGTTTTTGAGGACTAAATCCCGCCAATCGCCAAAAGCGCCTAAAACGGCAATAAAAACCCCCGCCGTAAAGCGGGGGGAAAATATCGTTTGGAACCGAATTTATTTTATTATTTCTTTTACTATTGGCTCTTTCTTTACTTTTGCGTTCTTTATCGCAAGCGCTTTGTTAAAGAGTTCCACGCCCGCGGCAAGGCGCTTCTTGTCGGAAGCATAAATTTTGGCGATTACGTCGCCTTTTTTGACTTGGTCGCCGTATTTCTTTTCCAGCCAAATGCCTGCGTCGTAGTCGATTTCATCTTCCATTTTATCCCTGCCAGCGCCTAGCAGTACGGCGGCCTGTCCGCAGAGTTTTGCGTCCATCTCGGCGATATAGCCGTTCTTTTCCGCTTTGACAAGATGCTCAAACTTGGCGTTTTTAAGGTATTTTTCGGGATTGTCAACTATATCGGGGTTCCCGCCCTGCCATTTGATAATTTGTTTGAATTTTTCGGCCGCTTCTCCGTTTTGCAGATAGGTTTCCAAAAGCGCTTTTGCCTTTTTGACGTCTTTGGTTTTGCCGCTTATCAAAAGCATTTGGGCGGCGGTTTCCAAGAGAAGATCATAGAAGTCTGGCGCGATATTCTTATCACCGTTTAATATCTTTATGCTTTGCAGCATTTCGTTGCTGTTGCCGATAGCCCTGCCCAAGGGGCGGCGCATATCGGTAATCAGTGCGCGGCAGTTAAGGCCCATAAGTTTGGCCGTACGTACCAGGCCTTTGGCGAGTTTTTTGCTGTCTTCGTATTTCTGCATAAACGCGCCCGAGCCGAATTTAACGTCCATAAGCAGACTGTCGACGCCTTCGGCGTATTTCTTTGAAAGAATACTGGCGGTGATTAAGGGCCTGCTTTCCACCGTGCCGGTAGCGTCCCTGAGGGAATAGAGTTTTTTATCCGCGGGCGCCAAATCGGCCGTTTGCCCGAACATACAGACGCCTATCTCTTTTATCTGTTTGTATATTTGCTTTACCGGCGTTCTTACGTTAAAATTTTTAATAGATTCCAATTTATCCAGCGTACCACCCGTATGGCCAAGCCCACGGCCCGACATCATCGGCACCGCCACGCCCGCACAGGCTACAAGCGGGGCCAGCGGAATGGAAATGCCGTCACCTACGCCGCCGGTGGAATGTTTGTCTGTTTTTGGGATTTTGACGTCTTTGAAGTTAAGTCTGTCGCCGGAGTCGGCCATGGCTTTGGTAAACATCGCCGTTTCCTTGTCGCTGAGAGGATTTGCGAAAGCCGCCATAAGAAAAGCCGATAACTGATAGTCCGGTATGGTTCCTTTCGCCGCGCCTTGCGCTATAAGGTTGAATTCCTCTTGGTTCAGAGGAAGCCCGTCTCTCTTCTTGATGATTATGTCTAACATTCTCATAAATAAACGCTCCGTTGCTTTAAATAATAAACATTAACGACACTACCGGTAACAAGCAGTCTAACATTTATTTGCACAAATTACCACCCCCGACGTACTTCCCGTTGATAATTTGTGCAAAGCGGCAAGCTTCAAATTCTTGCGCTTAAAACAAAATGACGCCTGCAGTTTTTATATAAAGGAAGTTCTTTATTTTATACAATCTTATATAATAGTGGCAAGGGAGGACTCGTGCGCAAATTACTTAAGGTTTTTGTCAAAAAGGATTATATCTCTTTGTTTTGGGCTTGCTCGGCGGGCTCTTTCGGCGACAATATGCTTAGGACGGCTTTCGCCGCTTTTATAGCTTTCAATCTTAATTCCTTGGGATACAGACAATATACTTTTTACATAGCTGCGGCATTGATGTGTTATATGCTGCCGTTTTTTATTTTTTCTGGGCTTAGCGGGCAGGTGAGTGATAAATTTTCCAAGGCGAAGGTAATTCGCACCGTCAAGTTTACGGAGATACTTTCCGCCCTTTTGGCCGCTTTCGGATTTTATATAAAGAGCCCCGCCTTCCTGCTGGGCGTTATTTTTATACTAGGTATGCAAGGCGCGTTTCTTACGCCCGTAAAATACGCCGTAATCCCGCAGATAGTAAGGCGCGAGCAATTGGTATACGCCAACAGCATAATAGAGGCGGGGCGCTATCTTTCCATTTTGGCCGGGACATTGCTGGGGCTTTTGTTCGCCAAAAGCCCGAGTTTGGGCCTTAACGTTGCCTGCCCTACGATGATAGCGGTATCTTTTGCGGGTTTTGGCGCTTCTTTGTTTATGACGGCGAAAGAAGGTTCCAAGACGGATCTTCAGCTGGACGTAAATATCTTTAAAAGTTTGTACAAAACCGCAAAACTGTGCTTTAAGGATAAGAACATTTTTCTTTGTATGCTGGCCATAGGCTGGTTTTGGGTATTGGGCGCGATATTTATAATGCAGCTGCCGGATTTGTCCAAGAGTATTTTGCACGCTGACGATAAAGTGCTTAATTATATGCTGACCCTTTTTACGTGCAGCGTGGCTTTGGGCGCGCTTTTGTGCAGGAAACTTCTAAAAGCCTCAATAAGCGTTAAATATTTGCCTTTGAGTATGATAGTAATGTCGCTTGCGATGTTGGATTTGTCTTGGGCGATACTTAACGCGCAGAGTTCTATGGAAGTGATAAATCTGCGTTCTTTTATTTCCACTTTCGGCGGGCTTAGAATATCTTTGGATATATGTCTTATCTCTTTATGCGCCGGCCTGTATATAGTGCCTTTGATAAGTTTGCTCCAGGTCTTTTCTTCTTCCTCTATGCGGGGCAGAGTCTTTGGAGCGAGCACTTTTTTAAACGCTTTGGCGGTTCTTTTGGCCAGCCTGGCCAGTTTGATACTTTTGAGTTTCGGCTTTGGCACCCCTTTGATAATAGTTATACTGGCGTTTTTAAACATAGTCGGCGCGATATATATTTGCAAATTGCTGCCCGATTATGTTTTGCGCTCCGCGCTGTTCTTTATTTTAAACTCGCTTTATACGATAAAAGTAAAAGGTATGGACAATTACCGCGCGGCTGGCGGGCGCACCTTGATTATAGCCAATAACAACTCTTTTCTGGACCCTCTGATAATGGCCGCCTTCCTGCCCGATGATATTGCCTTTGTGGTTGACAGCACCGTCGCCAAGAGGTTTTGGGTGAGGATATTCCTGCGTTTTATCCGCCATTACCCAGTGGATCCGACGAACGCGATGTCGGTAAAGACGATAATAGACGAAGTGAAAAATGGCCGCAAGGTGATAATATTCCCAGAAGGCCGCATATCCACTACGGGCGGCGTGATGAAGATTTACCACGGCCCCGCTATGATAGCAGAAAAGAGCGGCGCCAAAATATTGCCTATGTTTGTTCAGGGTACGCAGTATTCCCGTTTTGCCTATTTTGGGCGCAAATTGAGGCATAGGCCCGATGTCGAGTTTTCCTTGAACATAATGCCCGCCGTCAAATTAGATTTGCCGGGCCACCTTAAGAGCAGGGAGCGCCGCTATAAAGCCGAAGATAAAGTTTACGATCTTATGACCGATATGCGTTACAGAAGCGCCAATATAGACATTACTTTGGTGCGCGCTCTTATGGAATCGACCGATTTCGCGGGAAGAGGCCTCAGAGCTTTGGAAGACGTCAACAGAAAAAGTATAGATTTCGCCACGCTTCTTACGGGTATGTTCCTGCTTGGCAAGAAATTTACCGCCTTTACTTCCGCAGGCGAATTTATCGGCGTACTTCTGCCCAACGTGAACGCCTGCGCCGTAACGATATTCGGGCTTATGGCTTACGGACGGGTACCCGCTATGATAAACTTCTCCTCTGGCGTAAAGAACATACTTTCAGCCTGCAAGGCGGCCGATATTAAGACTGTTATAACCTCAAAACTGTTTATAGTTAAAGGCGGATTGGAAAGCGTGCGCGACGCAATAGAAAATGCGGGCGTAAAGATGGTCTATCTTGAGGATCTTCAAAAGGAAATAACGCTGTTTGACAAGTTAAAGGCTTTGGTAAAATCCAATTTCCCGTATTTTTCCTACAAACGCGCCTGCAAAAATCAGGATCCAAACAGCCCCGCAGTAGTACTTTTTACCAGCGGCTCTGAAGGCGTGCCGAAGGGGGTGGTGTTAAGCCACCGCAACATAAACGCCAACAGGTGCCAGCTTTCAAGCGTAATATCTTACGGATTGGAAGATAAATTCTTCAACGCTCTGCCGATGTTCCATTCCTTCGGGCTGGTATGCGGCTTGTTTATGCCTTTGCTGAGCGGGGCCTCGGTATTTTTGTATCCTTCGCCGCTGCATTACAAAATAGTGCCGGAACTGGTATACGACAGGAACGCTACGGTAATTTTCGGGACGGATACTTTTCTCAACGCTTATGGGCGAACGGCGCATCCTTACGATTTTTACAGCTTAAGATACGCCGCCGTAGGCGCGGAAAAACTGAAAGATGAAACCTTCAAATTATGGTCGGAGAAGTTCGGCATAAGGATATTGGAGGCTTACGGCGCGACGGAGATGTCGCCCGGAATTTCCTTCACCACGCCAATGTATTTTAAGAGGGGGACCGTCGGAAGGATATTCCCGGGCATAGAGTACCGCCTGGAGAAAGTGCCCGGCATAGAAGATGGCGGACGCCTTTGGGTTAAGGGCGATAATGTAATGCTTGGATATTTGAAAGAAGACAAGCCCGGCCTAATACAACCGCCGGATGACGGTTGGTACGATACCGGCGACATAGTGGAATTTGACGACGACGGCTTTATAATCATAAAAGGCCGCGCCAAACGCTTCGCGAAGATAGCGGGGGAAATGGTGTCCTTAAGCGCGGTGGAAACGGCCCTTACCCAGCTTTGGCCGCAGTATATGCAGGCGGTGGTGCGCGCGCCAGACGCAAAGAAAGGCGAACAGCTCGTCGCCTATACCACCAATCCCGATGCCAAAACCGCAGATATACAGGAGTATTTTAAAGAAAACGGTTTTAGCGAACTTTGGGTGCCCAAACGCTTAAACATAGTGGAGAACCTGCCGATAATGGGCAACGGCAAAGTAGACTATGTGACCTTGCAGGAAAAGACCGATAAGGAAAACGTGTAAAAACGGCTTTAATATTAAAATAACCGTTTCTTGCCGCGTTCGGACTTTATGTTTGTCCGTGCGCGGCTTTTATTTTATAAGCTCAAAAACGTCTTTGGCGGGATCGTAAAGGCTTAAGGAAAATTCCTTTATATCGAACATCATCGCGTGTATTTGTAACTTCTTCTCTGCTGCGGCCTGCGCCACGCAAGGAAAAGTAAGAAGATTCTTTATGGATATTTTTAAGGCTTCCCGTTCGCATAATTCGGCTTTTTGCTCGGACGGCAAGTTCTTGTACGAAGATTCGGCCGCGGCCAAAGCGGGTTTTGCTATTTCCATCCACTTATCGATAAAATCCGTATGAGAATGCTCCTTATTTTGACGTTCTATTAAAGCCGCTATGCCGCCGCAGCCTTTATGGCCCATTATTATGATATGTTTTACTTTAAGGTGCAGTACGGCGTATTCTATGGCGGCGCTTGTCGCGTGATAGGAAGTGTGGCTGGTGTCATAAGGTGGGACAAGGCCCGCTATATTGCGGGTAATGAACATTTCGCCCGGTTCCGCCTGCATTATGATATTGGGTACAACTCTGGAATCACAGCAGGATATTACCAGCGTCTGAGGATTCTGTCCGAGATGCAAGTCATGAAAGAACTCCTTTCTTAAGGCGGAGTTTTCTCTAAAAGACCTGTATCCTTTTAACAACTTTGTAAAAGCGTCTTCCATAAATATATTTTACCTTTTATCTGCCATAATGCTGTGGGTTTTAATAAAAATATTAAATAAAAAGGGGAAAATATATATAATAAAATGATTGGGAGGTGCCTATGCATAAAACCATAAAACTTATTTTTGCGTTTTCTTTAATAGCCGTTATGACGGCGGCTTGTGCCAAAAAGGATAATGTCGCGCCTGCGGAAGAAAAGATTCCGGCCGCGGCTCAGGTACAAGCGGATAATAACGCGGAGGAGAATACAATGTACGTACTTTTAAAAACGAGTAAAGGCGATATAGTTTTGGAACTTGACTCCAAAAATGCGCCTGAAACTACGGAAAACTTCGTACAATACGTCAAAGACGGCCATTACGACGGTACGATTTTCCACAGAGTGATAAAGGATTTTATGATACAAGGCGGCGGAATGGACGCTCAAATGAAGGAGCGCCCCACCAGAGCCCCTATTATGAACGAAGCCGACAACGGCCTTAAGAACAATAAATATACCATAGCGATGGCACGTACTTCAGATCCAGACTCGGCGACGTCGCAATTCTTTATCAATACCAATGATAACGATTTCCTTAACTTTAAATCCCAAACGATACAAGGTTGGGGTTATGCGGTATTTGGCAAAGTGGTAAGCGGCAGCGAAGTCGTGGATTCGATAGAAGTTGTGCCTACTACCAGACGTTTCCCGCATGACGACGTACCCGTAGAACCGGTTGTAATTGAGAAAGCGGAAATACTTGAGGATTATACTCCCGCTAAATAATGCGTTTTTACAAGAAAATACCGCGCGCCTTATAATTGGGCACGCGGTATTTTTTATATAAGGAAAGGAAGAGGCTTTTTAGAAGAAAATAAAAAAGCCCGCCGTAATGACGGGCTTTTGAAATCTGGCTCCTCGGATAGGAGGGTTCCGTCGGAAAGTAAATCTTAGAGGAAAATAGCCTCTTAAACCTTGTTTTTCGTCGAGAATAATAAGGAATTTAAGGAAAGTAAAAAATACTAACTTATACTAACAACAGCCACACCTTACGGCCACACCTGTAATTGTTATAAAGAGGGTAAGCGATCTATGGTAGTTTCTGTTTTTATTTTGCCCAAGTGGCTGTATTTTTCCGTCATTTTAATGCTACTATGCCCCATAAGTTTGCTTAAGTCGTATAAATTACCGCCGTTTTGCATTATCAAGCTGGCAAAAGTATGCCTTAGTTTATGGATATTGCCGTTTATGGAAACATCTTCTCTTTGTAAAAAACGGGCAAAAAGCGTTGTCAGCTCGTCAGGGGTGTAAGGCCGACCGTCTTGTTTTGCTAAAACATAGAGACTTTGGGCTTTTTCTTTTAATGCCTTTAAATGGTTCCCCAGCTGTTTGGCAAGCGGAATATGACGGACTTCAAAATCTTTTGGGTGCCAATTATCTTTGGGTGTTATTGATAGAACAGCCTTTTTAAAATCTATATCTTGCCATTGAAGATTTGCGATTTCCCCGCGGCGCAAACCCGCTTGGCAACCAAGTAAAATTAGAGTCTTTTCAAACAGTTTAGCGCATTTAAGCATCTTTTTTAGTTCCGCAACAGTATAAAAAACCACGCGGTGTTCCACTTCCTTAAAACTGCCGACGCTTTGCCACTTTTGTGGGGGGATATAGCTCCAGTCTTCGGCTTTGCGCAACATCGTTTTTAAAGCCCTAAGCCAGCGGTTTATGCCAGCTTCGCCTTTGCCTTGTTCTTTCAGCTTGCTTTTTAATTGCTGTAATTTGAGGGGCGTTACTTCGTTTAGATATTTGGGGTTGATAATGTCTTCCAAATAAAAACAAGCCCGTTTAAAGTGATTTATGGTGGTTTTGGTGCGTTCCGGGGTAATTGTTTCTATAAATTTGTCTTTAAAGGCCTTCCAAGGAAGTTTTGAGCTGTTGCCTGAGAGAGCCTCCTTATTTTGTATGATCTCGGCAAATTTGATTTGGGCTATACGTTTATCGCGTGTGTGTAGAGACGGACGGCAACGTTTGCCGCTGTCGTCAAAGTAATTGGCGTGATATATGCCCGTTTTCGGGTGTTTAAATATGCCCATATATTATTGCCTTTTTAATTACATAACAGTTATATAAACTTTTTCGTCAGTAACAACCTAAAAAAATCTTGTTTTGTTATATAATAGTTACATAAGAATTCAGTGGGTTGTATAGGGGGCATAGCCCTTTAGAAATCTTTTCAGTTACATAACAGTTACATAAGAAATTATCCCCAAAATGGGATATATTTTGCATGCTTTCGTGATTTATTTGTTGGATCTGATAGCTTAATCTTCCCATCCGCTATTGTATCAGCGATAATTCTAGATATCATTGGATAATTCTTCTCTTTTATATGAAAACGTTCTCTTAAAGATTGATTTGTCATTCTTTCTCCGCTTTCAAATCTAAGACAACAATGTTGATAACATGCTCTGATTTTATCTGCTTTTTCCATGCCTCGCAGAGTAGTAGGGGCAAATAGAATCACTTTTACAAAATCATCCCCCGCAATAAAGTCGGGTGCTGGGAGGTGGACATCTTCAATAGCTTTAATAACCTTATCTACCCCACTTCCTCTTTCCTCACAAATACAGCATCGTCGCATTAAGGTTGCTAGTTTTTCGTTTCTAGAGCGGGGCGGATGATCAATAAAACGTAAGATGTCTATGATAGGTGTTCCAGGATTGGAAATTTCAATTCTATTGCTGAAAATTTCTACCATAGGCCCTGCTCCTGAAACATAGAAGTCTTGGTGAATTAATGCATTAGCTAATAATTCACGTATAGCTATTGGGGGAAAAGTATGGGAGGAATCTCGCAATGGGGAGGTTATATTTTCCTCTATGTTTAATGATAATAAATCAATAAAGCTATTTAAGCCAACAAAACCTGTTGCATAGCCTCTTTGACCGACTTGTTCTTTCAAAGTATGAGTTCTGTCTTTACCCTTATATAAGATTACTCTAGCTGCTTTGCGAGCCAAAGAAGGAAAGTCTTTTAGATTTTTAGCGAATAAAATTGCTCCTAAGTTGGTAATAGCAAAATGTTTCTTTTCCTTAACAACTAGTTGTTCTTGAATAAGTTTTTCTATAATGGATGTCAATTGGGTAGGTATAGGTTGTTTAGTAAGGTTAAAATAAGATTCATATTGTAATAAGTTGGGAATATCCTCTATATTTAGATTGTTTTTTGCTATACCGTTTTCAAAGGAGTGGGCGTTTCTTTTATCCCATAGTGTTTTTTCCTTTTCTGGATAGTCTTTAAGGCTTTGTTTAGAAGACCCAACTCTAATTTGTTCTTTCCCATTAAAACGGATAGGACCTTGTGTTGTTGCTGGAATAATAAAACAAACGATAGTTTTTCCATCATAATCAAGTTCTTCTATCCGAAAGTTAATTCGTGGCAATAATTGCCTTTCCAACCAAGCAATAAGTGGCATATTTCCTTTAGTTTCTTTTTGGGGAAGAAAGGACGTGCCAATTATTTGTTTGGTTTTATCTTGAATTCCGTATACTAAAAAGGCATTCTCTTTATCGTGTAGACAGGCTGAATTGGATAATGCAGAAATATATTCCCCGATTTCTTCAGGATTGTCATTATTTTCCTTAAATTCCAACCATTCGCATTCTTCGTATTGTAATAGACTATCAATATCATTTCTATCCATATTCTTCTCTTTTTATTCCCTTTTAAGCTATCTAATCTCGTACGGAGTAGGATCTTACAGTAGATGTCGAACCAAGAGTGTTAATGTAAGAATAGGGCTGAAGTTCTTTGTAATATGTAACGCCAAATAAATCGTTGTCTACCAGTCTTTTGGAAGAGCCCTCAAATATTATATGTTCAAAGTTATCGTCGCGGCACTGGCCGTATTCCCAACGATAGGTTATATACTTCTTAATTCGGCAAGCCAAGACTTCGTTAGGACCGATTACTTGTATTACTTTATATGGTATTTTGGCCAATTCGTAAGGGTATTCTTGCTTGACCGAAAAGGAATAGCCCGAAGGGGCTTCTTTCCTATATTGTTCTACTTTGGCTTTGTAAGTTTTATCTTTTGACAAAGCGAAAGGAAGGGTACACCCGGTAAGAAAAATCAAACTGATTGTTATAAGTTTTTTCATAATATCCTCTAATTACCGGTTGGGGTGGAATCATTGTCAGAAGAAGATGGGATGTTTTCCTCCTCGGAGTTATTCGGCGAAGCGGCTGGGGAGGCGTTTTCTTCCTGTTTTTTTGTTTGCTTTTTGTAAAAGCGTTTTATTTTGCTTTGTATCTTTGTAGCTTCTTCGCCTTCAAAAATATCACGCTTAAGAACTTCTTGTCGAATAATTTTTTCTATTTCCTCGGTATCTACTTTTAAGCCGTTGGCGAATTTGCGTATTTCCCGTCGTATTACGCTTATAACCGGTTCACTTAAGATAAAGCCGCCTATTACTATACGGTTTAGGCATTGCCTTTTTTCGTAATAATCTTCGCGAGTATCTTTTGATAATCCTTCTTTACATAGAAGGAAAAGTTTATCTTGGTCTTCCTCTTTTTTGGGGTTTATTTCCAAAATATTGATTTTGCAAACTAAGTCGTGGCTGATTGGTTGCTCGAATTTTATCTTATGAATTTGCCATTCTATTCCGTTGGTTAGCACAATCCACGGTATCCCGTAATTGGCGCCGTAGTTTGCGGCTTGGGTCAAATGATTGTCCTTTAGTTCCGTACCTACGGATTTACATTCAATAAGGTACTGAACTTTTCCGTCCGACTTTATCGCCAAATCGCAGAAAGTACCCCTAATGGCAAGTTCGCTGGTAACTTCCATATATTTATCATAACCAAACATATCAGCCAGCATATCGGTAATTATTGATACAGTATCGCTTTCGTTCCGATCTGCATCTTTTGCGTTTTGCAAAACATTTTGGAATTTTTTAATCTCTTTATTAAATCTCTCAATTACTCTTGCAGGTAAAGCCATTTTAAACCTCCATATTTGATTATAATTATTTTGTATTACTAATATTATATTATTTAATCCTAGTTGTTTCTTTCTTTCTTGGCGCGAACAGGGCGGTATACGTCTATAACCTTGCCGACGATAAAGGTGGCGCCGGTGCGAATTATCGGGGCATATTCGGGATTATCGGGAACAAGGCGGACTTCCTCGCCATGGCGGTACATACGTTTGACGGTGCTGTATTCGCCGTCTAATCGCGCGACGATTACATCGCCGTTGCGGGCCTCCACGTCGGGATCAACTATGACATAGTCGCCGTCATATATGCTATTGCGCGGATCGTCGGGATCTACCATACAATCGCCTACAATTTTGATAGCAAATTGATTTGGGCCGCTTTTTTTGAAAGGTAAAAAGGTTTCGGTTTCCTCGAGGATAAATTTCCCGCCGCTGGCCGACGATAGCCCGCGAACTGGTATATATGTAAGCTCTATTTTGCCATCTATTATATTGTTTTGGTTTTCTTTTTCTGCGTTGAAAATTTCTCTTATTTCCTCCTCTGATTTTTTAAAGATTTTTGCCATTTTTTTAATAGCCGCTTGTCCAGGTTTTAATTCCCCTTTGGCCCATCTAGAAACAGTTACTTCAGACACATTCATTTCTTTAGATAATTTTGCTTTTGCGCCGCGTAAAGCCTCATTATTCCAAGTTTCTAACATCTTTTCAAACTTTGTCATTTCTTTTTTCCTCGTCGTCAAAATAGGGAAAATAAAATATCCCTTGACTTTTAATCTAAACTTATCTAAACTTTAGATAAGAAAGGCGTAACCCAAGGTTTTAACCGGGTCTTTGAAAGTTAGAAAGTACCACCAACAAACACGGGTTTTACCCTTGTTGTTTTTTGGTCCAACTCTAAGGGAACGGTAAACGAAATACGGTTATATTCCGTTTGCTGTTTATCCTGTGCACTTTGGCCGGAAGAGCCAAGTTTAAGCACAGAGGCAACCCCTAAACCAATACCGCCTTCCGTTTTAGCGGTTTTGGAGTGAGTGGCCACGATGCCCAGTTCAAAGGATACTTGGATATGCCCTTGGCTGACATACTGGCCCTCCAACGCTTTACGGATTTGATCCAGCGTGTTTTTAACAAAGCATTCTACGCTGATTAAATCTTGTTCAGTTTTCATAGGAGGCTCCTTGTTTATTTTGTTTGCAAGCCAAGGAAAAATCCTTGGGGTCTTTCAAAGACAAAAAATAGTTTCGGCTATTTTCAACGGCAAGAAAAAACAAACCACCGTGATTTGTGAAATAGCAGGGAAAGAACAAATATTTATCTTTCCGTCCGAACTAAAAGATTTTACAGATTTCACTGTAAATCTTTGTGAAATTTTACCCCGGGTTAAACCGGGTTAAGCTTAAATCCGCAATGTGCGGCTTAGATATAGCAAATAGCAAATAGTTTTAAAATTTTTAGCCTGCCGCTAACAGGCTAAAGTGGAATCCAACAAGGAAACCGCAGCTATATCTAAGTCCGTATAGGCCCAACTTAAGAGAGGAAAGGCCTATACGGTTTTATTTTACCAAATTAAAGTAATTAAAGAAGGTTAAAAATGATTAACGAATATTTATCGACGAAGGAAGCGGCGCAATTGGTGGGGTTTACACCACAATGGTTGCGTTATTTGGCCAAGCTGGGCAGGGTGCCGGCCGTAAAGCCTTACCCCGGAGCGAGGAAGTACTTTTTTAAGCGTTCCGATATGGAAAATTTAAAAGTCTCGGCAAAGGTAATTTAGGGGGGAATATGAGGCCATACGATATAGAGCTTGATATAGGCGGCCTGACTCTTGAAGTGTCGGGTTATTACACCCCGCCGACTGCCGAGAATAAAAGCGGGCACCCCGATACTTGGGCGCCGGCAGAGGCCGGCGAATTAGAAGTTATGGAAGTTGCCGCCGAAGGCAAGCCGCTGAAATGCGATTTGCGCGCCTTTGAAGAGGCGTGGGGCGATTATATATGGGAAAAGCTGTAAGTTTTCTATTTGTCACGCCTTTTGGCGCGACGGTGAATGTAAGGCTTGCTTTTAAGTGGGCCTTTAAGGAGGGGTACGATGTTAAAAGCTATCAGCGATAGTTTAGAAAATATATTGGATTTTTTGATTATGGCGCTGACATTAAGTTTCGCCGTAAAAGGGTTAATACTGTTTGGTTTTGTTTTTGGATTTCTTCATTAAAACCCTCCTTAAACGAAGAAAGGCCGGCGGGCGGCCGAAAGCCCGCAAGATTGCTAAAAAGTAGAGCCCGAGGGCACGGGCGGATATAAATATGCTTTACGGACGCGAGCGGGGCGGCGTAATGTCCCGCACGATTAAATAAAGGAGATGAAAATGGAAAAAAAGATATATAAGGCCATTTTGGATACAATGTCCGATTTGGTCAAAGTGGGCATATCTAAGGATAGACGGAATGCCCAGCAGGGATATAACTTCCGAGGGATAGACGATATGTACAATGTCGTAAGCCCAATCCTCGTAAAGAATAAGATCGTGATTCTGCCCGAAGTCATTGAATGGAAGCAAACGGAACGAACGACTAAAAGCGGAAACGGTCTTATTTATACTGCAATAAAAGTTTCATACCACCTTATATGCACGGAAGACAATTCCGAGCATATAATTACCACTTACGGCGAGGCTATGGACAGCGCCGATAAGTCCACAAACAAAGCTATGTCGGCCGCATATAAATATGCCTTTATCCAAGTCTTTTGCATTCCCACAAAAGGCGAAGATAATGACGCCGATTCTACTACGGCGGAGGAAAGCCTTCCGCAGCTGCCTAAGGAGTTTTATCACGAGGCTGATCAAGCAAAAAGTCTAATTGAATTGCAGGCCGTGTGCGTTGAGTGGAAGAAACATCTATCTCAAGCCCAACTCTCGGCTCTGCGGGATTACTATCACAAACGTGAGCAGGAGGGATTAAAATGATGGAATTTAAAGTCGCGCTGGCGCCGCTGTCGCCAATTACGGCCAATTTGGCCGAAATAAAAGGATATTGCGAGAGAATATCCGCTAAATACGATAACGCCATATATGGCGAAGATGAAATAGCTTTTGCCAAGGCCGACAGGGCCGATCTGCGTCGTCTGCGCCTTGAAATAGACGAAAAGCGTAAAGAGGTAAAGAAGCAATGGTTAGTTCCTTATACTACGTTTGAGGCGCAAATAAAAGATATTTTATCCGTTTTAGATAAACCGATATTTCTGATAGATAAACAGATTAAAGAATCGGAAGCGCGCTCTTTGCAAAAGCGGACTGAGGAATTAAAAAAACATTTCGAGAAGATCAACAAAATGGGCGAAGTTATTTCGTTCGAGCGTTTTATCGCCGGGGAGAAATGGTTGTTGTCCTCTTACCGTCTTGCTCGCGCGCTAAACGAAATGAACGAAAAAATGGAAAAAACGCAGGCGGATATAGGGCAGCTTGAGCAAATTATCAAACCGGAGTTTCGCACGGAATGTCTGCACACATATTCAGAAACAATGTCTGTTACACAGACTTTGGCAAAACAAACCTTGTTAATCTCCGAAAAAGAAAAGCAAGAGGCCGCTTTGGGGGCAGTGGAAAATCCGCAGGAAGTTCAGCTTTTTAATGATTTCCCGCAAACGGAAAAGAGTGTGATTTTCCAATGTTCAATAACCGCTACTCCGAGCCAATTCGCCCAATTAAGAGCTTTCGCACGTTCTTTGGGGATAAAGATACGGGAGGTGGTTTAAATGTCGATAGTATTTGACATATCCTGCCAAAAAGAACTTGCCCCGCTTTGCTTAACGATTATGAAAGCGGTAAATAAGGGCAGATTCGTTACCTGCGAAGTAAAAAGCCGAGCAAGTAAGAGTATGGAGCAACTCGGCTACTATCACGGCGTTATATTGCCGAGGGTTAGGCGGTTCTTTAGAGAAGACGGTAACGAGTACAGCTTGGCGCAATTAAACACCTTTTTTAACGATTTGTTCTTTTATCGGGAAGAGGAAATCGCCGGAAGGTTGATAAAACTGCCGCGCAGTAAAAGCGGTGCAAGCAAAGACGAAATGGCGGAGTTTTTGGAAAAAGTGCTTCGCTGGTGCGGGGAACAGGGTATAGAGATTCCCGAACCCGATAAAACTTATTTTTTGAAATAGGAGAAAGAAATGGCAAAACCTTGTAAAAGTTATAAACTCGGCGCTATTGAATGTGCCGTATGGGCAAATCAGACTGCGGACGGGAAACCTTATTTTAGTTTTTCGTTCCAAAAATCTTACAAAGACGTAAACGGCGAATGGCAGCAAACTTCTTTTTTTAATAAAAGCGATTTGGCCTTAATCGCCGCGCTTACTTACAAAGCATGTTTGGCGGAAATAGATTCGAGGGTCCCGCCTAGTGGAGAATCCGAACAATCCAAAAACAGCGACGTTCCCTTTTAACGTCGCCGCGGGGGCGGAATCATCTCCCCGTCCCCGCGTATAGGAGAATATATGAAAATATCTAAAGAATCCAAACTCTTTTATCAAAAACAACAGGCGCAAACCATAGAATGGTGCCTGCGTCAAATTCTTACTCCGGGAAAGAAAAATGAAGCGTAATAAAAAAATCAATTCAAAAGGGTGGAGCCCGTTTTTCAAAACAAGCACCCCAACCAAAATGGGCCGAGTAAAAGTCGGCGAATTTAAGATTTATAAGGTGGTTCAATATGCAAATAACTAAGCTGAAAATCAAAGGGAACGAAACCGAAATCCACTATACGAGCGATTCGGATCGGACAAATAGTAAAACGACTGTGTACAAAAGCTTTGACAAACAAAGTTCGGAATTTTTAAACGCCTTGCAAGAGTTTAAACCTTACCTTTTGGAGGTTTTGGATTTAGACGAAAAATATGGCGAGGGTATGACGATAACGGGGCTTACTTTGAAAGAGGAAAACCCAGCCGCTGAAGATTTTGCAAACTTTGGGATCGTAATAAGCGCGGTAAAGAGTTTGGAAAATTCCAATGCGCCGCTATGCTTAAACACGCCGTATATCCCGCCTTACCGAAATGAAAACAGCGTTACCGTTATGGACGCTTATTTAGCTAAAGATATAGTCGGCATAATTGGCTTTTGCGAGCGTTTTATCTCCGGTAGCGAGAGGGCGCAGGGAGAATTGTTTAGCGTTAAAGAGGTTACAAAATGACGAGCGAATATACAGTGCAAACGCAGATCTGCAATACCTTGCGTGCATTGGGGGTTACCTTTTTCAAGGTGGCGAATGAGCAGAAATTCCGGCAGAAGAATCCCGCAGCATATTTCGCTAAGTTGAAAAGAGAGGGATACTGCCCCGGCGTTGCGGATTTGGTGGTTTTATTAAACGGCGGTAGAACGGTATTTTTTGAGGTAAAAAAGCCTAAGGAATATACTATGGGCAAGAAAGGCAATCCCGTATGTGTAAGCCCTGCGGGTAAACAAAGCCCCGCACAGGCGGCTTGGGCGGCGCGGGTAAAGGCTATGGGTTTTGATTATTACATAGTATACTCCGCACAGCAAGCCGCAGATATAATCAATGGAATTAGGGGCGAATGAGCATGAAAATTCCTTACATCAAGATATACACGGCCGATTTGCTGGCCAAAAGCCGTAAACTGACAGCAGAGCAAATCGGTTCCGCCCTTATAGGCATTTGTGAACAGGCCTTTGAAAACTATACCGATTATATAGCTAAAACAGAATCGGAAGAAGCCTTTTACGAAATGCTAATGGGCTGGAAAAATGAGAGTGTTTTCTCGCTTAAACAAAAGAAAAAAGCGGGGCGTTTGGGAGCTAAAAAAACAAATGAGAAACGCAGACTTTCAGACGGCGGCACCGCCGTTTTATCTGCCGACGGCATACCTAAACGGCATACAGAAACAGAAACAGATACAGAAACAGAAATAAAAGAAATACAAAAGAAAGCCGATTCGGTAGAAAAACAAAGCGCCATAGAAATTGCTTTTGATCAATTTTGGACGGTTTTCCCCAAACAAAGAATAGGGAACAAAGATAAAGCCCGATCGGCTTTTATCGCCGCCGTGAAGCGCACAGGCACCTCTCCGGATCAAATTATAGAGAAATCTAAAGACTACGCCCGAAGTAATGAAGTAGCTCGAGGCTATGCCAAGGGGGCGGCCGCATGGTTGAATGACGATCGCTTTCTTATCGATTATGCGGATTTGGACGCTAAACGCGTTCAACATTTTAACAAAGGCAACGCTTTGCCAAGCCCTTTGGAAAAATACGAGGCTTAAAGTATGGAAAATAGAGAAATCGATTGGCAAAAAATTCAAAAAGAGGAAGAAGAACAGGAGCAGCGTAGGGCGTTAATGGCTATGGGATATAAGCCTGAGTTTAAAGATTGGACTTTTGAAAATTACAACGTTGATTTCAAAAATGCTGCCGCCTTTGAATCCGCTCTTAAATTCAGCAAAAAACCATTTAATCTATTCATTTACGGCACCCCCGGGAACGGGAAAAGCCGATTAGCTTGGGCCGCCGGTTATAAATATAAGCAAGACTGCGCCGCAGCAGGGAAGTTTATTGATATGCTTTTCTTACCAATATCAGATTTTAATTCTAAGGCGATAGAGGCAAGAAAGAGTAATTCTAAGGATTTTATCCAAAAACTATTGCGGAAAGATGTCCTGATCCTTGATGATTTAGGATCCGAAGAATTATCTAAAAGCGGAACCGATACTTTGACGGAGTTATTAAATCAATGGCTTTGGTTAAAGAAGACGGGGTTAATAATTCCGTGCAATTATTCGATTAAAGAGTTGGCATTGCTTTTAAACAACGACAGGATTCCCAGCCGCATTTCCGGCGTTATGGACTTATTCGTCGAAAACCTGTCCGAGGACTTCCGCACGAAACATTTAAAAGCTAAGACTTTGCATTCCGGGCAAGATTTTAAAATTAAATCCGCCGAACTCGGATTAACAAAATAATTTATTAGAACAATAGCTAGAACGCCAATGTAAAATTAGAACGTCTAAACGGCGATGAACGGCGTTAAGTATGACTTTTGTTCTATGTTTTTGGAGGAGTTGTGAATTACGGGAATGAATGTCCAGTATGCGGGTGTCTAACCGAGTATTCTGTAAATATAGATTGTGAGGTTTGTAAATTTTTCGGGTGGAAAGGCAACTAGTATGAAAACGATTGTATTTTTTCTGACGCGCAAATGGTTTGACTTGGTGGCTTCCGGGCAGAAAACGAGCGAATATCGGCGCGTAAAGCCCTTTTGGACGCGTCAGCTTAAAGACGCCAGAGCGGGAGACCGTATAATCTTCCGGCGCGGATATAGCCACGTTGAAACGGTGCTCACCCTTACGAGAGTAACCGTTGTGGAGGGCTGGCAGCTGCCTGAGGCGGAAAGGGAGTTCTTCGGCCCATGTAATGACGTTAAATTCTACAAGGTGGATTTCAAATGAAAAAGAGATATTGGCTTACCCCGCCGGAAGAATTTAAGAAGCTGAATCAAGAATTTGCTTTTGACTTTGATCCGTGCCCGTGCCCGCGCTCAAGGGATTTTTATACTGAGAGGGAAGAAGGTTTAAGCCATTTTAAAGAAACTTGGATAGATTTTAAACAAAATTAATAATTTGATATGATAAAAATGAGGGCATTATGACTGATATGTTACCTAAAAAAATTGTAGCTATTGATTTATTTTGCGGAGCCGGCGGATTAACTACCGGGCTAAAAGCTGCAGGCATAGAAATTATTGGTGGCGTTGAATTTGATAAAGACGCAGCCAATACTTATAAAGCAAATCATCCTGCCACGCACTTATTTCAACAAGATATCAAGTCCTTGTCAGGTAAAGCTATTTTAGATACTTTAGGTATAAAAGAAATAGATTTATTAGCAGGGTGCCCCCCATGTCAAGGGTTTTCAAGTTTAACTTTTAAAAATAAAAAAGAAGACCCAAGAAATCTATTAATTTTAGAGTTCTTACGGTTAGTGCAAGAATTAAAACCTAAAATGATTATGTTGGAGAATGTCCCCGGTTTAGCTAAGCGGGGAAATTATTTATTCCGGCGATTTATAGAAGGAATTGAAGATCTGAAATATATCCCTGATTTTAAAGTGCTTCAAGTAGCGGATTTTGGTGTTCCTCAAAAGCGAAAACGTTTGGTAATGTTGGCCGGTAAAAATTTTAAAATTCCAATTCCTAAGCCTGAATATGCTGAAAATCCTAACGGTACATTTAAAAAATGGATTTCTTTAAAGGACGCGATTGGAAATATGCCAAAGCCTGCATTTGTGTCTGATTTAAAAGGGCGCAACTATGCTTCTGTTAATTGGAATGTTGCACGTGATTTATCTGATATTAATTTAAAACGATTACGCTCTTTAACGCCCGGAGCCTCCCGCTATGCTATTCCAAAAGCTTTGCGTCCATCTTGTCATAAATATTCTAACAGCGGATTTGGAAATGTTTATGGCCGTCTTAAATGGGATGAGCCTTCTGTTACCATTACGCGGGGATGTATTACGCTTAGTATGGGTCGCTTTGGACATCCAGATCAAGACCGAGCTCTTTCTGTTAGAGAAGCTGCAACCATTCAGACTTTTCCCAAATATTATAAATTTGAAGTAAATAATTTAGAAAAAGTTTGTCTCCAAATAGGAAATGCGTTCCCTTGTTTATTGGCTAAGCAACTTGGGGAGCAAGTAGTAAAATACTATCAGGAGAATAATTATGGCAAAAAATGATTTGCATTTGGTTTTTGAACATAACATCATAGAGCATTTAGGGGTAAAACTATACCAGAATCGTCCTACTAATGTATTCGCAGAGCTGGTCTCTAATAGCTGGGATGCTGATGCAGAAAATATTTGGGTTACCACTTCCCCTGCCCTTATTACATTTTCAGATGATGGGCGTGGTATGTCTTATGAAGATATCCGAGATACATATCTGCATATAGGTAAAACCACACGAGATTTGACTGATTTGACCAAGAGAACAAACGGCAAGAAACGTCCGATTATGGCAAAGAAAGGGATCGGAAAGTTAGCTGTGTTTGGCATAGCCAAAAAATTAACTCTTCTTACTATTAAAGATAAGTTGGTGAATATGGTTAGCATTGACTTGGCTTCTATTGAATCTAAAATGAAAGAAGGGAAAGTTGATTATCAGCCAGAATTAATTATATATAAGCAACCATTATCTAAAGATTTAAATTCTGTTTTACCTAAGGACTATGCATATGTAGATGCAGTGAATAAATTTTACACTCGATTATATTCTTCTGAACATAAAACTGGTTCATTATTGATTATGTCAAATTTATCTACAAAAAAAGATCTGTCAGAAAAACAAATTTCCGATTCATTAATTAAACGCTTTTGTGGTATTTTTGATAAAAATGAAACTGATCATCTCACTTTATTTTTCAATGATGTGGACATTTATTCTCCATTAATTTTTGATTTTAGAATTCCTGAGAATGGTTATACGGAACATACCTTTGATGATGGCAACAAAATTAAATATTATATTGGTTTTAAGATGAAGCCGGAATGGTCAACAGAGCAGGCTGGAATTGGCATTTATACTAATCAAAAAATTGCACAAGATAGATTCTTTGCATTTAATGTGAAGGGCCGAGAGATTTTTACTAGATATATGTTTGGCGTTATTCAAGCAGATTGGTTAGATTTAATAAAACCTGATCTTATCTCGACTGATAGGACTAGCTTGGACTGGGAAAATCCTGCTTTGACTAGCTTGTATAATTGGGGAACAGAGATGGTTAAATCTGCTGTTAATAAGTTTCAAGAATATAGAGAGAAAATCGATAGAGATAATTTTGTAGCAGAATTAACTAAAGCCCGTTCTGCTGGCAAGTTGATCCCTCAGTTATCTGCACAAGAAGAAGGAGATGTAGCTAGTATCATTGCAAAAGTGACAGCTTCGATTCCAGAAGAAAAAAAAGAGGAAATTCAAGAGCTTGCACTATCTTCTTGGATAAACGAACCAGCGTGGAGAAATTTACTTGATACTTGGAAAGAATTATTAAACTCCGATACTTTGTTTGCAGATAAATTCGTTCAGCTAATGAAGAGTTTACAAGAAAAAGCTGTATTCTGTTCTATGACGGTGGCTATGGTTGTCGCTCAGAAAATATATGCCCTAGCATTACTGCAACAGATGTGTAATAAATACAAGGAACAAGATTTACAGCGATTATTAGAAAGTTATCCCTGGATTTTACACCCAACTTATGATAAATATCAGGCAAACAAGGCCATTAAAACTTTTGCTTTAACAGCATATAAGCAACGTTACAATGTTGCTGCTTCTACAGACAATGATTCTCTTAAACCCGATTTTATCTTCTACAGCGAAAGTGAGAATGATATTCTTGTTGTTGAACTGAAACATCCTAACGAGGATCTTATTCAAGAAAACTATACGCAATTATCTGTATATATAGATTTGCTTACTGAAAAATATCCTACTCGCGAGATAAAAGGTATTCTAATTGGACATAATGTAGCAGGGATTAAAAATAAATCACCACAAGCTATTATCGTTAAGGATTGGGATGAAGTTATTAAAGACTCTTTTACCTTGCATTCTTCTGTCTTGAAAACCATTATAGAGAAAACTCCTGTTTCTGGCAAAGATAGTCGTATCGATAGATTAATTCTTCTATTTAAGGAAAAAAATATAAAAGAATTTTTACAGGGAATTAAGAAGTTAGGTGATCAACATGTTTTAAATGTTTTATCCAAGTTTGATGATTACTTAAAAGATGATTCTAATGATTCTATTGAAAAATAGCATCTCTTTAATTATTTCCTTCTGTATTTAGGACTGGAGTTAATTTGATTTCACAATTTTCCCAGTCCTATTTTTTTATATTTGTTTATATTATTTTTGCCCTTGACTTTTTGAAAAATTAAAAATAGACTAATAACAGAGTGTATAGGTAGCCGCAAAGCTGTTCGTACACTCTTTTTTTGTGGCTGATTTTTTTAGGACTTTAAAAAATGAAAGCCGGCAAAAAGAAAAGAAAGAAAAAATCTATTAAATATAGAGGAATACTACGCCGATTCTTAAGGCATATTGTTAAATCTTGTATATCCGGTATTATTTGGGATTGGATTAAAAGCATTATATCCTTGCTTTTTTGGTAAAAATTAGTAAAAATATCTTTAGATATAGCTGTTCCTGTTAGTGTTCCATCACTTTCGGGGCGGCTTTTTTATTGCCTAAACCCGGGTGCTTAGCACTTTTTAATGGGTATAAAAACTGAATTTTTAAAAAATATTCCGCTTAAAAATCTTAATCTGTGGGATAAAAACTTCCGCGATATTTCGCCGGAGGCGTTTGCCCGTCTTAAAAATAAAATAAAAGAGCTTGGAGTTTTTAAACCCCTTTTAGCCATTGCCGGCAAAGAGGACGGCACTTACCAAATTATCGGCGGGAACCAGCGTTTGAAAGTGTATAGGGAGCTTGGTTTTGAAACGGCCGATATTATTCTGTTCCCCGATTTAACTGACAATAAAATAATTACCAAAATAGCTTTGGCCGACAATCAAAGCGACGGCACCACCGATATGGAACAGCTTTCGGCTTTACTGGCGGAGTATGATTTAACCGCGGCGGATTTAACCGATTATGCCGTTTCGGACAAAAGCATATATTTAAGCGATATTATTTTGGACGGCGATAAGCCTGCCGAAATCGTGGAAGTTGATTTGCCCGAAGAAGAAGAAATCACTCCGCGCGTTAAGGAAGGGGATATATGGCGTTTGGGCGAACATCTCTTAATTTGCGCGGACAGTACCGAACGTAGCGCAATTAACCTCTTAATGGGCGGTTTAGGCGCGGATTTGGTGCTTACGGACCCGCCTTATAACATGAACTATCAGGGCGCGGGTAACAGCGAACCTCGCAGAACTCAAAAAATTAAAAACGACCATTTGCCGGCTAAAGAATTTGAAGCCTTTTTAGCGAAAATTTACCAAAACATTTTTGCCGCTTTAAAAGAAAAGGGCTCTTTTTACGTTTTCTATAAGGAACTGGGCAAAGGCGTATTTATCACGGCTTTGGAGCGTTCCGGGCTGAGCTTTAAACAACAGCTTATTTGGCTTAAAAATCAATTTGTTTTGGGCGGGGCGAAATACCAAAACATATATGAGCCTTGCCTCTTTGGCTGCAAGGGGAAAAGCATAGGGACGTGGAACGGCGGGCGCAATAAGGCAAATGCCATTGAAGATTTTGATTTTATGAATGAGGAGGAACTGCGCTCTGCGATAAAAGATTTAATGGCCTTTTTAACCCCAGATATTATACGCGTGGATAAACCTCTTAAAAACGATTTACACCCGACTATGAAGCCGATAAAGCTATTGGCGCACTTTATTGAAAACAGTTCCAAAAAAGGCGATATAGTTTTGGATTTGTTCGGCGGAAGCGGATCCACTTTAATTGCGTGCGAGCAATTGCTTAGAAGGTGCCGCGCGGCGGAGATTGATCCGCACTATTGCGACGTAATTTTAACGCGTTGGGAAAAGTTTACGGGTAAGACGGCCGAACGGGTAAAGGGGGCGTAAATGCCCCGCAAAAAGAAAAGTGCCAATAAGAGTGTAAAGGCGGGCAAGGGCGGGATTATCCCTCCGAAAGAGCATAGATTCAGCGCCGTAAATCAGCCCAGCCCGCAGGCAAAAAGCGAGGGCCTTAGAAAGTGGCACGACCGTAACCGTTTGCTCGACAATATAGCCGAGGAGTTTGCCGAGGAAATAACTTTGGCCGACGGTACTAAAATGATCGGGACCAAAGCCTTGGTTTTTAGGCTGAAGAAAACACTTTTAAGTTCCAAGACGGACAAGTTGACGCTGGAACAGGCCAAACTGGCTTTTAAGTTCTTTGACATTATGAGTAAGCCGGGCAGTTATATCCCCGAGCGTGAAGAGAAAAGCCCGGATAGTGCGGCGGGCAAAGTTGATTTCGTTCAATTTTGCCTAAATGCCTGCTATCCAAAACCCTATCCGAAGCAAATTGAAATGAAAGATTTCGCTTTGCAAGGCGGGGCGAATATGATTTTGGGATCTCGCGGTTACGGTAAGACGGATTATATAAGTATTTGCGGCGTGGCTTATGCGATATATCTAGATCCGCTTTTTACCTGCCTATTGGTCACTAAGGAAAAAAGCCGAGGCGCGGATATATGCCTTGAGGTGGCGAATGTTTTGGAGGCAAACGGTATTATTTTGGCACGGAAATCAAGCAAACAGGTGCGGGTGGCGGGGCTTATCGGTAAGGACGCTAATTTGACGGCTTTACCTGTAAGGTCAAAAGGGTTTAGGGGGAAACATCCTAAATTTATCCTCTGCGACGACATAATAACCCCCGACGACGACAGTAGAGCCGAAAGAGTGCGAGTGGACAAGGTTGTAGACGAACTTTTTAAACTGACGCCGAATATAACTTTACTTGGGCAGCCTGTCCACAGCAAAGATGTTTACGCTAAATTTCGCAGACAACAGGGTGTTAGAAAAATGGAAGTGCCGTACGGCTCAATCGCGGAACTCGACACAGACTTGGAAGCACAGCGGGCCGCGGGGGTAAGCGAAAGGAGTATTCAGGCTTCGTACTTTTTAAAAATAGAGGATATGGACAGGATACCTTTTGCGAAAGTGCAATTTGCGGATTTTTTCCCGAAAGGGACTTGCGCCGGCTTTATTGATCCCAGCCACGAAGGCAACGATTATACCGCTTTTGCAATGTGCGCGGCTAATTTTGATCAGTTGATTTTTGTCGGATTCGCATGGCAGAAGGCTTGGGACGACTGCTTAGACGATATTGTAGAGGTTATGAAAGCCTTTAATTGCGTGAAATTTGCTTTTGAAACGAACGGGGTAGGCAAACACCCGGTTATGGTTTTAAGGCAAATGGGCGCCAATGTTAAAGGGTGGAAAAGTACCAATAATAAGCATGCGCGCATTATGAACGCGGCTATGTATAGGGATAATATCAGATTGTGCAATACTTTGCCGCCGCTTTTAAAGAGGCCTGCTTTTCAAAACGCGCAAAAGGCTTTTAACGATATGGTGCTTGAATATGAATATAATGCGGAACACGACGACGCGCCTGACGCGTTGGCAAATTTAATGATGTATATAGGAAAAATAACAGATGAACATAAAGGGAATTTTTAATTTTCAGCAGAACAGAACGGCAACGGATTATTCCGTATCATTGGCGTTCCCGCTTGTTTACGGCGGGAAAGACGCGGAGTTTACGTCCGTTTTTGTTTTTCAATTTTTCCACAAGATTTTGACTGATTGTTTTAGTTTGGCGGGTGATTTCCCGGAAGAAAAACAAAAAGCATTGTGGGACAGCGTTGTTTCTACCTCGGCCAGGCAGGGGCTGATTACTTTGCTTGCCAACGGCATGTTAAACCGCACGGGTTCGCTTTATTTGGTGTACGACGGCGGTTTCGTACGCGTGGCCAATAAGAGCGAGGAGCGGGAAATTGACGATAATCCCGCCGGGAAAAAGGGCGTGAAGATTTCTTTCTCAAATTTTAAAAAGGCGACGATTCTTTTGGTACTCGCTTCATTGGTGGAGAGCCTTCTGGTAAACGCAAATACCGGCCTTAAAATCAGCCAAAGCGTGCTTTTAAGAATAGCTGGGCTGAGAGATTCGGTATCAAACCAAAATGCCGAGGACGCGATTAAACAGGCTAAGGCGATAGAGAAAGGCCTTAAAGAGGGGAAAGGGGCATTGTTGGACGCTTCCGATGTGGTGGATTTACCCAAATTCGACAGCGAGCCCATGGAAGTCGCGCTTGACGTTTTGTTTGGATTGATGTCTATGGTAAGCGGTTTGCCTAAAGCCTATATTTCGGGTATTTTGACGTCTGGCCTTAACAATACCGGCGAAGGCGACGCCGAGGCCGTTGAGCGGGGGTTAAGATATTATTTTAATTCCATTTTTAAGCCTGTCTGCGACAGCCTTTTGGGAACACATTTGATTTTCAAGACTTCCCGTTGGCGAAAATTTGCCGAAATTGCAAATCTGTTGCCTGTTTTGGAAGCGGTGGGAGAAGATTTGTTCCCCAAAGAATACAAGGATAAGCTGATAAAAGAAATTATGGGGTAAGCTATGGGCGAGAAGTTTTATCCCGACAGATTTTTAAAGCAGGTAATGCCCAAGAGTTTTTACACGCAGGGCCTTGTGTCTAAAAACTTTACCCTGCAAAAAGGCGCGATAAGCGCGATAAACCGCGCAAGGTTTGCTACAGGCAGGCCCATAGATAAGACGGTTTATGATGTTCTTTTACAATATAAGGCCAAATATAAAGATTTGCTATCGGGGGATTGGGGTAAGGCTCAGGCTTTTGAGCAGGCTTTAAACGGCGAAAATCTTTTAAGGCAAAGAATAGAGCAGGCCGTAATTTACGACGAGATACAAAACCTTAAAGCCATTCATAAAGGGGAGTTTTACAGATGGCTTCCCAGCAGTGCCGAAAACCCCGATCCGGAACACCAACTGCTTTACGGTAAGATTTTCCGCGTCGGCGAGGGCGACAAGCAGGGCAATATGCCAGGCGAGCGTTACGGCTGCCAGTGCGGCATTGAGTTTTTAAATGAAGCGGAAGATTTAATTTTGCTTAATACATCTGCCAAGGTTATAGAACGTACTCGTCAAATGTTTAATATGGCTGTAGCAGGGCAAAGGCTGGAAGACCGCTCAACAGATTTTATATTTGGGAAAATTTCTGGAAAAAGGTGGCATAGGATTAAACGCCAAACCGGACTTGATTTGAAAGGATATTCCGAGCAGTTGAGGGTGGAAGGAATTAGGCACGCATATTTGCATCACGGATCTGCGGAAATTGAATCGGCAAGAAAGCAAAAAGCTGTTACTGCTGAAGATATAGCGATAATTCCGCATATAACAAAGTATTTTGACAATGTTGTATTGGAAAAGAAAAGAGCGGGAGATAGATTACTGTTTGTCAAGAAAATCAATAAGAAAACATATAAATATGTAACAGGTATTTCCCGCAAACAAAAAATGCTTATAAATAAAACATTTTTTATTAAGCAATAAAAAATCAGACCCACAGGAATATTCGGCACTTTGGCTTTCCCGGTGTCGTTACGGACAGAGGCCTCTGCCGTAACCTAGGTCTGATATAGATAGTATAGCTAAAAAACAATGAAATTTCAACGGATTTTAAATTAAATCAATAAGGAGCAGAAAATGAAAAGACTTTTAAGGATATGGCAGGACAGGGTTCTGATGGATAAGGACGGAGATCCCGCACCGGGCGGAGGAGGAAGCCCCGCACCTAATAATGATGTCGCCGAACAAATTGCCGCATTAAAAGCGGAAATAGCGGCCCTTAAAAAAGGCGGCGCGGAGCCCGCACCCGTCCCCAGCGATGTGGATAAAGTCCGTAAAGATTTGCAGGATAAAGCCGCTAAAGAGGCCGCCGTAAACAGAATGCAGGAGGCTATACGCTTTAATTTGTCCGCCGGGAAATTCGTGGAAGAAAACGGCCAATATATAGGGGAATTGTCCAAAGGTTTATTTAAAGAGTTGGATTCCAAACCTTTTTCGGACGAAGAGAAGAAGGCCTCCGCGGTCAAGAAGGGGCTTATGGATTATTTCTTCAGTCTGCAGGAGAATATAGACGCCGCTCCCGAGGAATTAAAAGGCAGAATTATGACCTATAAAGCCCTCGCCGACGATGAGAAGGAAAAGCAGTCCGTAAAATATTGGGATTGCCTTACCTTGACGGTAAATCAAAAGAAAATGTCCGCACAGATAGAGGCGGCCAAACGCGCCAACGGCGGCGCCAAACCATTTGAAGAGGGAGATGACTCCCGCAAACAATACAATGACCGGGTTTTTGCTTTAAAAAGCCATTACCTCGGCGCGAAACAAGGAGAATAAAAAATGAGTAAAAGATTAGCTACGCCTTACACCAGAGGCAAAAGCGACGTAATTGATAATGCCGCCCCTTACAACGGTACACCGGTTGCCGAAGGTTTGGCGGTTTGCAAGCATAGCGACGGCTCGATAAAGGCCGTATCTTCCGCCGCGGATATAGTGGTGGGAGTTGCGGCTGTGGCCGAACACAAAAGACAGTCTTTCGTAAGATGCGGGCTTGAGGTATATGTCCTCTTGGCCGAAGACGCCCAACCGCAGAAAGGTGCGGCCGTATACGTGGACGCGCAAGGTAAGTTCACCGAGAAGGCCCAAACCCAAGAGACGGATAATATCGCGGTTAATGCTGTTTTCGCCTCGGAAAAGGAAACTTGCCTTAACAGCAAAGGCGAAAATTCTTTTGCCGCGGCGATAGACTTCCCGGGCGGACTGTAAGACTATGGGCAAAAAAGCCAATAAGGAGCGTCAGAACGACGTTTGCGAGAATATGACCTTGCCGGCGGCAAACAGCGAAAGCGAGACCGTCAAAGCCCCTAAAATAAAAAAAGGGCTTCGCAAATTATTAAAGTTTAAAGGAGCTAAAAACAATGTCAAGCGATAATATTTCGGCTGTTCCCACAAGAGAACAGTTAATGCAAAGCGTAATTTTGGATTATGCGCCGTTTTATACCGTTTTTCAAGGCGAGCTTAATGCGGCAAAAATAGAGAATGTTAAGTTTACCACGATCCGCGGAGACGACGAAATCGTGGCCAAAGCGATGAATGCCCAAGATACGGAGCGCGCCCACGTAAAAAGCGGAGCCTACTCCAAATATTACGCGAAGTTTTTTAAAGGCGTCCAATACGCCGAGAATATAAGGCAGGCAAATTCCGCTTTGCCCACTATTAACAACAAAATTATCAAGGCCTTTCACAAACAGCTGGATTTGGAAATATGGAACGGCGTGGACAATAACGGCGTTTTGATTTCTAACGACCCGAACCATATTTTAAATACGGCCGCGTCTTTGCCTGCGACTATAAACGGCAATAACGGTGTGGACGCCCTTGTTTCTTTGGTTAGCGATTTAAAAACGCAGGTGGAGAATACTTCTTCCTCTTCCAAGTTTAACTTGGCGTTTTATGGCAAAGATTTAAAAAAGTATTTGCTTAAAACCTTGAGCAACGGCACGACTTACGGCAAAATACTGCGCGATTCACTAAGTAGCGGGATTGGCTTTTTGGACGTGCCTTCCAACTTGGCCGCAAACAGCAACGGTATCGTAGTAATTTGCCCCGATATCGTGAAGCTGCAATACACGCTCTTGCCGCAGGTTGAGGCAAGCGGCGAAGATCAGAGAAACAATGAAGTGTGGGTTAACTATATTTACGGAACCGCTATGGTCGACGTAAAAGAAAAAGGCGGCATAATAGCCCAACCGGTAAATATAGCTTAGGATACGCCATGAGAGAAGAGCTCGATAATATTTTGGGAGCGATAAGCGCGCCTTACCTTACCGCAAACGAGTGGTGCGAGGCCGCGCTTACGCTTAACGGCGGAACTACGGATAAGGATAAGTATCGGGCTCTTTTCTCGGTACTTTATGCGCGCGGGGGGCAAGGAACGGATATTGAGAACTTACACGCTTATTTTGCCGCCCGCGGGCTTAGCAAGGCCGATTTGAGCCAAAAGCAGAGAGAGGGGTTTAGCAATATTTTTATAGGGGGGCCTTTAGACTGATGTTTAGCGTGGAAATGTTAAAAATCAAGGACGAAATCAACAAAAAACTTGAAGGCTATACCCTTGAAGTCGGCGTGCTTGCGGATATTCCTGCCAAATTCGCGAGAAAAGAGCAAAAGCCTTTTCACGGCGGAGTCGCAAATAAAAAAGGGAAGGACAGTCCCGTACCCTTAAGGGCGGTTTTGGAAAAATTGGACGCAATATACAATATACTGCTTGGACCTTGGGCTAAACGAGATAATATGGAAGTGGCTCTGACGGTAAGGGAAATGATTGCGGATATGAATAAAACAAGCGCGGATAAACAGCGCTTTCTTAACGCGGCGCAGGCCGTAGTGAGAAAACCAATCTTGAGAGGCGAATACGGCGATAACAGCCCCCAGACGCAGGCCGTAAAAGGTTTTAACCGTTTGCTCATAAATACCGGCACGCTGTTTGAAAATTTAGAAACGAGGCTTGCGAAGAAAAATGTTTAAAAAGGCCTTGGAACGCGACCTTAAAGCGATTTTTAAAACAAAGAAAATAGTATTCCAGCGGATTGAAAACGCACTGGAGCAAAATATTCTTTATGTCGAAATTTCTTCGGCAAAGACGACGGTGCGCCGCGGCGCGGAGTTTGCCACGGTAAGAGGGAGGATAGGGATTGCGGGGCCGCTTGCCGGTAATCCTTTTGGATTTTTCCATAAAAAATTGGAAGACGCGCCCAATGCTTTGGAGAAGAGATTCCATTTCGGTAAAACGGAATGGCAGAGCGAGAATCTGCCCGGATGGGAGATAAAAACCCAAACAATTGATTTTATGTATTTTTACGCCAACGAATATTATCCCGTTAAGGGGTTTATAACGGGTATTAAGTGGATTTTTAATTATATAAAAGGAGCGATAAAACAATGAGAGACACTCTGTTGCAATATGTATTTAAAATAAATGTGCATACTCCGTCCGCAAGCCCGGATACTTCCTATATCCGCAATATTTTGGCCGTGGTCAAACCTTTGAGCGAAGATACACCAGCCCAAATAACCCGCTGTATCAGCGAGGCCGAGATATCCGCCTTGACCAATAATCAAGAGGCGGCTCAAATGATAAAAGGGGGTAAAAGTTATGTATATGTTTTGCCCACGCAAACACTGGATATAGCGGATATTTTGGATAAGGCTGATTACAGATTCTTTACCATATTTGCAGGTTCGGAGTTTGACGACGAAGATTGGGCGGGGAAAAACTTCGGCTCTTTTGACGGCGTATTGGCCCGTGCTTTTAGCGACAGGGAGCAAGCCAAGAAATTTTCGGCCGTAAAAAATCAATGCGGGTTTTTCGCAAATAAAGATAATGGCGGCAAGAACGCCGCTTTTGCCTTCGGCGCTTTGTTGGGCGGCGCGAAATGGAGTAATTGCCAATATATAGATATGCCGCTGTCCGACGGAGTGAAAGATATCGGAACTGCGGAAAGCCTCTTTGAAGATAGAGTAAGCTTCGTTTTAACTTCGCCGGAATACGCCAACTGCCTGGCCTTTTTTGCGGCCGGCAAACAGGCCATAACCGCGCCCTACATTACCGAGGAAATCCGCACCCGCCAGCAAGGCAAGGCCTTAAATTGGATAAGGACGAATAATCCGGATTATACCTTGGTGAACGCGAAATTGTTGGAAAAATGCCTTCAAAAGGAATTGGACGACAATTACGTTAATACCGGGCTTGTGGAAAGCGCCAAGATAAGCGTGGTTTTAAGCGGGGATAATTTCCTAGCGACGGGTAATATCGCCATAGCGGAACCTAAGGCCTTATGGCGCTTGCAGGGCAATTTGACTCAGGAGGCAAATTAAATGTTATTACAGTTAAGGAAGTGTGACTTTGGAATCATTTATAACGAAGTAAAATACGATTTCACGGAATATGTGGACGGCGTAACGATAGAGGATACCGAAAGTAAACATCTTGTGCGCGGCAGAACGGGGGTAAGCAAAAAAGGCCTTATATACAGCGAAAGTTTAAACACCCCGAAAAGAATAAGTGTATCTCTAGTGGGGCTGAGGAAAGATTTCTTTCCCGTATTTCGCAAGATATATGCCGAAGAAGACAGAGTGGAAGTTTACTGTATTGACCGTAAAACGGGCAATAACAGGGTATTTAAGGACGCCGTTTTGACCCAAGAACCTGAACAGCTGACGATGACCGACGGCGCGGAAGAAATGAATCTTACCCTTGTGTTTGAAAGCTTCGCGGTGGAGAACGGAGAGGATAATGACGATTAAACTGCTTCCTTTAACGGGTTTGAAATCGGTCCACGCTTTATGTGCGTTTAACGCTTTGCTTTTCGGCGTGCATTGTACGCCTGCGCACGCCGCAAAAAGCGAGGAGGAGTTCTATCGCTGGTTTGACGATTTAAAAAGGGAAGATAAGGAAAAGACGATTCGTTACGCCGTAGGCCTTTGCAAACTTGGCGAGGACGAAATGCTGGACCTTTTGGCCTTTGCCCAAGACCCTAACGGCCTTGCCTACGGCGCGGCCAACGCCGCCGGTTTAAAACCTGCGGAAATTGTGGATATAATAACCGCGGTCTGCCTTAAAATCAGCGATATTAAACTTAAAAGCGTAAGCGAGGAATTAAAAAAAAACTCCCTCCCCATAGCGTAGACATTATGGCGGAGGCTTACCGTTTGAAAAACGGATTTACTTTGGAAGAGGCGATAAATTTCGCCGTTTACAGGGCGGTATATGGCACAGGGTTCTTATTTGGCGTTAATTAAGTTTCAGGGCGATACTTCTTCCATGCAGAAAATGGAAAAGGATTTAAACGGACGTTTTACAAAAATCGCCAAAAGGTTTGGGCAGGGCTTGCAGAAAGCGGGGAAAATGCTTAAATTCGGCGCTTTCGCGGCGACGGCGGCCGGTATTATTTCGCAGATATTAAATCCCTTGCAAGAAATTAACACCGCTTTGGACGCCATATTGGCCAAAAGCGGCAACATTAAAGACCAAGCCGACGCAATGAATACTTCCGTAGGGTTGTATGCCGCTTTGCAAAGCGCGGCGGCCGCAAAGGGCGTGGACGAGGCGCAATTTAATCTGATGGGCAATAGGGTTATGGAGCTTATCGGACAGGCAAAAACGGGAGATAACGATTTGCTTAAAAATTACGCCAATGAAAGCGATATGGCGGTAGCTTTGTATAAAGTCGTTTCCGCGCTAAAACAAATGGGGCCGGGCGCGGAACGTACTCGAATGGCGAGTGAGATCTTCGGGCAAAGGGTAACGGGCCGTATGGCCGCTTTGCTTAATGACGGCTTTGACGAACCTTTAAAAAGAGTGCTGGACGGCTTAAATATCGCCGATTTGCAAAAGGCTATTTTGGGGCTTGATTCAAAAGGCGATTTACAGGACGTTTTGCGTCAAAGGCTTAATTTGCGGGATTTGATAAATAAGGACAAGGTTATTACGCCCGCCGCAATTTACAATCAAAACGATATGGAGAAGCAACGTCTCAACAGAGAAAACCTTCTCTTAAAACAATATAAGGATTTGGCGCAAATGAGCAACAGCATGGAAGAGCTTAAAAACGCAATTTTGCAATACGTTTTGCCGATTATGCCATTATTGGCCAAAGGCGTAAAATATTTCGTAGAGACTTTGGGGCCGATACTTCAAAACGCATGCTGGGTCGTATCCGAAACGGCAGATATCGTAAAGTTGATCGCGGGGAAAATAGGGATATCTTTTGCGAAAACGCCTTCTGTGCAAAGAGATATTATCAACACGGGTAATCCGCAAAAGGCGCCTAAAGGCCTTGCCGCTTGGAAAGAAAATACCCAAAAGGAACGTTACGGCGGAGGGGGCAAATAATGCTTAACAGCTTATATCCGGTACTGCTTTTTTACACAATATCCACGGAGAAAGACGGGAAAAGAGACTTCTTGCCGCCAATACCCATATATCTTGACGAAGACTTGACGCAAATATCCGTGGAGAGCGAAAGCGAAAGTTTGCAAATAGCTACGGAGAGTTTGGCGGATATAGATAAGGAAAACGGGCTTGAAATTGTGCAAAAAGGGATTAGCCAAACCGTCATATTGGATTTGGCGGCGCGGGAAGATTCGCCCGCTTTGAGCAAAATACTGCCCTTGCTTAAAATGATTGCGGTAAACGTGATAGGGCAGAACAACTATAAAGTGGCCTATTTTCACAAAGATATCCTTATTTTTGACGCGAAACTTCTCGGCTACGACAAAAGGCCGGAAAGCGGCACGAATTTGATTAAACTTTCCATAACTTTGGAAATAAAGCCCGACGAAGAAAAAGAAAAAACGGATAAGGATTCGGTTACCCCGTTGCCGTATTCCTCTCAAAATCCGTATGACGCGATAGGCGCAGACGGCGAAGAATTGAAAAAAGTTACCTTGATACCCGCCGAGCAAGGAGGGGCTGGTGTGGATATTTATTTCCCGAAAGTGGTGCAGAGGGAGGCTTCTTTATAATGTGGAAATTTTTTAAATTGTTAAACGTAAAATTTTTGGAAGAAACCCTCACGCCCGACTATGCGGCCGTATATGATTTGGGAAAATACGGGAAGAAAGAAATCCGTTTTATAAAGGCGCAAAAGGCTTATTTGCTGATTTGGGAAGGATATTTGTTTTGCCCCGGCCTTAACGGCGTTAATCCGATAATAAAAGGGGATAGGCTCGCGGCTTTGGATTCTAAAGGGGATATTTGGATAGGTCGTTATGAAAATTAACTGCGATCACGGCTATTATAAATTTTACACTTCTTCTACGGCGGATTTGTTCCGTTTCCGTGCCGCGTTTGGCGTAGAGCTTTGCCCTAAGCAGGATTATTTTACTTTTGAGGAATTATCCTCGTTGGAGCCTTTTTCTTTTAAAAATCAGCCCTTTGGCAATTTGACCGCCAAAGCCAGTATTTGCGCCGATTACGGAGATTTGTTTAAAGCAAACGGTTTTGTTTTTGATTTGGGAGGCAAAAAGCTCGCATTCTCCGAAGATATAAAAACGGAGCTCAAAAGTTACCGTTCTTGGAGCGGAAGTTTAAACCTGAGAGGATTGCCGCAGGCGGGCGGGATAATAAAGGGCAAGAAATTATTAAGTTTTAGCGGTATTTTTGACGAAAGTTTTAAGATTTGCGAGATATATGGGGAGGAATATGGATCGCTGTAATATTTTTAATGCCGATTGTAAAAGCGGAATTGTTTATGTAAACGGTAAGGTTGTAGACGGCGTGGAAATAGCCTCGCAAGGTCAGGCCGCCAGCAAAGGGTTTATGTTCTTAAACGGCGAGAAGAAGGTATATTTTGCCGTGCCGATAGAAAGCTTAAAAGAAATTTTAGACTTGCTAAGAGAATTGTCCGGTATAGTTTCCAGCGGAGTATTGCCCAAGAACGGCGGCGGAGACATTACAGCGCCCGATTTTGCCGCAGCTATGGCCGCTTTATCGGAAAAGGCAAAGGCATTGAAGGAGGCTCTTCAATGAAAGATATAACCGAATTTAAAGGCAAAGATTTGGAAGTGGTGAATGTGCAAACGCATAGAGCCTATAATCTTTTTACCACTCAACTTGGCGCGCTTTATTACGCCAAAGAGTGGGGGATAGATTTGGAATTTTTCCTCAATCCGGATTTTAAAGTTCAAAACTCCAGCTTCGAAAGTTATTTATCGCAAAAGCTTGCGACATGGGGCTTTAATGTCGCCGATTTTAAAACAATAAAAGAGAATTTTAGAAATATTTACGACTTCGTTTTTTCCAACGAAGATATAAAAACTATGATAAGAGGTTGATTTATGGCATATTCAGAAGGCGGATATATACCAGCTGATTTTGAGGATATTTTAAGCAGGATTATCGTCCGCGTTAACGAGGAGTTTGGCACGGACTATACGAGGCAGACATTTATTGGAACCAATTTCTATAAATGTTTTTACCCTATAATACAAGAGTTGATTTCCGTTGAAGCGGACTTCGCTTTAGCTTATGCGAAATTGACCGATTATATACGCTCCACAAATGAAATGTTGGCCGTAAGCAAGACAGCCGAAGAGGCTTTGATATCTGTTTTCAAAAAAAATGGCTATACCGTCAGCCTTGAAAGAAACACCCTGCAGAATGCCGGTACGATAGGGCTATGTGTGGACGTAGACTCCGCCGCGCAAGATTATGCAGGCATAAAAGCGGATATTTTGGAACTTTTAAAAAATAATACCGTCGCGGGAATATCTTTTAAAGGCGCGGAAAGGGGATTTAGGACCTTGAGCAACGGGCAAGATATGGAATTTGCTTACGATCTGCCCAATAAAACCGATATATATTTAAAATTGACCATAACTCTTTCCAACGATACAAATATTTTGGTGGACTCCGAGGAAGAAATTAAAAATAAATTGATTGATAATATCGGGCAAATGTACGCGCTGGGGCGGAAGTTCGAACCTGCAAGATATTTCACGGTTTCGCGCGACGCTCCGTATGCCGCGGATGTTTTGCTTGAGTACAAAAAAGAGGGGGAAGAAACCTATTCTTCGCAAGTTTATCAAAGCAAATATACAGATTTGTTTGTCTTTGCCAAAAATCGTCTGGAGGTGATAATGCAATGAGCCATCAAAATTTTAACGGCGACAATTTGGAAATGAAATTCTGCGGGGCATTCGACGCGGTTTTTGACGACATCAAATCGGCCTTAACGCAATTTATTGAAAAATGTTATGGAGCAAAAGCCTTGGGGTATACCCTTTACGACAGCGGCGCCGCCGTTTTGGACGGAGTGGTTGCAAGAGATGTCTTTGCGGATTATTACGACGATATCTTTAGGCAATTCCCTTACGGCGGCACTTTTGAGAGCTATCTTTTTATACTTAAAAGGATTTTCGGCGAGCAAGCCGAAATAAGTTTTGAAATTTTAGCCTCGGCCGCTTTGAGAATCAATATAAAAAGCGATAAAAACGCTTTCTTTAAGTGGGTGGAGAGTATTCTTTCCGAAACGGGCATATCCGATGAAAATGGAAATGTTATTCATTTTCGCTGGGCTTTGGGCGATATGGATTATTATAAGGTGCGATCCGTCCTTAATATTTTTAAAAATCCGGGAGTATATTTGGAATTTAACATCATACTGAAGGAGGAAGAATAATGAGCGAAATAACAACAATATCCTCTCTGCCGGCGAAAACGGCGCTGTTAAGCAGTGACAGCCTTGCCGTTGACGACGGAGTTCATACCTATAAAATTAGCGGGGAGCAATTGCGGGAATTTTTAAAAATAAATTCCGCTCCTATCGGGACGGTATCGTTTAGTCAAAGCCGCAAAATTGAGGATAATCCCGGCAGGTTGCCGTTATTTAGCGGAGACACTATCGTTAATGCGGATAAAATATATCCAGATTTTTTTAATTGGCTAAAAGCCCATGGCGAGCTTTGCATTGCTCTTACCGCGTATGAAGATAGTTTGTCCAAATATGGCGAATGCCCATTTTACGTTATCAATACGGAAACAGGCTCTTTGCGACTACCTGTTTTAAAGAATTTTATTAAGGCCGCCACTCCGGAGGGGGGCATTAAAAGCGTTGCGGCGGGTTTGCCAAATATAACGGGCACGGTGCTTACTTTAAGCGGAAAAGGCGGCAGTGAAATGACGGGAGCTTTTTACGATACGGGCCGTAAAATAAACGGTAATGCCCATACCGATAATCAATCCGACCCGGTGGCAGGTTTTGACGCGTCGCGATCTAATGCGGTTTACGGCAATAGCGATACGGTAACGCCGGCGCACACAACTCTATATCCGTGGGTCAGCGTGGTAAATTATGCCGTCCCCGCAAGCGTTGCGCAAAATCAAGCGCTTTTGGATATTTTGCTTGATACTGGCGGAGTCTTGGGAAGGATTATCGCTTTGGAGCAGGAAATAGCCGCTTTAAAGGAAAATACGAAAATCGTCGCGGGCGATAATGTCACGATTGAGGAAATCTCACAGGGAACGGAGGATAAGTAATATGACTGAAGAATTAAACATTTTGGGAAAGACTTTAAAAATTTCGAGCTCGGGCGGCGGCGTGAGCGAAGATTTAAGCGGCGCTTTGATAGAGCTTTCCGCGACCGTTACCGCCGGCAAAAAACTGTTGGCGCAAAGCCTGCAAAATAAAGGCGTTGAAAATATCTCGCATACCGATAATCTTTCCCGTATGGCGCAAGCAGTTGACGCCTTGGACGGCGCCGGTAACGGGCTTGATCCCAAAATACCTTTGTTGATACTGCCAAAAAGCATAAATAATGCCATCGGCATTGACGATACCCAGCTTACCTCAACCAGCAGACAATGGCGCAAATTGCCGGGCAAGCCAAATATAATTTGGCGCAACTATAATGCCGGAATACGCCTTGCCGATACCCTAGGCAAAACATTTGACGGCACCGAACCCGTAGATTTGGATATACCTTTAAGCGCGGTAAGAACCGCTTTGGGCCTGGCGGCTTCCGAGCTTACTTTTTCAAGTTACCCTAAGTTTTTTTACGACGCGGCGACGACAAGTTTTATCTTGATAAGCAATGACCTAAAAGCCGTGAAAATCGCCATAACTTTTAACGATGTGTTGGCCCAAAGTACATGGTCGGCGCAGATTTTGCAAGACTCTTTGACATCGGCCGACGGCAACACGATGAGCGGCGGCTTGACCCTTATTGCTTATAATTCGCAAAAAAATAAAGCGATAGTTAATACGGCGTCGAATTTCTTTATAGTGGATTTGGCTTTGGGGACTTACAAAAAATTTGTTTGGCCCAAAACCTTAGATGCATACCGCACCCCGCCTATATTTTACGGCTATGAATATAATGGAATTTCAGCCTTTGCTTTTAAGCAGAGCGATACTTATAACGATACGACCCTTACGGTTTTCTTTATAGATTGGGACGCGCCGGAAGAGAGCGGATATATAGACGCGCCGGAAGCGTTTAACCCTCAAACGGGCTTTGTGTTTGATTACGAGAGCGGTAAAATACTTCTCAGCAATTTCGGCGAGTTTGATTTGAGCCAAAGAAAATATACTCCCGGTATCGCGCTGAACAGAAATATGTGCGGCGACGGTGACAGCGGCAGCGGCAGCAGGGACAGAACTTTCGCGCGGATAATTGCCGAAAACGGCGATATTTTACAACTTGACAGCTGGTGTGCTTTCAGCGTTTTTTCCCCGGAGAAAGAACAAAGACTTCTGCCGGGAGAAAAAAGCGGGCAAGTCGCAGGCTACAATTCGAGCTATGGCATGGGGACGCCGTGCGGACGTTTCAGCTATATGACACTCGGGCACCTGATTGGAATTAACAATAAACTTTGTTTTTGCGACGACGAAAAAATATATGAACCGATTATTGATTATACACGCTTTATTTGTTGGCCTTTGACGCGCAACGGCAAAACCGTATATTTAAAGCCAAGCGAAAAATTTACCTTCGACGAGTTTATGGCCGAAGACAGCCCTTTTCTAAGAGAGTCCGTCATTTTGCCCGTTGACATAAGCGAAGATAACGCGAGCGATTTGTCGGCCGAGGGGGGCGTAGAATGATGAAAGAGATTATGGAGTATCTGCCGTTAATAATGGCGCTTGTCACCATAGTCTTGGCGTGGGGGCAGATTAAAGGCGAAATAAAAGCGCTAAAAATCGCAGTGGAGGATTTACGCCGCGATGTTAAAGAAGACATCGGGCGATTGGAAAAGAAGCAGGATAAGTATAACCACCTTCAAGAACGTATGGCGAGGGTAGAGAACAGCACATCTTATCTGCACAAAAGAATAAGCGAGCTCCATTTCGGGAGGCATAATGATTGAAAAATTAACGGAAAGACTGCGGCAAAGCGAGGGACTATCCTTTGTCCCCTATAAATGCCCCGCGGGTTATTTGACCATCGGCTATGGGCATAATCTTGAGGCCAACGGCATTTCTTTAGAAGCGGCGGAACTGCTTTTAAGGCAGGATATAGAAATAGCGTTGAAGCAGGTCAAAAACGCTTTCGCTTGGTGTTCGCAACTTGATGAGGCTCGTATGAGCGTTTTGGTTGATATGTGTTTTAATATGGGGATTACTCGTCTTTGCGGTTTTAAAAAAATGCTCTCGGCGGTGGAAGCGGGGGATTATAAAACCGCCGCCAAAGAAATGCTCAATAGTAAATGGGCGCGCCAGGTAAAGGGCCGCGCTGTGGAACTTGGAAAAATTATGGAAACCGGAGAATGGTATCCGGAAGGAGCGAAAAAATGAACGTGTATGTATTATTATGCCTTGCGGCCGTGGCGGTGGTGGGGCTGATTGAGTGGGTCAAGAACCTGGTGGAAAAGTTTTTGACTGTGCCTGGCTGGGTGTGGTCGGTGGTCGTGCTGCTTGCCTCCATCGGCTGCGGTTTTTTGTCGGTTTACGGCGCCGATGTTACCGCGCACAACCCGCTGATGGCGGTATTATTGGGCCTGGCTATTTTGGCTTTGGCACAAATTGGATATGAAGCGATTAAGAAGGCCATTATCCACCGAGCCGAAAAAGCCCTGGGTATTGAGGGTGAAAAGGTTAATTAGCGTATTAGCCCTGCTGATTATAGCGGGGCTTTTGTTTTCAAACTGGTGGCGCGGGCGGCAGATAGATAAGCTGTCCGCGCAGACCGGAACGCTGTCTGACAAGCAAGCCGCGCGCGTGGAAATAAAGGATAATAAACTGACGGCCACGGTTCGGCAGGCGGACGGCACCGTCAAAACGGAAGTAAAGTACGTGCCGCCGGAAGGGCGTGCCGAGGTGCTGCAGCCTACGGACGGGCCTTCGGAAATCAGCATAAAACGGGCGGGGCTGACTTTTCGGCCCGCGGTGCATGGCCTTGTGGGAAAAGAGTTAAAAGCTGGATTGGGGGCTCGTTTGGCGTATTTTGACCGCTACGGCGCGGGTATCGGCCTGGACAGTGATTTTGAAGGATATCTGTTCGTTGACAGGCGGCTGGACGATTTGACAGGGCTCTTAAAGAATACAACGGTCGGCATATATGGTGGACGTGGGCGGATAGGGCTCTTGGTTGGAGTCTACTTTTAAATGGAAATATTGGCATAGGAGAAAAAATGACAAAACAAGAAATAAGAAGCAAAATTTCCGAACTTAAAGCCGCGAAGAAAGCGGTAAAGGGTACGAACTGCGAAGTATATTCCAGAGTGGTGGGCTATTTAAGGCCGGTACAGAACTGGAATAAAGGCAAGAAGGAAGAATTTACCCTCCGCAAGAATATAAAGCTTTCTTGGCGGAATGGGAAAAAGGAATTTAACTGCAATAAAAAAGAGGCTCACTAAATGAGCCTCTTTTCTAAAATATTCTCTAAGACAGCCACACTTTAAGCCACACCTTAGAGGTAAATCCACTCCTCGGATAGGACTCGAACCTATAACCTATCGGTTAACAGCCGATCGCTCCACCATTGAGCTACCGAGGACTACATAAATATTTTATTATAATTATCCGATTTTGTAAAGTTTTTTGTTTTTTTTAAATATTGTCTCGCCGTCGGATAATTTGTTTATATATTCATTATATCAATTATTTTCTATTTGGGGAAGATCCAAAATAAAAACGGCGCCCGTATTAAGAAATCCGGGCGCCGATAAAGTTTGAGCCCTCCTTTATTTTACATACTCGTTAAGCGGTTTGGTACGATAAACGGGATCGGGCATTTTGTCCGTAGTGATATAGCCCGGCTCCGCGTTGATGACGTCGGGCAGGCGGCCGACTATCGTTGCGCAAGTCAGCTCCACAGTGGCGGGACGGTTGACCGTTATTCTGGTGGAAGGTTCGCCTTCTATCGTCCAGTCGTTTTGATCAAACTCGTCGGGCGCGTATACTTTGCCGATACATTCCGTTTCCAAAACTATGCCTTCTTTGGTTTTTGTAGTTACGACGGCCGACATACCGGTAGCGTGTCCTGCGGGTATGGTCATATTCAAGGTAGAACTTTTAAGTTCAGCATTATGTGTTTGGGGTACTGTTTTCTGCGTTTGTTCCGTTATGGTGAGGCCGAGTTTCTCGCACATCCAGCCGTTTACGTTCCACATATACGAAGGCAGGAATGTGCCGTTTTCTATCATTTTATTGCGTTGTTCTTCGCTGATATTGTCAGAGGCGGATATTTCTTTTGCGAAAGTATCCAAATCCAGCCCCGCGCCGTGCGCTTTGGCCAGGGCTATGCCGTAATCCTCCACGTTATAGCTGGATTTGCCTTTTATTTTCTTTATTGTTTGAGTCGCTCCGGAAAGAGCTGTTATCAAATATCCCCAGAATACGTCTTGGTATCCGCTTCCGCAGAGCGTGCAGTTGTTTTGCTTTGCCAGTTCGTCTAATTCTTTTGTTAGTTTGGGGGAGGAATTCCAGGGGAAGAATGCTTCCTCACAGGTTGATATCGCGTTTACTCCGCTTTGTGCGCATACTTTGAAAGGCTCGTATAAATCGCTGAAGAGGCTTTGCGTGGTTATAATACAGATGTCGGGTTTGATTTCTTTTAGTATTTCGCCTGCTTTTTTCGCGTCGCTTACTTTGACGCCTTTCTTGCCGATGTCGGCTATCTCGCCGATATCTTTTCCGATAACTTCGGGGTTGATGTCGAAAGCGGCTACTATTTCGGCCCCTTTCTCATAGACGTAGCGCATGGAGTATACCGACATTTTCCCGCAGCCGTATTGGGCAACCCTCAATTTTCTTTCCATAAAGAACACCCTCCTTTACTGCTTTTTGGTTTACATAAAAAGTTTACGCCATTTTTCCCAAAAAACAAATATATAAAAAATATCCCCCGCAAAAAGGGGGGATATTTTAATAGATTTTCACAGTCGTTCTAACTTCAATTAAAGTATATTTCCTTAAATACCGGCTCAAGCTGGGTTTCCAGCGGGAATACCGTTTTTTGCGCGGTTTCAAAGTCTATTTTTTTCAAGTCTACTTTTCTTACCAGCGGGTTGTACATAGTGTTGTAGTAGAATTCTCTATCCGACAAATTGCTCAAAGCGGTCCATTGGGTTGCGCTGGGGATATTTGGTACTTTTTCGCCGGGCGCAAATTCCATTCCTATGGGTATCGTAAAACCTTTTAAGATCTGAAAAGCTTGCCTTATTCCCTTTTCGGCATTGGGCATTTTAGGTGCGGTGTTTATCGCGAAGAAAGCCCTTACGAAGCGGGAAGGCGGCGTATAATCACCGGGCAGCCCCAAAAGCGAAGATGTCGCCCCGAATGACTTTATCTGTATGCCGTTTGCCCCAAATCCTTTGGCTGTACCGGGTTTTAAGTTTACGTAATTATTAAGATTTGTCACCTGCCACGGGAATTGGGGGGAATTTGTCAGTACGCCGACTTTATTGTCATATACATTGACTTTTCCGCCGTCGGTTATTTCTATTACTATGCTCCCGCCCTGTGCATCGGTAACGCGCCAGTGCGCGGTAGGCAGAGGATTGCCGTTTTTGTCGTATCCTACGGGAACTACTATTATTTTATCAATATTTTTCTTAACTTCTTCCACGGTGGCGAAATTGCTCAAAATCCAAGTGGTGAGGTTCATGTCTATAAGCGATTTGGAATTTTTTCTCTTTTCGTATTTCGCCAAAGAACCGTACCCTGGGAAATAGAACATACCCGCATTGAGGCCGGCTTCGTTCATACCCTCGCCGATATAGGTATCATAAACCAGCGATATGCCGACAAAACCGTATTTTCCCGTCCATTTGTGTCCGTTTTGTTCCCCCAGAGAAGTATAAGCCTGGAATTTTACGCCGCTAGGCATAAGCACGAGATTGCTTTTAAGTTCATAAGCGCCCCATTCTATGCTTCTTGCGGAGAGGAACTTGCCGTCTTCGGTTTTAAGTTCTATGCCGGTGCAGGCCCAAAGGCTTTGCGGCATGATTAATGCGGCTATAAGCGCATAAGACAATAATTTATTTTTTATCATTGTAACCCCCTGTTACAAACTAAGACAAGTATAACTATATAAGCGGACAAATGCAAGAGTTACGGAATGTTAAAATTCATGCGGATAAGACAGCTGTATAAATATAAATTCAATTTGTTGATTTTTTACTATAAAGTATGTATGCTTAATAAATAGCACGGGTAATGCTGAAGATATAACTTTCTATTATTATAGGGATAGAATATATGTTGAATACAAAAGGGTTTACTTTAATAGAACTGTTGGTCGTGGTTCTGATAATAGGCATATTGGCCGCTGTGGCACTGCCGCAGTATTTTAAGGCGGTGGAGCGCTCCAAAGCGGGTGAAGCTCTTTCGCTAATAGGCAGTATCAGACAGGCGCAGGAACGCTATCGTTTCGGCACGCCTAACAATGTTTACAGCGACGACTACGCCGTATTGGATATTACTCTTAACAATATTGACGGTACTGCCGCGTCGGGTACGAGCTTAAGGACGAATAATTTTACGATAGTCCTTGGCGAAGACTCTGTGGTAGCCACTCGCGTAATAGGCGCTGGCGAGAGCTATGTTCTTTCTCAAAATTACATAACGGGCATAACGACGTGTACGGAAACGGGCGTATCGATATGCGATAATCTTAAAGTTTCAAAAGGCGGCGCGGGGGGAGATTAATTTGCTATTTTGAATTTTTGCCAAAATGCCCGGCCTGTATTTGGACGGGCATTTTTTGCGCCGCAGTTTGGGGAAAACTCGAGATAAAATCAATCGTTTGATTGATTTTATGCCGATTTTTTGTTATATTATTTTTGTCGGCCAAAAATGGAAAAATCGGTACGAGAATGAAAGATTCCAAAAATAAACTTTTGAAGACGGCTTTTGAACTGTTCGCGCTTAGAGGCATGGACGGTGTATCCACGCGAGAGATAGTACGCAAAGCAGGGGTAAACATTCACGCGATAAGCTATTATTTCGGCGGGAAAGAAGGCTTGTACGAGGCGGTTGTCGACTATGTTATCGACTTTATGAAAGCTGAAACCAAATCCGTCCTGCATTTTAAGGAGTATTCCGAGGGGATAGAAGATTTGACGGCGCCTCAGGCGGAGGAAAGGCTTTTGCGGGTATTGCGGGATTTTATAGATTTTGATTTTATGCCCAAAAATAAATATGTGGCGCTGTTTCTATTGCGGGAGAATTTTTATCCCAGCAAATACAACAAGCGCTTTCGCGAGAATATAATATCTCCTTCCAACGAGATAATATTAAAATGCGTAAGCAAGATAACGGGCCTGAAAGCGGACGACGCCAAAACGGCATTGCTTTCGCATATGATATTTGCGCCGACGATAGGTTTATGGCACGAGAAAGATAAATTTATGAAGATTTTATCCAAGAAAGAACCTGATGAATATATAATACAAACGGCCAAGGAATTGGTGGAGAGGAATACCAAAGCGATTTTAAACGAGTATAAAAAGGAGCGAAAATGAGGAAATACATAATTATTTCGGCCATGCTGATGTTATCGATAGGGGTAAACGGCTGGGATATCTTCGGAGTGTATAAGAACGAACCGCCGCAGGAGTGCAGCGGCGTGGATATAACCGCGGAAGACCTTACCTTGGAGGATTTAACCGCTGTGGCGATATGCAATAATCCCGCGTTAAGCGCGGATTATATGGCGTTAAAAGCCAAGGAAGCGGCCTTGGGCGCGGCGAAGTCGGGCTATTTGCCTAGTATAGAGGTCAACGGTGAAGGTTCTTTAAAGGGAGAGATGGAGGAAGATAAAGACTCAGTCCAAAACGAACCTTACTCCGCCGGGGTGGCTTTAAGCTGGCTTATATATGATTTCGGCGGGCGGTCTTCCAACATTAAGCTTAACAAAGCGTATTTGACCAGCGCCGAACACGCCTATGACGCTTCTTTGCAGGAAACAGTATTAAAGGTGCACAGCGCTTATCTTAGGGTATTGGGGGCGCAGGCTTCTTTGGAGAGTGCGCAGTCCACAATGAAGACCTACCGCAAATCTTTTGAGGAATCCTCCAAGCGTTATGAGCTTGGCATGGTATCTTTAGTGGACAAATTGCAGGCCAAAACCACTTATGAACAAAGCGTATTAAGCGTAACGGAAGCGGAAAACACTTTAAAACAGAACGAGGGCAATTTGGCTGTACTGCTGAATTTGCCGCCCGATACTCCGCTTAAGCTTAAAAAGATGTCTGCCGACGACGCTGTAATAGAATTAGAATCGGGCAACGATATAAAAGAGTTAATGAATTTTGCCTTAAAGAACCGCCCGGAAATCAAACAGAAACAAAGCGACGTTGACGCGGGTAAAGCGGGTATAACTTCGGCGCGTTCAAGCGGATTGCCCAGCCTTTCCGCGGTGGCGCAAGGCTCTTACGACGATAACTGGAAGCGCGATTTGCCCTATAAGCGGGGCAGCTCCGTGGGGCTTAAATTATCTTGGCCTATATTCAGCGGGTTCAATACGTCGTATTCCGTAAGCAAAGCCAAGTATGAATATGAGCAATCCAAGGAAAATTTGGAAGACACGAAGATAAGTGTTTTAAATGAAGTATGGTCTTATTATCAGAACTATAATACGGCGGTAAAATCCTATGAGATAAGCAAACAGATTCTCGCCACGGCGGAAGAAAACGAGCGCGTGGCGTTCCGTTATTACGAAGTCGGTAAGATAGACATACTCAATTTGCTTATGGCTAACTCGCAGTTGGCCGATGCGAGGCAAGGTCTTGTAAATGCGTTTTACGGGCTTTTGATAAGCAAAGCGGATTTATACAGAGCGATAGGGAGATTCTAAGATGAGCAAGAAGATAAAAAAGGACAATATAGTAGCCGCGGTACTTATATTGGCGGCTTTAGCTGGCGGATACTTTTTGGGGAAGGAATTTTCGCAGAAGAGCGCCGCGGTAATGCCGATGGGGCAAGGCGACGTATACGTAACGGTAAAGCGCGCGGAGAAAAAGAACATTGCGCCCGCCAAGAAGTATATAGCCCGAGTGGAAGCTATTAATGCGGTGGACATAAGACCGCAGGTTTCGGGGTATATAGAGGAAGTCCTTTTTGAGGACGGCTCTTTCGTAAAAGAGGGTGATACCTTATTTAGGATAGAGCAGCGCAAATATAAAGCTAATGTAGCCAGCGCGAAGGCTACGCTTTCGCAGGCGCAGAACGACTATGACAGGCAGTACTCTTTGTATAAAGACAAAATGTTGCCCGCGGCTGAATTGGAAGTGGCGCAAACGGCCTTGGAACAGGCCAAAGCTAATTTGGAATTGGCCTCGATAGATTTGGAACACAGCGAGATAAAGGCCCCAATATCGGGCAAGATAGGCAAGAGTTTGATAACCAAGGGTAATTATGTCGACAGCTCTACATCAAGTTTAGCGCGTATAGTGCAGATAAATCCGGTAAGGATAAGTTTCTCTTTGACGGATAAGGAACGTCTTGAAAGCTTGAAGTATATCGGCGAAGACGGTGAAAATAAAACCAATGTACAGTTTTTGCTCGCCAATGGCCAAATAATAGACGCCAAAACGCCCAAGATATATCAGGATAATGAAATGAACCCGGAAACGGCTACGATTTCAATGTATGCTGAATACGATAATCCCGATTGGCTTTTGGTGCCTGGCAATTTGATAACGATATTGGTATCTCCCTCCGGCTTGGAGGAGGCTTTACTGGTCCCGCAAGTGGCGGTGGCGCAGGATTCTAACGGCAAGTATGTAATGGTTGTTGATGATGATAACGTAGCGCAGCAAAGGTATGTCAGCTTGGGAGAGAGCTACGAAGACAATTATATTGTAAATTCCGGAATAGAACCGGGCGAGAAGATAGTAATATCGGGCGTGCAGAAGGTAAGCAACGGTCAATCCGTAAAGAGCACGATAGTCGCACAATAGAGAGGGGCGGATAATGTTTTCTAAATTTTTTATAGAAAGACCCCGTTTCGCGGTAGTAATATCGCTGATAATCAGTTTGGCGGGCATAATATGTTTGTGGACCTTGCCCGTGGCTTTATATCCGGAGATAACCCCGCCCGAGGTAAGGGTATCGGCGAGTTATCCCGGCGCGAGCGCGGACGTAGTGGCTACGACGATAGGTATCCCGTTGGAAGAAGAACTCAACGGCGTGGAAGACATGATTTATATGAGTTCCACCTCCTCCGACGGCCGTTATTCTTTGACCATCAGCTTTAAATCTGGTACGGACCCTGATATGGCGCAGGTTAAGGTGCAGAACCGTATTCAGCAGGCTACGGGGCAGCTTCCTACGGAAGTTACCAGAAGAGGAATGAGCGTAAGGAGAATGTCATCTGGCATGTTGGGCTTTGTGAGTTTTATGTCGCCCAACGGTACTTATGATACCAACTATATCAACGACTATCTTGAAAATAACGTAAAGAAAGCCTTGATAAAAGTAGACGGCGTAGGCGATGTCGGTATACACGGCGCTAAGAAGAGTATGCGCATTTGGCTTGACGCCGATAAGATAGCCTCTCTCAATTTGCCGGTATCCAGCATAAGGGCGGCGATAGAATCGCAGAACTATCAGCCGACTTTGGGCAAAATCGGTTCATACCCCAACGAGAGTGATGAGCAGTTGGTATATTCTCTGCAGACGCAGGGGCGTATAAACAATGTCGAGGATTTTAAGAACATAATCGTAAGGACGGACGAGCAGGGCGGATTGGTGCGCCTTGGCGATATCAGCAGGATAGAGATCGGTATGGAAAGTTACAGCGCGGCTTCCGAGTTTAACGGCAGTCCGGCGGTAACGATGTCCTTAAGTATGGTATCTGGGGCGAACGCTCTTACTACTATGGACGGCATTAAAGAGGAGCTTAAAAGGCTTTCTGCGTTTTTCCCGGACGATTTGGTCTACAATATCAATATGGATACAACTCTCTACATCAACGAGTCTATCAGCGAAGTGGTTTGGACTTTGATACTTACATTCGTATTGGTTGTGTTCGTATGTTATTTATTCCTGCAGGATTGGCGTTCCACATTGGTTCCTTCGGTGGCGATACCGGTATCTTTGCTTGGTACTTTTATAGTAATTAAGGTATTGGGCTATACGATAAATATGTTTACGCTGTTCGGTTTGGTATTGGCCATAGGCGTTGTGGTGGACGACGCTATCTGCGTGGTGGAACGTGCGGTACTGTTGATAACAAGGGAGAAAATGCCCCCTAAAGACGCCGCGATTCAAACGATGAAGGAAATATCAGGCCCGATAGTAGCGACCACTTTGGTATTGTTGGCGATATTCGTTCCGATAGGATTTTTGGGCGGCATAACGGGCAAGATATACCAACAATTCGCGGTAACCATATCTACGGCGGTGGTATTTTCGGCGATAAACGCGCTTACCCTTTCGCCTGCGATATGCGCGACTATGTTAAGGCCGCTTACTCCTACGACGTTCAAACCTTTGGTATGGTTTAACGCGATAGTGGCGGAAGCGTCCGTAAAATACCGCGCGGTGGTACGTATAATAGCCAGGAGCAGTATTTTTATAGCGGTAATATTCGTGATATTCGTCTTATTGGTATGGGGTACGCTAAAAGTAAGCCAGACGTCGTTTATCCCTGGCGAAGACCAAGGCGTGGTAATGCTCAACATACAGCTGCCGGAAGGCGCCTCTTTCAAGAGGACAAAAGCGATAGTTGACCAAGTTACTCCGATACTTAAAGCCGAGGAAGGCGTAAAAGGCGTAATGAGCGTAACAGGGCACAGTATGACCGGCGGCAGCGGCGAGAATATGGCTATGATAATAGTCAGCCTTAACGAGTGGAGCGAGCGCAAAAGCGACGAATTGTATTCCACCAATATCTTAAATAAACTTAAGGCGAAGGTGTCCAATATACCGGAGGCGGAATTCCAATTTATGGAAATGCCGGCTATACCGGGCTTAGGTTCGGCGGGCGGTATGGACTTGAAGATACAATCTTTAAACGATGCCGATTACAATAAGCTTGATACGGTAAAACAGAACTTCCTGGATGCTTTAAGGCGTAATCCGAATATATCTTTCGCGTTTTCCAACTTTACGGCTAAAACGCCGAACGTGTTTTTGGATATAGACAGGACGAAAGCGGAATCCATGAACGTGCCTTTGACCAATATCTTCTCCGCTTTGGAAAATTATCTGGGATCTGGCTACGTAAACGACATAAACTTCGGCACTCAGGTAAACAAAGTTATGATACAGTCCGACTGGAAGTACCGCCAGAATTTGACCAGTTTGGACAATTTATACGTACCCAATCAAAGCGGTATGATGGTGCCTTTGAGGGCTTTTGTAGACTTTAGGGATATACTTTCGCCCAGAATGATAACGCGTTACAACCAGTATCCTTCCGCTACGATAAACGCGACGCAGAAGAGCGACATAAGCTCGGGCCAGGCGATGGCCGCGGTGGAGGAATTGGCAAAGCAGGCTTTGCCTGAAGGTTACGCTTACGAGTGGTCTGGCATCAGCTATCAGGAAAAGCAGAACAGCGGGCAGATAGGATACTTGATTTGGCTGGCTATATTGTTTGCGTATTTGTTCTTGGTGGCGCAGTACGAAAGCTGGAGTATCCCTATGGCGGTGTTGATGTCGATAGTAGTGGCCTTGCTTGGCGGATTATTGGGCTTGATGGTAATGGGTTTATCGCTTAGCATATACGCCCAGCTGGGCTTGGTGCTGCTGATAGGTTTGGCCAGCAAAAACGCCATATTGATAGTGGAGTTCGCCAAAGAGGAACACGAGCGCGGCGCTTCGGTGGTGCAGTCCGCGTTGAAGGGCCTTTTTGAAAGGTTCCGCGCGGTACTTATGACGGCGTTTACGTTCATATTGGGCGTATTCCCGCTGATTATAGCTACGGGCGCGGGCGCGGCGAGCAGAAAAGCGATAGGCACGCCAGTGTTTTTCGGTATGCTTCTCGGCACGGTGTTGGGTTTGTTGATAATACCGCTATTCTATGTTTTGGTGCAGAATTTGGTTGAAATGACGGCGCGCGGCAAAAAGAAGGCCGCCGTCAAGCATTAACTAGGCGGGAACATTGATACAGTTATGCGGGGCTCCAATCGGGGCCCCGTTTTTTATTGGTTTTTATGTCGATAAAAACCTTTCAAAAAACGGATTTTGGCGGGTTAAATTTATCTTTAGCGGCGGGTGAATTTTTTTGGGGGAAATTTAAAAGTTTTTTTGGTACGCGAAAAAACGCCGCTTTAAAGCGGCGTTTTTAAATTCCATATAGGGGGTATTGTCAATCTTCCCTGTAATGGGTGCCGCAGCTCTGCTTGTTTTTAAGGGCGGCGTAAGTTATCAGGAGGGCGGTTTGGGCCGCGTTTCTGAGTTTAAGCAAGTCTTCGGTTATTTTGTAGCCCTTATAAAAGACGGAAATCTCGTTATGAAGGTGCCTTAATATTTTTTCGGCTCGGTTTAAGCGCGCGGAGCTTCTTATCAAGCCGACATAATTCCACATCGTGCTTTTTATTACGGATATGTCTTGCAGGATAAGGTTTTTGTCGGGCAGGGCTTCCGGGCTTTTCCAGTCTTTGGGTTTGGGAATATAGAAAGATTGTTTTTTGATTTCCGCAATATCTGCCTTGGCCGTAAGCGAGGCGGAAGCCGCGGCTTCCAGCAGGGAGGTGCTGGCCAAGCGGTTTGCGCCGTGAAATCCGTTGCAGGCGCATTCTCCTATCGCGTTTAAGTTAAGGATATTCGTCCTGCCTTTAAGGTCGGTAAATATGCCGCCGCAGAAATAATGCATAGCCGGCACTACGGGGATAGGTTCTTTAGTTATGTCCACGCCGGCGTCCAAGCAGGTTTTGTATATATGCGGGAAACGCTGTGTAATAAATTGGGGCGTCATTGAAGATAAATCCAGATAGACGCAGTCCGCGCCAGTTTTAAGGCGTTCGTGTTCTATCGCGCGGGAAACTACATCTCTGGGCGCCAAATCCTTAAGCGGGTGATAATCCGCCATAAAGGCTTTGCCTTTGGCGTTAATCAATACGGCGCCTTCGCCGCGCACCGCTTCGGAAATCAGCGCGCTTCTGCCTTTGGCGAATACGGTGGGGTGGAATTGGGTATATTCCATATTTATCACTCTCGCGCCTATTCTGTATGCCATGGCGATACCGTCGCCGTAGATGGCGGGCGAGTTGGTGGTGTATTTGTAAATCTGGCCTATGCCGCCGGTAGCGAGTACGGTTTTCTTTGCCGTTACGGCGAAGACTTCCAGCGTTTTGTTATCAAGTATATAAGCGCCGAAGCAGGTTAAAGGTTTATAAATGTCGTAATAATTCTGCGAGTTGTGCGAAAGAGTAAGCAAATCTATGGCGTTGCATTGCGGCAGAATTTTTAGATTTTTTACTTTTTTTAACTTCTTCTGCATCGCGCTTATTATGGCTTGGCCGGTAGTGTCTTTACTGAAGATAATTCTTTTTTTGCTGTGGGCGGCCTCTTTGGTAAGAAGCAACTCTCCTGTTTCGGAGCGGTTGAAATCTGTATCAAACTCTTTGATGAAATATTTTTCTATGTCTTTAAAGCCTTCCGAGCAGGCCGAGAGTACAGCCTCTTCGTTGCATTTGCCGCCGCCGGCGTTTTGTATGTCTTTAAGGAGAGCTTTAAGGTCGGGGTGTTTTTCGTAGATTATTCCGCCCTGCGCCAAGGAACTGTTGCAAGTGTCTATATCCGCGCTGGAAACAAGCACGCATTTAAGGCCGGCCTTGGCGGCGATATAAGAATATAAGGAACCTGCTATTCCGCTGCCTATTACCAGGCAGTCCGCTTTGATTATCTTCATATATACAATTATATAATTTTACATTCGTCCAAAATGCTTTGCGCTTTGGAGAGGCCGTCATTTTCGCCTTGCATAGGCAGATTGAGCGACCAGGAAAGCTCCTCAAGCAGTTGGGCGCAAAACTTGGCCATATCGCCAGATAGCAGCATAGGCTCGACGTTGCGGTCTATCCTGACATAATCTTCTATAATCTTCCTTTCACCTTCGGGCGAGAGTATTATCGAGCCCCTCGCATTGGATATTTTAACCCTTAGCAACAGCGGGCTGATATAGCCTATCGCCTCATAAAATCTTGCCGCGGTTTTGAAGAACAGCACGCATTGAAGATAAAAATTATTTAGGTCTATATGGTTATTTTCGTCGGCCAGCACCGTTTTGCTGGAGATCAGGCCGTAACAGTTAAATTCCCAAGCGTTTAAAGTGCCGGAAGGATTTAACACGATACCGTCCTGCACGCTGTTTACCGTACCTTCCCGCGGCCATTTTTCTGTGCGGTAATCAAAGGAGGCCTGTTTAAGGGTTTGCGGCAGTTTTTTATAGTCGGTAATCGGCGTTTGCGGATAAAGGGGCAGCAGGGTAAAGCCGCATACGGCGTGAGCTGATGAGGGCTCTTTATTTTGCGAACGCAGGAAATTATTGAAATGCGCTTCCGCTTTGTCTATAAGAATGTGGCGCAGGTTTTGGCTTTTTCTGCGGTTGTCCATAAGCCAGGGCAAGGTGTCGGGGTGTACGATTACTTCCGGCCTGGAGGCCTGCCCCGTGCGGATATAAGCTCTTTTTAGCCTGCCGACCAAATGCGGCGTTAGATTGCTTTGCGGGATATTGACCACCACAAACATATTATTGCTGTTTGGGTCCTTGCAGGTGGCGATGTCTACGAAGACGATAGGGTCTATATAATTTTGGATAATGCTTTCTATTTGGCCGCGTATTTTGCCGTGGAAGGCGATGCCGGAAAAGGGCGGTTTGGGTTTATCGTGTTCGTCTTTTACGCCGATTATCACGGTACCGCCCATGGAATTGGCGAAAGCGGCTATCGTTTTAGCGAATTTTTCATTGTCTTTAGGCAGCATATATTTATAGTCCAGCAGGGTGTTTTCCGGCACACCCTGTTTAAGAAAGTGAACCACGTCTTGAAAGGTAAGACGCGCGATAGGTTTTGTAAAGTACATAATCGGCCCCCATGATAGATTTTGACACCGCTTTGCAATATACTATAATTTATTAATGTTTGATACAATGCAGCACAAAAGCAGCGGCTCGAAAATGCTGGAAGAATATATAGCCGCGAGCCCGGATAAGGCGGCGCGTTCGGTGGAGGAAATGGCGCTGAGCGAGGCCGTATTTTGGTTTTCGGGCTTGAGGGCTTCTTCGATAATAACCTGTCTGGAGCATATGAACCCCAAAAAAGCCGCTTTTCTGCTCAGGCGTTTGCACGTCAAGCAGGCGGCAAGAATAATGCAGGGGCTTAACGCGCGGCGCGCGGGCGAGATAATGCTTAATCTTCCGCCGCACTATAAAAAGCGTCTTGCCGATTCCTTGGAAGCGGGTCAAATAAAGGCCTTGCAGGAAGTGCTTAACTATCCGCAGGGCAGCGCGGCAAGACTGATGAAAAACGATTTCCTTTCTTTTAAGACCGACGCCAAAATAAAAGATCTTGTAGCCAGATTGAAAACCTTGCCCGCAAACAAAATGCCTTTATCGGTATTCATATTGGATAAAGGGGGGAAGTTGTGCGGGGTTATAGCTACGGGGCAGCTGGCGTTTTATCCACAGGAGAGTTTGGCCGGTTCTGTGATGAATGTAGAATTTGTAAGGCTTAGCCCTTTCGACGATATCGCCAAAGCGCGTGATATTCTGTTGAAAAACAAACTCGCTCTTTTGCCCGTAACGGATGGTGATAATACTTTGCTTGGAGTAGTATCCTTATGGGATCTCAGAACCGTAAATTCTAAAGCGGAAAAGAAAACCGCCTTTGAAGAGCCTCCAATCGCCAAGAAGAATTTAAAGCCCGCGCTCGCGGCGGCGCTGTTTGTTTTGGCCGTGATAATATCTTTTATAATTTTCAAATTTAGCTGAGGTTTATATGAAAATAAAAGTGAAGAAACTTCACTTCGACGCAAAACTTCCTTCTCGTGCGCACGAAACGGATTCCGGCGCGGATTTGTTCGCTTTGGAATATACTGAAATAGGGCCTCGTTCAAGCGCTAAGGTGCGCACGGGCATAGCGATAGAATTGCCCGATGGTACAAGCGGCTGCATATGGGGCAAAAGCTCCGTAGAGAGCAAAGGCGTTAAAGTGATGGCGGGCCTGGTCGATGCGCCGTACAGGGGCGAGATAATAATATGCATGTACAATTTGACCGATAGGCCGTTCGTTTTTGAAAAGGGTCAAAAAGTAGCGCAACTTGTCGTATTGCCGACTCTTTACCCCGCTTTTGAGGAAGCCTCCGAACTTTCCGACACGCAAAGAGGGGAGGGCGGTTTCGGCAGTACCGGCACCAGATAAGGAAAAGCAAATGTCTGTTGATTACGATGTTACGGTAATAGGCGGCGGGGCCAGCGGAATGATGTGCGCTTTAAGATGCGCGCGCGCGGGCCTGAGAGTACTGCTTTTGGAAAAGGAAATTTTGCTTGGCCGCAAGATACTCGTTACGGGCAACGGGCGGTGTAATTTTACCAATATAAACGCAAGCGGGGATAAATATTACGGCGACGGAAAATTCGCCGAAACAGTGCTGAAGATATTTCCCGCGCGCGCCTGCCTAAAGTTTTTTGACGATTTGGGGCTTTTATACAGGGAAGAAGGTGAAGGCCGCTATTTCCCTATTACCGGCAAATCGGCTTCGGTAAACGATTGTTTCGCCGCGGCACTGCTTTTTGCGGGCGCGGATATAAAATGTAAATGCGAAGCGCTTAAAGCCTATAAGACGGAGGGCGGCTTCAAAGTGGAATGTTCCGACGGAGCCAAGTATTGTTCTAAGTTTTTGGTTTTGGCTTGCGGCGGGGCGGCGTATCCGCAGGTTTCGGGCAGTATGAAGGGGTATGATTTGGCGCGTTCTTTCGGGCATAAGATAATAAATCCGCGCCCCGCTTTAAGCGCGATAGATTTAAAAGAAAACGCCGTATCTCGTTTGGCGGGGCTTAAACTTTATTGCGCGGCCTCTTTAAGCGATAATCCCCAACAGCGGGAAGAAGGGGAAGTAACGTTCGGCGCCAAAGGCGTCGGCGGCAATAATATTCTTACTTTAAGCCGCCAAGCCCAAAGCGGCGATAAATTGATTTTGGATTTTATGCCTCAGTTCAGCGCGGCGGAATTTAAGGCATTGTTAAAGGAACGAGCGGCTAAGTATCCCTCCTTTAAAATAAAGGAATTGTTTACGGGCATATTGCCCGCTCCGCTTTATAATCTGCTTATGGATTATGCCGGGCTTAGAAAAAATACGCTTTTAGTTGAAATAAACGATAATATTTTTGATAGAATAGTATCAACGGTAAAGGGCTGGCCTTTTACGGTGGCGGGCATTAGGAGTTTTAAGGAAGCTTCCTGCACGGCGGGCGGAGTATCGGCGGGGGAAGTTTCTCCCGAAAGATGCGAGTCCAAACTTGTAAAAGGACTGTATATTACCGGCGAACTTTTGGATATAGACGGCCATTGCGGCGGATACAATTTGCAATTTGCTTGGGCGAGCGGATATGCGGCGTCCGAAGCGATAGAGGTAGAATATGGAAAATCTAATAGTAAGAAAAACAAAGGCTCTTGACGGGGCGGATAAAGGGAAGTTTTTGAGGGTCTATTTGCTTGAAGGGAAAGAAGTCTATACCGAAAAGCTGGACGAAAATTTGGAAATTATAGAAACGACTGGCCGTCTGCCCGACGGATTGGTAAAAGAGTTTTTCGAAAACGGATTGACATATTTCCAGTGCTATTTTAAGAACGGCAAACGCAACGGCAGCAGCAAGATTTTCTACGAAAGCGGCAAATTGAATGTGGAGAAGGAATACGTCGACGGTATGCTGCATGGGCGCGCTTTCGTCTATTATCCCAACGGCAGGCTAAGGGAAGAGTTTTCCTATGTCAAAGATATAGAAAACGGCCGCCGCTTGAGATACTATCCCAACGGCAAGATATTGGAAGTGGCGGAATATGTCGACGGCGATATGGACGGCGTATGCAAGGCTTATGACGAAGACGGCAATGTAATGTCGGAAAGCACTTACAAAAAGAACAATATAGTCGGCGACAAAATTTCCTATCACAAGAACGGCACTATCGCGATGATAGCCCCACACAAGAACGGCAAAGCGCACGGCGTAACCAAGAAATATTCCGAAACGGGCGATCTTCTTGAAGAATGGGTTTTTGAGGAAGGCCAGTTAAAGAGCAAGAAAGACTATACTCTTAAAAATCTGTAATAGTTTTTAAATTTAAAAAGAGCCCCGCATTATCGGCGGGGCTCTTTTTATTCTGCCCACTGATAGAGGGGCTTTTTTAAGGTTTTGGATATATAAATTCCCGCGGTTTAGCGTCCGCGCTCGCCATTAAGAAGGGCTAACGCTGTATTTGGAGTAATAAACGCAATAATGAATTTACAAAAAGAAAGCCCCCGTTTTAAGGCGGGGGCTTTTAAGTTAATCGTTGATCAGATTATAAATGGCTTTAATGGCGGCGTCGGCATAATATTTTGCCGTATCGTCTTTGGCGCGGTTGGCCAATTTGCCCAGCGGGGCGATAAGTTTTTTGACGCGCTGTTCCTCTAGCTGGGGGTTTTTGTAGTATGGGGTTTTATTCTGGAGTATTTCGGCGACGGAAAGGACAACCCTCGCTCCGTTTGCCTGTTCATTGGCGTTGGAGCTTTGCAGATATTTGTCTATATCGTCGAAATGCTCTCCGCCCAGCAGCGCGTAGGTCATAACGGAGGTGGCTGCGGCTGAAGATTGCGGTGCGGACCTCATTTCCTTTTTGAGTTTCGCTTCGATAATATCGTAGTTGGAGGCCAAAGCGTTTGCCGCGGCCGAGATCGTGGAAGCGTCATCGTAAGATAAAGAGAATAAAGCCTCGAGCGATTTTTTATCGCCGTCGTCGCCTATCCATTCCACCGCCGAGAAGCGGGTTATTTCCTCTTCATTTTTAAGGGCGGTTTTCAAGGCGGAATAAAGCTCTTTTTTCTTTAGGCCCGTATTTTGATAAGCTCTTAAAGCGAAGGCTTTGTCAAAGCCGTAGAGCGTTATAATATCGTTGATAAATCTTGTTTTCGTATCGGGTATAAGCAGAGCGTAGGCGGCTGCCGCATAGGCTTTAAGTACTGGGTCCTGCGCGGTTAAGGCCGGGTTTAGGAACGGAGTATATCCGCTGTCCACCGCGTTTGAGGCCGCCAATATGATTACGGCCAAGGTTTTTTTGTAGTCTTCCTGATTGGCGGAAGAAACTATATTGAATAAGGCTTTATTGTAAGGCGCAAGTTCTTCCGATACGGATACCAAAGCCGAAGCCGCAGCAAAAGCCGTCGGAGCGTCATCGGCGTTTTTTAAGATGTTTACCGTTTGGCTAAGCGCGTAGGAAAGATTATTTGACTTTTGCAGAGCCGTAAGAGCTTCCATTATATGGGTGGGATTATCCGATTTTAGAAAATCCTTAAGACATACGGTTATTCTTTCGTTATCCTCTGTTGTTGATATGGCTTTTTCATAGATGAATTTTTGACTTTCGGAGCCAAAACACTGCGCGGGCGTTTTAGCGGCGGCGTTAAGCTGCGATATTAGGGTGCATACAAATAAGGTTAATATATATTTTTTCATAAAGTCATTATATAAAAGAATAAGGGAAAAGTCGCCCAGGGCAAACTCGGCGGAGAAAAGAGGCAAATCCTCCGGGCGCGGTATTTTGTTTTGTTCTGATGGCCGGCGGATTTTAAATGGATTTATATGTTTAAAATAGAGATAAAAAAACCGCGGTTTTTATACCGCGGAGGAGGGAGTTATGAGAAAATCATATTCTTGAACTCAGACATGCGGCAAATTTCTTTAGGTTTGGCTTTCTGCCGCAGCAGGCGGAAACTTTCCCGTAAAAAGAATCCCGCCCGTTTTTTGAAGTGGCTATCAATTTGCCGTTGCCTAGCACGAGCATAAATTTAAGAGTATTATTCATAAAAAAACACCATATCAATATCAGTCTATAATAAATTGTATTCTTATTTTTTGCTTTTGCCCAGGGCCATAAGGCCTATTTAAAGCGGAATTAGTGCCTATTTTTTTATGGGACTTGCATATTATTTTTTGTAAAATGGAATTATGAGAAAACTGAAATTATTCCTAAGCCTTATGTTTTTGGCGGTTATTGTTTCCGCCCAGGTGCGAATAGTCCCCGTTTCGACGGAGGGGGATATGCGCATATTCAATAAAGAGGGGGAGGACGTTATAGTCTATTTCCCTTCCGAATATTTAAAATACGAACCTAAAATAAATGTGGTGTTCCCTAAGGATTACGACACAGCCGAAACGCGGTTTTGTTCCGTATACGTGATAAATAAGGAAGAACTTCCGCGCGAAGCGCTTTATAAAGAATTTGGAAACAGCGCCGCGGAACGTTGTCTATATATAAACGTACGTTTTAACGCAATACCGTCCTCGGCCGAGCTGGAAGGCTTTCTTACTCGTGAGCTTCTGCCTTATATAGAGGTTAATTACAAGGCGGAAAATCAAGAGGAATACAGAATTCTTTTGGCGGGTGAGGGGTACAGCGCCTCCGTATTGAACGCTTTGCCGGGATTGGGTAATTATTTCGGTAATTTCGCTTTGTCCTTTTACGTTAATACGGCTATGCCAGGCAATTTGGAAGGTATAAACAAGAACATAAGCCTGTGGGCTTTGGGCAGCAAGGGCAATATGATAAGGCTGCAAAGCGTTTTGGAAGGAAACGGGCTTAAATTCTTTGACAATTTCGCCTATTTAACCGTGGATAACAGCGGCAATAAGGAGCCGTCTTTTAAAGATATTTTCAATTTGGGCTATTTCCTTGACAAGGCGAAAATCCTTCCGCTGAAAGCCAAAGGCGTTTTTGGGGTAAAGAGCGCATCGGCCACATCGGAGGAGCGCTTCGGCTTTAAGCTGGAGGTAAAAGGCAAGAAAAATTTTAAAGCGGAATACATACCGTCCTCCTTAAAGATTGCGCCCCCGTTTTTATCTTGGGACTTTGACAAAGGCCTTATGAACGTGATTTTTGGCGCTCAGCCAGGCAAGGTAAAAGTCACCGGAATGGCGGGCGATGCGGTATCTTTTGACGCTTCGTTTAAAATAAGCAAATAAAGGTTAATTTATTGCGGGCTCTTATATTCTTTTGGGGATTAAGGGCCCGTATTTTTATGGGTTATCCACAAAAAAGGCCTCGGGCAGCCAAAAAAAGAAATAGTATCGTTTTTTTGGGGATAAAAAGATAATTCTCCGTCGGGGATAGGGCGGCGATGTCCAATGGTGACGGAGCGCAAAAGCGGGCGTATGCGGAATAGTTATCCACAAAAAACGGCAGTTATCCACAGATTTATTTCCAGGTAAGAAAAAGGCTAAAAACTATTTTTAGAAAAAAGGTCCTTTTTTAATAAATAAAAGGCAAAAAGCGGTAAAAGAGGCTCCAAGTGTGGATAAATGTGGATAAATATTTCATACGGTTAAAATCCCAAAAATACGGATTGAAAAAAGGAGGGGATTTGCTATAATATTTTTGATAGCACGGAGGATAATTTATGAGATTTCTTTTTATAGTACCGGTTTTGGCGATACTGCTTGGCGGTTGTTATTCTGCCGAGCGCAAAAATAAAGAGGTAAAACGCGACAGCGATTTGTTTACTTTAAGTGCCTTGTGTCCCGAGCGCGCCAACGAGGAAAAATGGCGTAATCAAACTGTGGACGAAATGCGGGCGAGCCGCAAGATACCCAGCGTGGATTTTGAATTTGACGGCATAGTATTGGTACCCAGCTCTTATGAGGTTTTGGATAAGGTGGCTGCGATAATGGTTGCCGACCGCTCGATGAAGTTGATAGTGGAAGGTCATACGGACGAAGTCGGTTCCGACGAATATAACGATTGGCTTTCCAGCGCGCGTTCCAATGCGATAAAGAGCTATTTATGTTCACGCGGCGTGCATCCAGATTCAGTCAAAACGTACGGGCACGGCAAAAGGCGCCCTCTTATCAAGATAGACGATTCGCCCGAAGCCAGAGCCTGCAACAGACGCGTGGAATTTACTCTTACCACCCGCGAATGGAATACGGTATATTGATCTGTTTTTAGGGGATAATTTAAGAAACCGGCCTCTTTTAGGCCGGTTTTTTATTTGCCGGTGCGCTTTATGGCTCGGATTGAAAAAAGCCATATTATGCGCGCAAAGAAAAATGTAAAATATATATATGGATATTTTTGCCAAAGATACGATAGCCGCATACGCTACCGCCGCGACAAGCGGGGCTGTTGCGGTATTGCGCGTGAGCGGGGGCGATAGTTTAAGAATACTTAAAGCTCTTACCGGGCGCGGCGCTTTTGAAGCGCGCCATGCGTATTTGGTAAAGATACATGACGGGAAAGATATTTTGGATACCGCGGTCGCTTTATATTATCAAGGGCCGGCGAGCTATACCGGCGAGGATAGTTTTGAGTTAAGCGTACACGCCGGGGAATACATAAAAGCGCGGCTGCTTGAGCTTGTGTTTTTACTTGGCGCGAGAATGGCCGAAGCGGGCGAATTTACCATGCGCGCATACCTTAACGGGAAGATGGATTTGGCTCAGGCGCAAGGGGTGGCCGATATAATAGCGGCCAAAAACAAGAGCGCGCACCGCGCGGCGTTCAATATATTAGACGGGCGTTTGTCGGAGCGATTTAAAGAAATACGCGCGGGCCTTACGGAACTTTTGGCTAAGATAGAAGTCCGCATAGACGACGCCGATGACGAAATGGCGCCTTTGCCCGAAGTTGAAACACGGGAATATATAGACGGGATAATAAAGAAACTTGAGGCTTTAAGTTCCACTTTCAGCGCGGGGCGCTTGGTAAAAGAGGGGATAAAAACGGCGATAGTCGGGGTGCCTAACAGCGGCAAGAGCAGTCTTTTAAACGCTTTGCTCGGTTTTGACAGGGTGATAGTATCGCCCGTAAGCGGGACGACGCGCGACACCGTAGACGCCTCTTTAAGGATAAAAGATTTTAATTTGGTGCTTACCGATACGGCGGGGATTAGGGCTGACCATGCCGACGATGCCGAAGCGCAAGGCATAGAACGCAGCCGCAAAGCGATGAATAATGCGGACATAATAATATTCTTGGCCGATTCGGACTTGGACGCCAAGGCCCAAGCCGATATTTTGGCTCAGGCGCAAGCGACGGGCAAGAAAGTTTTGAAAGTTTTAAATAAGACGGATTTAAAAAGTGAGGGAGAAATATCGCAAAGCGGGGAATACGACTGCCTTATTTCGTGCAAAAGCGGGGCGGGTATAGAAGCCCTGAAAGATAAAATAATAGAGGCCATCGGCCTCGCTAAATTAGGAGATGACGATATTCTGATAACCTCTGCCGCGCATTACAAGGCTTTGAAAGATGCGGAACGGGAACTAAACCGTGCCAAGGCGCGCCTTAAGGAATTGGAATTGATGGCGGAGCATATAAGAAGCGCGGTTCTAAGTTTAAGAAGATTGATAGGGGAAATAACCCCCGATGACGTATTGGGGGAAATATTTTCCAAGTTTTGCGTAGGGAAGTAGATTAAATGTTTGTATACGATGAGATTTTTGACGTTGTTGTAATAGGCGGCGGGCATGCGGGCTGTGAAGCGGCTTTGGCCAGCGCGCGCCTTGGCGCCAAGACGCTTTTGATAACACAGAATTTGGATACGATAGCGCAGATGTCGTGCAATCCCTCGATAGGGGGGATAGCCAAAGGGCAGATAGTTCGCGAGATAGATGCTCTTGGCGGCGCGATGGGCAAAGTAACCGATGCGGCGGCCGTGCATTATCATATGCTCAATACGGGCAAAGGGGAGGCGGTCTGGTCGCCCCGCGTACAATGCGACAAGAAGATTTATCAATATACCTACAAACATTTTTTGGAACTGCAAAGCAATTTGCACATAATCCAAGACGAAGCCAAGAATTTGGTTTTATCCGATAATGCCGTAACGGCGGTGGACACCCTGCGTCAAACCAGATACAGAACCAAAACTGTAATAGTGACGCCGGGCACTTTTATGAAGGGGACGGTGCATATCGGCAAACTGATGTTGGAAGGCGGGCGCTATAATGATGTGGCAAGCAATTTCTTAAGCGCCAGTTTAAAGGACTGCGGCATAAAGATAGGCCGTATGAAGACGGGCACGCCTATGCGTATTAACGGGCGGACGGTGGATTTTAGCAAGTTTACGCCGCAGCCTTCGGATAATCCTTATACGCCGATGTCGGTTTTCAACAGGCCGCAGGACAGAGAATTTTTACAATGCTATATAACACGCACCACCGATAAAACGGCCGAAGTATTAAAAGAGCATATGCTGGAATCGGCTTTATATTCGGGCAATATTCACTCTATCGGGCCTAGGTATTGCCCGTCGATAGAAGATAAGGCGGTAAAATTCCCCCAGAACAAGCACCACCCTTTGTTTTTAGAGCCGGAAGGCCTTAATACGGAGGAATATTATATTCAAGGCTTTTCCACCAGTTTGCCGGAATATGTGCAGTATGAGCTGTTAAAATCTGTACCCGGTTTGGAAAAGGCGCAAATAGTGCGCGCGGGCTACGCGATAGAATACGACTATGCCGATCCTACGTGCCTTAAAGCCTCTTTGGAAGTAAAGAATATAAGCGGATTGTTTTTTGCGGGGCAAATCAACGGTACTACGGGTTATGAGGAAGCTGGGGGGCAAGGAATAATGGCGGGCATAAACGCCGCTTTGAAGGTACAGGGTAAGGAGCCTTTCGTTTTAAGGCGGGACGAGGCCTATATCGGCGTTTTGATAGACGATTTGATAACCAAAGGCGTAAACGAGCCTTACAGAATGTTTACCAGTCGCGCGGAATACAGGATAATCCTGCGCACGGACAATGCCGACTTGCGTTTGAGCGGATACGGCTTGAAGCTGGGTTCCCTGCCGGCAAGTTACGCCAAAGGGTTCGAGGCTTATAAAGCGGCGGTGGAGAGCTTGATACAAGACGAAAACGCCCCGATAGAGGAAAGCGCTTTAAACCCATGGAGTTTGGCTTCGGCGCGCAATACGGCGGCGGTTCACCGCAAGTACGCCGGTTATTTGGAACGGAATTTAAAGGAAGCCAAGGCCTTGGCCAATGCCGACAAGATAGTTATACCGGAAGGCTTTGATGTTGCCGCTGTAAAAGGCATATTGATAGAATCCAGCCAGAAGTTGGCCAAGATACGGCCTTCTACTTTGGGGCAGGCTGGTCGCATACCGGGCATAACACCGGCGGATTTGCAGCTTATAGCCATACATATAGAGAAGTACCGCAGGGAGAAAAATGGAATTAAGGCATGATTTTTTAAAGCAAAACGGTATTGAGCTAAGCCCCGAGCAAGAACAAACGCTGGCGGATTATGCGGCTATGGTATGGCAAAAGCGCGGTGATTTGAATTTGACCAGCGTTTCAAGCGGGCAGGAAATCTGGGATAGGCACATAAGCGACGGGCTTATGGCAGCGGCTTTGATAAAGAAACTCGCCGCGGGTCTAGACAGCTATTCGTTGGCCGATTACGGCGCGGGCTGCGGGTATATAGGGCTGAGCGCGAAGATAGCTTTGGGGTCTTCCTGCGAGCTTACTTTGGTGGAAACTTTGGGCAAGCGCTGTATGTTTATGGACTGGTGCATAATGAAGCTGGGGATAAAAGGCGCGAAGACATACAATATAAGGGCCTTATCCAAAGGCGGGCAGAGCGGGCCGTTCGATTTTACGCTTGAACGCGCTATGGGCAAGATAGACGATATCCTGCCTATATGTACGGCAGATTTGAAGCGCGGCGGGTATTTTGTGGCATTTCAGACGGAAGAAGGCAGCTGGGGGGAGGCCTCTTTAAAGGCGGCCGATTGCAAATACGATAAGAACGCAAGCCTGGCGTACAAATTGTACGGGGAAGAAAAAGAAAGACATTTGTGCGTATTTGGGAAAGAATAAAATATGGATATAACGAAGAAATTATACATATTGGCGATATTTTTGGTGGCGGCATTGGGTTTTTTTGCTTACCACGAGGGCCTTCTTACGGAAAGCGGCGATAAAGATTTAGCTTTAAAGCAGGCGCAGGTATCGCAGAGTTTAAAAGAGGTAATAAAGGCTGAAAAGAGCGAAAACAAGGACAGCTTTTTAAGCCAAGTTCCCGATATGCGCGTGGCTAGCAAATACCGTGCGGTAAAAGACGAAGAAAGAAAGGAGTTCAGCGTAAAGCGGCGCAAGGACGCTAAGAAGATAAATATAGATTTGCCCTTGGGCGAAGACGACGCGGACCGGGAACTTAAAGAACGTAATGAACGGATAAAGAACGTCCAGGCCGTTCTTTCCCAAATGAGGGAGGAACCCGTCCCGCCGCTGCCGGAGGGCTTTTTCTCCGCGAAGGTAAACCCGTATTTGATGTATAGGGAATATTACCCGATGACGGACGATTTTAAGGCTTTAATATCCACTATGCACACCAGCTTTTTAAGGAAGGTGGCGCCGTTTTCATTGCTTACGGACGTAAAACGTATTTTTATGATGATATTCAAGACGCGCGGCATGTACAGCGCGTATACGAAACGCCCCGATTGGAGCGGCGGCTCTGCGGACGTGTTGGGGCAGTCGATATATCTTATGGAGGGCGCTAACTTCAAGAGCAATTTTATGCACGAGCTTACCCACATCTATTACGACGGCTTTTTTGAACCGACGGCAACGCCTCGCTGGCTCAGCGAAGGGTTCGCGGTATATGTGCAGTCTTTATACCAAACTCCGCAGGAAAACGAATGGCTTAACGTATTTAGGCTTAAATTCGCCAAAGAGGAATACATCGATTTTGAGGAATTTTTAAAAGTTAAGACATTGGACGGCTACGAAAAGCCCGATGTCGCCATGTGGTACGCCCAATCTTACAGTTTGGTGAAATTTCTTTTTGAGCATTACGGCAAGGACGGCTTTTATCAATTCAGCAAGAATTTGAAAGAAGGCCTGCCGCTCGGCCGCGCGATGTTCAGGGCGTACGGTATGCCATTAAACAGCGATAATGCTTTGGAGATAGCGTGGCAGTCCAATTTAAGAAAGAAGATGGAAGGGCCCGCCAAATGACGTCATTTATCCATATCCCGATATTGGCCGAGGCAATAACGGAACTTTTGGTCCGCGATGCAAACGGCATCTATCTTGACGGAACTTTGGGCTTGGGCGGGCACAGCGGCCATATAATAAAGCGTCTGGGTGCGGGCGGGAAGGTTATCGGCCTGGATAAAGACGCCGAGGCCATAAAAATGGCACGCGAAAACGTAAATGACGAACGTCTTAAAACTTTCAATTTAAGCTATACCGAAGCGCCCAAAGCCTTGGCTTTGGCGGGCGAGAGCGGCGTTGATGGCGCTTTGTTTGACTTGGGGTTGAGTTCTTACCAGCTTGACGACGCTCAGCGTGGTTTTAGTTTTTTAAGGCAAGGCCCTTTGGATATGCGCTTTGACGGGCGCGGCGAGCTTAGGGCTTACGATATAGTTAACAAATATTCGGCCGATAAACTTACGGATATATTTGAAAATTACGGGGAGGAGCGCCAAGCCTCCAAGATAGCTTTGGCGATATGTATGGCCAGGCGGGAAAGCCCGATAGAAACGACTACGGCTTTAGCCGCTCTGATAGAAAAGACTGTCGGCCGAGGCGGCAAAATACACCCCGCGACGAGGGTATTTCAGGCTTTGAGGATAGCCGTAAACGACGAACTTGCCTGCGTTAAGGCCGCGCCGTACGTCGCTAAGGATATATTGAAAGTTGGAGGGCGGGCGGCGTTTCTGACGTTCCACTCTACGGAGGATAGGATAATCAAACGGGCTTTTAAGGAAATAGTTTCAAGCGGGGATTACAAATTGGTGAACAAGAAAGTAATAGAACCCTCTTGGGAGGAAATCAAGAAAAATCCGCGCGCGAGAAGCGCGAAACTAAGGGTAATGGAGCGGGTGAAATGAAAGTTTTTTATATTATTCTTCTCTGCGGTTTGTTCGTACTTTTTATAGCGATGGAACGCGTGCAGAAGGAAAAGACGGGCTATCAGGTTGCTACGGTTATGGAGGATATAACCTTTAAGGAAGCCCGCAACCAATATTTGCGTTATAAGATAGGGATATACAAATCGCCGCACAAGATAATAGCGGCGGCGGAGGAGGCGTCCATGCGTATAGCGGCGCCTTCGGAAGTGATAGTATTGAAGGCGGAAGATGAAGACGGTAAAAGCAAGAATTAAACTTTGCGCTTTGTTGTGTTTGCTGTTGAGCGGCGCCGTGGCAATTAGGCTGTTTTATTTGCAGACCTTTAGGCACGAGGAACTTTTGACGAAGGCGGAAAAGCGGGTTTATACTCAGACCGCGCCCGATACGGTGCGCGGGCGGATACTCGATAAGAACGGCGTAGTGCTGGCGGAGAGTTTAAGAACGTATTTTGTGGCGGTAAGCAAGCGCAACGTAAACGATAAGGACAAACTTTTTAAGGTGCTTTCCAAGGCTTTGGGCGTAAGTCGTGCGCAGCTTAACAAAACTTGGAACAGCAAGGGCAATTTTTTCTATGTAAAGAAAGACGTTACTCCTCTGGAGTACGAGGAACTGGAGAAACTGATAAACCAAGAGCGTGTGCGCGGCATAGAGATAGAGCCGCATTATACCAGGATATATCCTTACGACGGCATAGCGCAGGATATACTGGGCGCGACGAACTCCAGGAATAAGGGGCTTTCGGGCATAGAGCTTATGCATAACGACGAACTTTCCCGCCAGACCAAGTCTAAACGAGTCAAGAAGGCGCGCTACGGCGGGATAATATATGATAAAGAACAAATAGAATTTTTGGATATAGCAGATGTATATCTTACGATAGATTCTTTGGGGCAATATTATACGGAAAGCACCCTGAAGAAATACGCCGAGCAATACAAAGTAAAAAGCGCATTCGCCATTGTGCAGGACCCGAAAACGGGCAATATATTGGCGGCGGCATCGTATCCTTCCTTGGACGGGCGCAGCTTGCCTTTGCAGTTTGTCTATGAGCCTGGCTCGACCTTTAAGACGATAGCGGTGGCTGCGGCATTGGACAGCGGTGCGATAAAAATTACCGACAGATTTTCCATGGAGAATAACAAGTGGAAAGTGGACGGCATAACGATAAGGGACCATCAGGAAAAGCCGAGCCTAAGTGTACAAGAGATAATGGAAGTATCCTCCAATATCGGCGCGGCGAAGATAGCGCACGGCCTTGGCGCGCGGACGATGTATTCTTACGTAAAGAAATTCGGCTTTGGGGTAAAGAGCAATATATCATTTTTGGGTGAGCCCGCCGGAATTTTAAGGGACCATACCCGCTGGAAGCCCATAGATACAGCTAAATCCGGCTACGGCTATACGATAGCGGTAACGGGCATACAGCTGGTGTCGGCCTATTCGGCGATAGCCAACGGCGGGGCTTTAATGCAGGCGCATTTGCTGGATAAGATAAAATACGCCGACGGTAAGGAAGAAATATACGCCAAACCTTCCAAAGTAAGGCAGGTAATCAGCAAAGATACCGCCGATAAAGTGAAAGATTTATTGATAAACGTAGTGGAAAACGGCACCGGCAAAGGCGCGCGGATAAAAGGATACAGCGTAGGTGGAAAGACGGGTACTTCCGAGAAGATGTCTCAAGACGGGAAGTATCAGAGGAGCGCGCATATAGCGTCTTTCTGCGGATTTGTGCCGGCGTCCGATCCGAAGTTTACGATACTGGTTGTCTTAGACGAGCCCGAACGGGCTTTGTTCGGGGCGGTATCGGCGAGGATATTTTCGGAGATAGCGTCAAAGTTCCTTACGTTATATGCGGTTGAACCCGATAAGGAGATAGAATGAAACTCAATATAAGTTACGAATCTTTGTCTAAAATTTTGGACGGCAAATTAACGGCGGCCAACAATTCGGCCGTGCTTAATTCCTTAAGCATAGACAGCAGGACCATAAAAGAAGGGGAAGGCTACCTCGTAATCAAAGGGCAGAAACACGACGGCCACAAATTTATAAAAGCGGCCGCGGAAAAGGGGGCGAGCATTATTATCGCCGAGGAAGGCCGCGGGGAAGACGCCTTAAAAGCGGGCGTGGCGCTGCTGGAAGTCAAAGACACTTTAAAAGCCCTTCAGAAACTTGCTTTGCACCACAGGCTTAAACACAATATAAAAATAGCCGCCGTAACGGGTTCAAACGGCAAGAGCACAACCAAACAAATGTTGCTTTCAATATGCGCCCGCGCGGGTAAAACGTGCAATACTAAAGGCAATTTCAACAATCAAATAGGAGTGCCTTTGTCTATACTTGAAATCAACGAAGACGATAAATACGGCGTTTTTGAGCTTGGCGCCTCGCACAAAGGCGATATAGACGAAATCGCCTCCATAGTGCGCCCCGACGTCGCTATAATAACCAATATATCGCCCGCGCATTTGGAGTTTTTCGGCGATATGGAAACGATATATCAAACCAAGACGGAAATAATAAAATCGATAAACTCTTACGGCACTTTGATTTACAATAACGACGACGCCATGCTGCGCCGCCTTAAAACGGAATACGACGGCCGTACTTTAAGTTTCGGCTTCAGCGAGGATTCCGATATTAAAATAAAAGGTGTTGCGCCGTTCGTTTTTGATTATAGGGAGGCTTTATTCAAATCTGACATAACTTTGGAACGCCATAATGCTTTAAACGCGGCGGCGGCGTGCGCCGGCGCGATAGCTTTGGGGCTTTTCAAAGACCAAATAGAAAAGGGCATATCGTTGTATGAGCCCATGCCGCTTAGGCTTGAAGAGCACGAAAAGAACGGCTCCACTTTTATTTTGGATTATTACAACGCTAATCCCGCCTCTATGTCCAATGCCTTGGAGATATTGTCGCGCCGCGCCGAAAAGGAAGGCCCCGCCGCGGCCGTATTGGGCGATATGCTTGAGCTTGGCGCCCAATCCACCAGGTACCACAGGGAGATAGGCGAGAAGATAAAAGCATTGGGTATTAAAGAAGTTTATTTGGCGGGCAAAGAAATGAAAGCTGCCTATGAGGTCTTGCAAGGCGGGGCGGTCAAAGCGGAATACGCCGAGAATAAAGAGGCGCTTATCCCCGCGCTGAGGGAGCGCTGCAAGAAGGGCGGGCTGATACTTATGAAAGCATCGCGCGGTTTGAATTTTGAGGATTTATACAATAATCTGTAAGGAGAAAAAATGCTTTACTATCTGTCTAACCTAAAAGAGAGTTTAAGTTTTTTAAACGTATTCAACTATATTACCTTCCGCTGCGGCGCGGCCGTTCTGACGGGCCTTTTAATCAGCCTGTTGATAGCGCCTCCTATAATCAGGAAGTTAAGAAGCTATAAGATAGGCCAAGTGCAGAGGCAGGACGGCCCCAAGAGCCATCTTAGCAAAAACGGCACGCCGACGATGGGCGGGATAATAATAATAATAAGTTTGCTTTCCACGGTGCTTATGTGGGCCAGGCTGGACAATAGATTTGTTTGGTTATTGATATTTGTATCTGTAATGTTGGCTTTTGTGGGTATATTGGACGACTATACAAAACTGGTCAAGAAGAACCCCAACGGCGCGCCCAGCTGGGTAAAGCTGGTGGTGCAGATTATAACGGCCGTGGCGGTGGTGGGTTATTTGGGGGCGTATCCGCCGAACGCGATGTATCCCGACGTATTGACTATACCGTATTTTAACGGGGCTTTTATGCTTTCTTTGGGCGGATTTTATTTGGTGTTTGCGATGTTGATGGTGATAGGATCCTCAAACGCTACCAACTTGACGGACGGTTTGGACGGACTGGCGGCGGGCAGCGTGATATTCTGTGCGTGCGCTTATGCCGTATTTGCGTATTTGGCGGGCAATATCGGGTTTGCGGAATATCTTAAAATAATATACGTATCGGGCGCGGGCGAGATATCGGTATTTTTGTCGGCCTTGATAGGGGCGTGTATGGGTTTTTTGTGGTACAACTCATATCCCGCGCAAGTGTTTATGGGTGATACCAGCTCGCTTTTCCTTGGCGGGGTGATAGCGACGGCGGCGATATGCGTAAAGCAGGAGCTGATATTGCCGATAGCGGGCGGGATATTTGTTATGGAGACGCTTTCGGTAATAATACAGATGGGCTATTTCCGCGCGACGGGGGGGAAGCGGTTTTTCAAGATGGCGCCGCTTCATCATCACTTTGAGCTTAAGGGAGTGGCGGAGCCGAAGGTAATAGTAAGGTTTTGGATAGTGGGAGTAGTGCTGATGCTGATAGCTTTGGCTTCGCTTAAGATAAGGTAACTATATGGCTAGTATATTTTTGGAAAAGACAAATCTTACCAAACGCCACCGCGGCGCGATAAAGAAGAAGAGTATATTTCTTCCTCTGGACAAGACTTTGCTTTCTTTTACGGCGATAATGATAATAGCGGGTTTGATATTTACCTATTCTTCCAGCGCTTTTGATTCCTTGGCTTACTTTAAAAGGCAGATAATATTTGATGTTTTGGGCGTTTGCGCGATGTTGTTTTTGTCGCAGTATTACAGCGCTTTGCAAAAGAAATTCAGTTCGGTATGGATGTTATTTATAACTTGGGGCCTGTTGATATGGGCATTATTGCAGCCGGAGGCGGCAAATGTAAGGCGGTGGATAAATTTGGGATTTTTCAATATACAGCCTTCGGAAATAGCGAAGATGGTCCTGATAATATATTTATGCGCCTATTTGTCTAAACTGCCCGATAAACGGCGTGATAATATGCTATTGATAACGCCGGTGCTATATACGGCGATAACGGTGGCTTTAATAGTGGCGGGCAAGGATTTGGGAATACCGGTGCTTATAACCACGGTGGCTTTGGCGATATTTTTTATAGCGGGCGCACCGGTGTCGAAATTATTATATGCCGTTTTGATTCTTATACCGGTAGTTGCGATAGCGATATGGCGCCAGCCTTACAGGTTAAAGAGGGTTGTATCATTTTTAAATCCGGAGGAAGTGGCGGGCACAACCGGATATCAGCTGGTGCATTCGTTTTACGCGATCGGCTCCGGCGGCTGGTTCGGGAAGGGTTTTGGCGGATCGGATTTGAAGTTGGAATATTTGCCGGCGGCGCATACGGACTTCATTTTCGCGATAATGTGCGAGGAAGTGGGTATGATAGGTGCTTTTTTGATATTGGGCGCTTTTGTGTGGCTGTTGATACACGGCGTTAGGCTGGCGGTGAACGCTAAGGACAAATTCAACTCTTATTTAATAGCGGGCATAACATTGTGCATAACATTCCAGGCATTTGTTAATATGAGTGTTGCTTCTGGCTTGGTGCCGACGAAGGGTTTGCCTTTGCCGTTCTTTTCGTACGGCGGGTCTTCGGTAGTGGTTACGCTGGCGATGATGGGGATATTGATGAACTTATCTGCGATAGAGAAAAAGGAAGCTTTAAAGGAAGCGGGGAGATAGAGTGGAGAACGTATTTATGATAGCGGCGGGCGGAACGGGGGGACATTTTTATCCCGGTTTTGCTTTGGGCAAGGAATTGGCGTCAAGGGGGCGCGACGTAGTATTTATAATCAAACGCGGCAGCGCGAGCGCGAAACTGCTGGAGGAGAACGAGCTTTTGTATCAGGAGATAGACTTCGTTTCCATGCCGCGCGGCAAAAATATCTTTAAATGGATAGATTTTTTGTGGAAGCTTCTTCTAAGCATATTGGAGATGAAACGTTTTATAAAGAGTTATAAACCAGCCGTATGCATAGGAATGGGCGGGTACATATCTTTCCCGCTGATATTTACGGCGCATTTGATGGGTGTAAAGACGGCTGTGCACGATTCAAATGCCAAGATAGGCCTGGCAAACAGGATATGCTCGAGATTTACGGATATGTTTTTGCTTGGCCTGCCGGTGGAGAAGAAGATAAAGAACTCCTATTTGGTCGGTACGCCGATAAGGGAGGAGTTTCGCCTGAAAGCCTCTGTGGAGGAGCGCAACTATTGGACTTTCGTTACGGATTTCGCGATAAATATCTTGATATTTGGCGGCAGCGGCGGGGCGCGGTCATTGAATTTGGCTGCGGCGGCTACGGCCAAGGATTTGCTAAGCAAGACGCAGCGCCTGCATTTTCTGCACGTTACCGGCGTCCGCGACTATGAGGAGATAAAGAACATTTACGGTGATATGGAGCATGTGGAAGTTATTTCCTACGCGGAGGATATCCACGCTTTAATGAAGGCCGCCCATATAATAGTGGCGCGCGCGGGTGCGAGTTCGCTGGCGGAGATATATTCCATGGCCAAGCCCGCCGTAATAATACCCTATCCTTACGCGAGCGAAAACCACCAATATTACAACGCCAAAATTTTCGCCGACGCAGGCTGCGTGAAGCTGCTTAAGGATAGCCCCAATTTGGCCGCAGACTTGGATAGGGCTCTGCGGGAAATATTGTCATCTCCGAAGGTGATAAAGGAGATGTCTGCCAATTTCGAGAAGTTAAATCTCCCCAATCCGCTCAAGGCGGCGGGGCGCATAGCGGATATGGCCGAGGCTCTGGCAGGTGCGCGGATAAGATAGCTTTGCAATCCATTTAGGCAATTGGCGTTGACGGCAAAACTTGGATTGCGGCCTCTAGTGTAAACTAGCCTTGGAAGCTGAAAGTTTATCGGCGGGGGCATTCGCCTAAAATGTTATAATTAAATATGTCTTACATAACGCCATTGCAGGCATTATGGTCGTCGGTAATAATAACGGCGATATATCCGGTGGTCGGGAAGCTGGCTGTGGGGAGCGTTTCTCCATTGGCGATAGTTTTGCTCGGTACTTTGGGTACGGCGCTGATATATGTCCCGTGGCTGTGTAAGAAAGGTTATTGGCGGCTTTTGTTTAGGCGGGATTTGTTTTTTAAATTTGCGGCGGTAGGTTTATTCGGCACGGCTTTGCCGTATTTGCTGATATTCATAGCCTTAAATTATACGACGCCCGCGAACTCGGCGATACTCAATCAGACGGAAGTTATATACTCTTTGATACTTTCGGCTGTGTTTTTAAAGGAGTATCCTTCAAAAAAACAGCTTTTTGGCACTGCGGTGCTTATTTGCGGCGTAGGGCTGCTTTTGGCGGGCGAGGGCTTAAGCGTAAAACTTAAGGGCGATTTGATAATTTTGGCTACTGTGTGGATGTTTCAGGTATCGCATATAGCGGCCAAGAAACTGCCCGCCGATATACCGGATAATCTTATAGTGTGCGCGCGGGCTTTGTTCGGTTTTCTATGTACGGTGCCGACGGCTTTTATTCTGACGCGTTTTGACGTACCGTTTTATTGCGGATTTTCGCTCAAGAGCGTTTTGATACTGCTGTTTATGGCGGTATTCAACAATTTGATAGGCAATATATTCTGGTATAAGGCCATAAGGAATATGGCTTTGGCCAAAGCCACGGCGGTAATATTGGTGTATCCGGTATTTACGTATTTATTGTCGGCGGCATTGGGATACGATAAATTGAAGATGACACAGATTTTGGGGCTTTTGCTCGCGATGGGCGGGGCCTATATGGTAACAAACACAATAAGGAAAGGTACGGAAAAATGAAACTTGTACTATTTGATATAGACGGAACATTGTTAAACACGGGCGCGTTCGGCGTGCCGAGCTTGGCAAAAGCGGTTGAAAATATAACGGGCAAAACGCCGAAATACGATTTAAACGAGCTTATAGGAGTATCGGATAAAAAGAATTTCGCTTATATGTACAAGTGCGCGGCAGGCAAAGCGCCTACGGCCAAGCAGCTAAAAGAGGTTAAGGAAGAATATTTAAAACTGCTGCCGGAGGAATTAGAATCTTTGCAAAAGAGCAAAAAATATAAAGCCGCTAGCGGGGTAGAAGATTTTATAAAGACTTTGCTTAAATATCCCGATGTGAAGCTCGGGCTTGCCACTGGTAATGTGGAAGAAGCGGCGAAGATAAAACTGGAGTCTGCCGGCCTTGCGAAGTATTTTGTTACGGGCGGCTTCGGCTGGGACGCGGAAAAACGGCCTCAGCTTTTGGCGGCCGCGGTAAAACGCGCGGGCAAAGAATTTAAACACGCTTTTAAGCCGGAGGAGGTATTTGTAATAGGCGATACGCATTTAGACGTAATGGCTGCCAAGGAGAACGGATACCACAGCGCGGTGGTAAAAGAAGCGGGTTTAGCCGATAAAGAACGTCTTTTAAGGGCGGCCGCGGAGGCGGAAGTGGAAGACTTTAAAGACCAAGAGGTTCTGCTTGTATGGCTTGATTTAAAACAGGACCCTAAGGGAGTAGAGAAAGGCTCGTACATAATGCCCGCAAGCGCGATAGAGCATGTGTTTTTCAGCCGTACGGGGATAGACGAACAGCGTCTGAAGATGTTTAGAATAAAGAAATATTCTGATTTGGAGTCTGGCAAGATATGGTAAACAATTGGCAAAACGGAGCGGAAAGTTTTATAGACGCGGTGTCATCGGGCAGCGCTACGCCGGGCGGCGGGGCTGTGGCGGCGTTTTCGGCTGCTAGTGGGTGCGCGCTTACGATGATGGCTATATCGGTAACTATGAAGATGAAAAGCACCGCCCCTCAGAGCAAGAAGGAACTAAACGAGGCTTTGGACGAATTTATATTGCTTAGGGACGCTTTAAAAGAGTGCGCGGAAAAGGATGCCGACGCTTATGAGGAATATATCAGCGCCAAGAAGCTGCCCAGCGGCAGCAAAGAGCGTGAGGAGTATGTAAAAGCCGCGTTGGAACAATGCGCGAAAGTGCCTTTGGAAACGGCCTTAAAAGCGGTTAAAACTTTGCAGATGACGGAGGAAATCTCACCCAAGATAGCGCCCGTGATAAAGCCCGATATAGAATGCGCCAAGATAATGCTTAGGGCGGCGATAGCGTGTGGCGTGGAAAATATAAAAGCCAATATGCCTTATATTAAAGAAGCGGACTTTAAAGAGGAGTTGGAGAAGAATATAAATTTCCTTAAACCGTTTTATGAAAGCATTTCATAAACGGCGCAAATGTAGTATATAATATATAAGTATGAAAGAAGAGAAATCAGTCAAAACGTTTAATGCGGAAGAAGCGGTTTCCGGGGTGCTGCCGAAAGCGGGCGGATTGGAAATCGGCCTATTGGCTATGCGTTTTACAGACGGGGAAAAAGTCGCGGCCATGAGCAAGACCGTAGAAGAAATACGGCGCGATATACTTTTGCCCGAAGGGATCGAAGGCGATTATATAATAGCCAAAATATTGTTAAACGAGATTTCTCTAAAGGCGGGGCAGGCTAGGGTGGAGATATTGCTTTCCGCCCGTGCGGTATCTGAGCTTTGCTCCAAATTGTCGTTGGACGCAAAATACTTCAGGTTGCTTTTAAACGCTTACGGGAGCGTCTGCTGCGAGAAGAATTTCATAAAGCGCTGGGGGGAGCTGTCGGCCTCTTTTGAGGGGGAAATAGATTTTAATTCTAAGGAAGCCTCCAAGATAGTCGACGCAATGCTTGCCGAAGCCGAAAAATTGGAAGAGCAATCTCCCTCGGTAATAGAAGATAATGTAAAGTATCTTAAGGCTTTGGCGGAGAGCAAGAAATTATCTTCCGCCGCGGTGAATGCGTTATCGGACTATTATACCCAGCCGTGCTGCAAAGCGCTAAAGCCAGTATTTGAAGAGGCTTTGCAAGAGATAGCGAAAGCCAACCCCGATTTTGCCTGGTCGCACGAATTTGCCGCGCGCGTATTGCTTTTGAAAATGACTTCGCAGGAAGCCGCCGGCGCGGCCGTTTTGGCTAAAGAGATAAAATATAATATTTTGCCGGACGATTTGCAGCTTCTCGCCTTTAAATATTTGAAGTTGAAAACCCCCAAAGAGATAGCGGAAACTTTGGACGCCGTCTTAAAGCGACTTCCGTATGCTGACTATCCCGAAGAGAATTTGGCGCTTGCCTTTAAAGTTATGACGGACGCCAGCAACGACACTTTGCTTGCGGCGGAGCGGGAAGCGAGTTATAACCGCGGCAAGAAGCTGTTTTTGCGTTCGGTATCAAGCAATAAATATTTCAACGGATATGAGGATTTGATAACGTCTGCTTTTTACGGCAAGACGGATAAGGAAGGCGTGGAAGAGCGGTTCGTTTCTATTTTGAGGAATTTGCCGCATAATAAAGACATATACGAAAATGCCGACATCGGCGTAAAAGTGCTATTGGGCAAGATAGCCGAAGCCGACGGCGAAACACAGGCTTTGTTTAGGAAGGAAAATAAAGTTTTGTACAGTGCAGGCAGTTTGGAAAGCGAGGCGGTGGAGCGTTATTTGGGGACTAAAGACCGCGGCGAAGTGTTGGCATTTCTGCGCGGGCGATTGGCGGGCTATGATTTTTGGAAGAGCGACGAATCCAAATACGGTTACGCTTTAAGTTTGCTTGTAGGTGAACTAAACGGAAACATAACGGCTTTTGCGGCGTCGGTGGGTTTGGATATGCTTCAAAAGGGCTGGCCGGAGCAAAGTGTAGATACGACGATAAAAGCTTTGCCGGTCAACAGTAATTTTACCAAGCAGAGCATATTATCGGCTTATGAAAAATTTTACAAAGTATCAACCGATCACGAGGACGCGGCGAAAAGAGTTGCAAATATGCTTCAATAAAAGGAAGATATTATAGAGAAATTTAACTGATAATTTGCTAAACTGTTCTCTAAGGGAAATTAAAACAGCAGAGGGAAAAATGAGATATTGGGTATATATAAATGACGAGGTATTACCGCAGCCGTATGAAGCGGAAGCGCTGTCAAGCATACCGGGCTTTGACGCACAGACGTTAATCTGCCCGGAAGAAACGCCTGAAGGCGGAAATCAGGAATGGACGTCCGCTGGCGAACTTATAAATTACGGGGCACAGGATGCCGTTCAGCCGGAAGAAACCGTGGAAACGGCCCAAAACGACGAGCAAGATATTTACGATGCTTCAGGCGAGTATACGCCGGAACCTTTGCCGGAATCTTACGGCAGGGAAGATAGTGCGGAGGCGTATTCTCAAAAAGAACAAATTTTGCTTGACAAAATAGAGTACCTGATAAATGAAGTGGCCGAACTTAAAAAAGATATAGCAAATTTAAACTATACGGCTTCTATGACGATGTATAATTCCTCGACCTCTGCGGGCGAGAAGAAAAATGTCCCTTTAGTAAAAGACGCGCTTGCTTTGAAAGCCTTTCAGGAAGAGCCGCTAATCCCGATGAACGAGGGCGATATCCCAGAAGAAAAAATTGCTCTTTCCAAGATACATCAAACCAATGAAGGCGAACCCGTTGTTTTGAAGGCCTCTGCGGACGATAATTTACCCAAAGAAATTCCCGATAGCGATGATATATTGGAATCGGCGATAGAGAATACGATGCGTCTAAAAGCCGTGCCCGCAAACAGCGGTGCGCCGGTGGCTTTTGATTTGGCCTCTAAAGAAACGATAGAAATATCTTCGCCCGAGGAAAAAAAGTCCTCTGAGGAAGAAAAACCGGCGGAAGAGCCTTCCGAAGAGAAAAAACAGGAAAATAAAGTTGAGGGAAAAACTTTAAAGGAGAAAGAAGTAAAGGCGGAAGAAGCTCCGCAAGAGGAATCGGAACCTGAAAAAGTTGAAGAGGAAAAAGAGCTTCCCGCCAAAGAAACGACGGAACAGGAAGACACTGTGACCGATGTTAAATCCGAGCCCGAAGATGTTGAGGCCGAAGCCGAAATATTGGAAGTAGCTTCAGTCGGCAATAGAGAAGAAGAAGCGATTTTAAAGACTTTCGCCGAAGAGAAAAAGGAAGAGGAAAAAAAGAAAGAAAAAGCGGACAAAGAGCTTGAAGAAATTGAAAAGAGCTTGGAGCGTGATATCGATGCTATAGCCGAGCCCGTAGAAGAAGAATCCAAGGAGCCAGCTTTTGAGCAATTATCTGCGGAAGAAGTTGAGACAACGGAACAGTCATACCCCGCAGCGGAAGAACATCCACAAGAGGAAGCCTTTGAGCAGGAAACACCCGTAGAGGAGCCCGCTTTGCCTGTCCAAGAGGAAGCAGTAGCCGAGCAGGAAGAAGTTCCCGCTCAAGCGTCGGCCACGAACGGAGAGGAAGAACAAGTAAATTCCCTTGAAGAACTTACGACCCCGCCGGCAGGCGAGCAAGTTTCTCAGCCTGAGCAAGGGGAAGAGCCTGCCGGTACTATGCAAGTGGATAATGTGGACGACAAATTCCTTAAAACTTTTACCAGCAGTATAGAAGAAGTCTTTTTGGATCAGCCTACGTCCATTATATCTGACTATGTTCCGCCGACCATAGCTTCGCAGGATAACCCTTTGTATGACGAAAACGACGCGACCGCGCCAGCCGCTCCCAAGCCGGGAGTGGAAGCCCAAGCCGGAATGGCAGATTTAAAAAATCAACCTGCCGCCGCGGAAGACAGTTCTTCCGTCAGACAGGTTAAGAGAATAAAACCCGCGGCTATAAAGACGGTTCCTATGGTCGCGGCCGGTGATCCTATCGGCGCAGATTACAATACTCCCAACATAGAAGAAGCTATCGCTGAGCTTAGCAATCCCTCGCCTTTTATGAAAGGGCTAAAGGCTTTCGGTTTGATGATGGTTCTGCTGTGTGCGGTATTGGGCTTTGTGGCGGTATTGGCCATGATGGGCATATTGCCAAAAGAGATGAGCCCTGTCCATTATATAATAGATAAAGTTTCCGGCCCCGCCGTAGAGGAAACGCTGGACTTGGAAGGAGAGACGGCCGTTCAGGAAGAACCGGAAGAAAGCCCTGAAGAAATGGTAGCCAACAATATAATTGCCAACGTAAAGAACTATACTTTTGTTGACGGTTCCACGTTGGAACAGAAAATAAACGCCGCGCATAGTAATTTCTCTCAGTTAATACAATGGAGCGCGGAACCCTCCGTAGATCCTTCTTATTATTCGATAGCGGTAAAATTGCCGCCAAATAATGAAGGATACAGCTTGACATATCGTTTCAGCTATAATACTACCGACGGCAGTTTAACGCCGACGACTTCGGAATCGAATAATATAATGACGTTTATCGTTCCGCCCGCTATGATGCAGCAACAAGCGGCAAATACGGCCGCAGCACCCGTTGCGGCGGCCCAGGCGCCAGCAGGCGGGCCTAGGCCTTCTTCCGCCAGAGGCAGATAAATAAAAATAAAATATTATTTTAAAAGCCGCGTTTAAAAGACGCGGCTTTTTTATTTATTGTGAAAATCCCAAGCTAGGCCTATGGATTTTTATTTTATTTGAAAAACAGTTCACTTTTCAATTCCGCACTTTGAATTAAACTATTTCTTGATAGTAAATTCCGTTTAACTCCTTTTGAAATAGATATATAAGTGTATTTTCTCGAATAATTGAGTTTTAAAGGGGAAACCTTGTCTGTTATAATGTGGGGAGGCGTCTTATAGGATATTTTGTATGATATTGGGAAGTTGTGAAGTCCAATAAAAAACGCGCCGCTTATATTAGCGGCGCGTTTTTTTGTATATCTATTATTTTATTTTATAGCATTTGGCTATGATGTCCCAAGCCTCGTGAGGTGTTTCGACTACTTGAAACTGGTCTTCTTTGGAAATTACTCCATACTCGGCCACTTTGTGTATTTTGAAGATATCGTTCCAAAATTCTTTACCTACGAGTATTATCGGTATTTGGCTTTTTTTGCCCGTTTGCACCAGGGTAAGAATTTCAAACATTTCGTCAAAAGTGCCGTATCCGCCCGGGAATACCACAACCGCTTTTGACCTCATTACCAAGTGCATTTTGCGTATTGCGAAGTAATGAAACAAAAACGCCAAACCTTTTGTTATATATTTGTTGGGGAATTGTTCCATCGGCAGAGTTATGTTAAACCCTATGCTTTTGCCGCCGTTTTCAAAAGCGCCGCGGTTGGCCGCTTCCATAATGCCGGGGCCGCCGCCGGTTACTATGGCAAATCTGTTTTTGCCTTTCTTTACGGCCAAGGCCGTAAATTCTCTGGCATAGTCGTAGTATTTGGCAAGTTTAAGCAGGCCTTCGGCTTCAGCCAGACGATGTTTTAAAGCGGCTTTCTTAGGTTCTTTTTTTATTTGTTTCTTTATGTCTGCTATGCGCTTTAGAGATTCTTTTTCCGGCCTTATTCTCGCGCTGCCAAAGCATACTATACCTTCTTTTATACCCGCTTCATGCAGTACGACTTCGGGTTTAAGAAGTTCCAGCTGCAGCCTTACGGAGCGCGCCGCATCGCTTTTTAAGAATGCGATGTCTTCGTAAGCTTTAGTGTAGGAATTTATAAACGGTGGTTTCTTTTCTTTTTTCATTTATATGCCGTCCTATTTAAATTTTTTCAGCGCCGCTTTAGCTATTTCCTGCGCCGAGAGGCCGATATCTTCGTAAAGTTCGGCCTGTTTGCCGTGTTCCACAAATTCGTCTTTAATGCCTAGCCTTAACAAATTGGCCTGCAGATTATTGTCCGCCAGCGTTTCGGCTATGGCCGATCCGAAGCCGCCCGCCAGAACATTATCCTCAACGGAAATCAAATTCGGCGAGATTTTCAAAGCGTCTTTTATTATCTTTACGTCCAGCGGTTTGGCAAAGCGCATATTTATCACGCCAGCGTTAAGCCCATGCTTTTTAAGCAGATCAGCCGCTTCAAGCGAGGGGTAAACCCTGTTGCCTATGGCGAGTATGGTAAGATCTTTGCCTTTTTTTAGCCATACCCCTTTGCCGATTGGCAGAACTTTCATTTCCTCGTCCAGGGCGACGCCTTCGCCCGATCCTCTGGGATAGCGGAGTATGAAAGGCTTTTTACAGTCGAAAGCCGTTTTCAAAAGGTGTTGGAGTTCGTTCTCGTCAGAGGGCGCGGCGATTATAAGATTGGGAATATTCCTAAACAAACTTAAATCGAACACGCCGTGGTGCGTGGGGCCGTCCTCGCCGACTATGCCCGCCCTGTCCAAAGCAAATACAACAGGCAGATTTTGCAGGCAGATGTCTTGTTGGATTTGGTCGTAACACCTTTGCGAGAAAGAAGAATATATGGCCACTATCGGTTTTATTCCCTGCGTGGCTAAGCCCGCGGCGAAAGTGGCCGCGTGTTCTTCGGCGATGCCAACGTCGTAATATCTGTCTGGGTGTTCGTCGCGGAAGGCATTAAGGCCCGTGCCTTCCGGCATGGCGGCCGTAATGGCGGTGATGTTCCTATCTTCTTTAGCCAGCTTCAGCAAAGCGTCGGAAAAGGCTTTTGTATAGGTTATCTTATCGGATTTGCCGATGGTTTCGCCGGTTTCCGCGTCAAATATGCCCAAACCGTGGTATTTTGTCGGTTTTTGTTCGGCGGGGGGATATCCTTTGCCTTTCTTGGTTACAACGTGCAATATGACTGGGCCCGGTATATCCTTGATTTTTGAAAGTACGTCCGTCATTTCCGCTATATCGTTGCCGTTGACGGGGCCGTAATATCTAAAACCCAATTCCGCAAACAGCGCGCCCGAAAATAATATCGATCTTGCCCTGTACGCCAATTTAAGGGCATTGTTGCCGATTTCGAAATTGCTCATAAATTTTGTCGCTTCCGTTTCGGCCGCGGTAACGTATTTTGCCGTAAGAAGTTTCGTAAGGAAACTGCCCAAGGCTCCAACCCTCTTGGAGATAAACATTTGGTTATCGTTTAATACTACCAACATATTGGGTTTTAGCTGGCCCGCGTTCTGCAAAGCCTCATAGGCCAGGCCGCCCGTCATACATCCGTCGGAAACTACCGCCACCACTTTATGGTTTTGCTTTTTTTGGTCTCTGGCCATGGCCATACCCAATGCGGCCGATAAAGCGGTGGAAGCGTGCCCCGCGCCAAAGGTATCGTAAGGTGATTCGTAAATCTTTAAAAATCCGCTTAGGCCGCCTTTTTTGCGGATAGTGTTGAACTTAGCCAGCCTGCCCGTAAGTATTTTATGGGCGTAGGCCTGATGGCCTGTATCAAATACTATTTTGTCTTTCGGAGTGTTAAAAACGTAATGAAGCGCCGTAATAAGCTCTACCGCGCCAAGGCTCGAGCCCAAGTGCCCGCCCGTTTTGCTGACGGTATTTATAATCGTTTGGCGGATCTCTTCGCACAGCTGCGGAAGGAGGTTGGGGTCTATCATGCGAAGTTGTTCGGGTGATTTTATGGAATCAAGGATTTTCATTGTAGGTTCTCCGTTTAATAAGATCTGCTGACGATAAACTGCGCCATATCGTATAAAGGTTTAAGTTTATCTTTCTTTGCCGTTTTAAGAGCGTCTAAAGCGGCGTTGGCGTCTTTTAACGCTTTAAGGGCGGCTTTTTTGCTTTCTTCCAACCCGTAAAGGGTGACGTAAGTCAGTTTCTTGTTTTGAGCGTCGCTGTTGGATTTGCCAAGCTGTTTCTTGCTGGCGGTGACGTCCAAAATATCGTCTACCACCTGGAACGCGAACCCTATCGCGGCGGCGTATTTGCCGATCAGTTTAAGGTCTTTCTGCTCCGCGCCAGCAAGTATCGCGCCCATTTCCACCGCGGCCGTTATTAAAGCGCCCGTTTTATTTTTGTGGATATAGCTTAACAGGGATTGGGCGGAAACGTCTTTGGCCTCGCTCGGCAGTAAAAAGTACTGTGGGGTTTTCCCTTTGAAATATTTAGTCGCGGTAAGTTTTGAAGCGCGCTTGCTCTTGCCTTCCAAAATGCCTTCCGCGTAAACGTCGGCTACCTGCCCGCCTATCATTCCGCTGACTCCTCCATAGTAGGATAAAGCGTATGCGGCTTTAGCGGCCCTTTCGTATCCTACGGATTTATTTGCGCCGTTTTTTAATGCCGTTTGAAAAGCGTAAGTCAAAAGAGCGTCGCCCGCCAAGAGGGAAAGATCCTCACCGAACACCTTGTGATTGGTGGGTTTGCCTCTTCTTAAATCGTCGTTATCCATAGCGGGGAGATCATCGTGTATTAAGGAATATGTGTGCAGCATTTCCACCGCGCAGGCGGCGGGCAGTACGTCGGTATTTTTCAAACCGAAAGCCTCCGCCGCGGCCATAAGAAGTATCGGCCTTACGCGTTTGCCGCCCGCGTTTAAGGAATAAGACATTGCGTCTATTATTATCTGCGGAGCGTTTTTTATTTGTTTTATGTTTTTGCTGAGAGCGTTTTGTACTACAATAGCCCTCTTGGCGAGGTATTTTTGAAATTGGTTCATTTGCTTCTCCTATATGGTATACCTAAATGTATTATATATAAACTGAGGGAAATAGGAAAACAGTTTTTTTTGCTTTGACAATTAAATAACCTTTTTATATTATATTTTAAATTCAGTTTTGTTTTAATCGGGACTTATTTAAAAATTGGAGAAGATATGAAGGTAATAGCATTAAGGGGAAAAAGCAATACCGGCAAAACAACCGTGAGCAGGAAATTGGCGGAAATATTGATTTCAAACGGGGCCTCTTACAAGATGTATCCCAATAAGATTGATAAATATTTACAAGGGGAACTATCTCCTCTGCCGAATGGGATATGGCCAAGAGTGGATTTTATTATGGAGTGTTCTTTTAAAGGCAAAGAAATAGGTTTGGCCAGTGTAGGAGATTATTCGGAATATTCCATGGCGATGTTGACTTTTTGGAATAAACGGGGGAAAGATTTAATAGTGCTATGCTGCCGAAGCAGGGGAAGGGCGGTAAATCGGATAAAAGAGGAAAAAGATTATGCCTTTGTAAAAATGGAGAAAGTGACGGGGGGTGAAAACTGGCAGGCTTACTGTTTGGCGAAAGCCACCGAGATATTTGAAAAATATATCGCCTAAATTAAGTTTTGCTTTATTCCTGCGATAAAAAACGCGGCCTTTTGAGGCCGCGTTCTTTGCTTTTTAAAACTATGGTCTAGAAAGTTATACCTACTTTTAAACCGTATTCCCTTGTTTCGTTTTTCGGCTCTATAAAGCTGTAAACGTAATAAGCGTCGGAAATTAAAACCTCTTCTGAATTTTGGATATGCCAGTATCTTATGAACGGCTCTACGAATATCCCGAATTTGTCAAACTGCTTTTCCAACTTGACGCTGCCTCTTAAGCCATAGCCTTCTTCTTGATCATTGTATATATCAACTTCGGCTATTCCTTTTGAGGCTTGTTTTCCTGAAAGCAAAACGTCCAACTGGCCGTTGGCAGAGAGGCTCCACCCCTTGGAAAAATCCTGCTTTAAATTAAAGCCTACAGGCAGGTAGATATAGGTGGATTCCCTTCTGTATCCGCTGTCGCCCAAGTCGTCTAAACGGTCTACCAGATGCCTGGCGCCCAAACCCAAGTATGGCCATAAAGAAAGCCCATTTTGCGTTAAGTCATAAACCGCACCGGCAGTTACAGCGCCTTCTATATAATAATCGCCTATATTGCTGCCTTTAAATGGTGTTCCGTCCTGTAAAAAACCGTCATAGTCGGTGTCACCCTGCATATAGCGCAGTTCCAAACTCAAGAAACTTCTGTCTGAAGAGAAATCTTCCGCAGAATCCGAGAACAAGCCTCTGCCGGTATATTTCGCAGAAACGCCGTACATAGTTCCTGTCCAGTGCGGCGGATATTCTATGCTTGGTTCTTTATAGCTGTAATCTGAAGTTTCAAATGACAGCGCAAAATTATGCTTTTTATTTTGGGCATTAGCAGGTGCTATGACCAATAAAGCCAAAATGGCAAGTAAAAGTTTTTTCATTATTTTATCCTCCGATAAAATTATACAATATAAATATGGATAAACTGCATATAGGCATATACGGAAGCATAAACAGCGGGAAAAGTTCCCTAATTAACAGATTAAGCGGGCAAAATACCGCCATAGTTTCGCCGGAGCGCGGCACCACTACCGATCCGGTCCGCAAACTTATCGAGTTGGACTCTTTGGGCCCATGCGTCCTTACCGATACCGCGGGTATAGACGATAATACTGTTTTATCGTCCCAGCGTGTGGGTAAGACTCTGCAAACTCTGGAACTGATTGATATTGCCATTTTGGTTATAAGCTGTGGAGTAATAGGCAAAACGGAGCGAAATCTTTTGGATTTGTTTGCCCAAAAGAATATACCTTTTCTGATAGTCAACAACAAAAGCGATTTGCCAAACTTTAAAGCCCCCGATGAATTTAAAGATAAGACCGTAAATTTCAGTGCGTTAAAGTCGCCCGACGTTAAGGATATACTGTCGGCTTTGGGGCGGCTGCGGCCGAGTGCGGGCAAAGACGTCCTCCTTGACGATAAAATCTCACGCGGCGATATAGTCGTTCTTGTCTGCCCCATAGATTCCGCCGCCCCTAAGGAGAGGTTAATTTTACCCCAAGTAAAAGCTATAAGAAATATTTTGGACAACAATGCCGTAAGCGTAGTATTGCAGACGGGCGAGCTTGACGGATTTTTAAAATCCAATCCCAAAGTTAAGCTGGTGGTTACGGATTCGCAAGCCTTTAAGGAAGTGAGCGAGATTGTTCCTCAAAATATACCGCTTACCAGCTTCAGCATGCTTTTTGCCAGGCTTAAAGGGAATCTGGATTTGTATTTGGAAGGTGCGGAACATTTAAGCGGGCTTAAAGACGGCGACAAGGTGCTTATATTGGAATCGTGCAACCACAGCGCGCTTACCTGCGAGGATATTGGGCGCGTCAAATTGCCCAAACTCATAAGCGCCAAGAGCGGTAAAAAGCTTGAATTTAAAATAATACCCGGCCTTGAGCCTCTGCCGGAAAATCTGAAGGAATATGCTTTGGCTGTTCAGTGCGGCGGCTGTATGGTGACCAAAACGCAGCTTTCGCGGCGTATTTCAGCCTTAGTTAAAGCTGGGGTTCCCGTAAGCAATTACGGAGTTATGATAGCTTTGTGCAACGGTATATTGCCCAGAGTGTCGGAACTGTTTAGGAAAAAACATTCGACGAAAAATAATATCCTTGATAGGGCTTGATTTTTTTGCTAAATTTAAGAATAACTAAAGTATAAGGTGTATTGCGTGAAAAGTAGGGCGTCGCTTGGAATTTCGTTTATTTCTTTGAAAGAAGGGAACTTTATGAAAAAATATATTTTTATTTTGGCATTATTGCTTCTTGTAGGGCCGGTTAATGCCCAACGCGTGGTAAAATATATAACGTTTTACCCCGTACCTTACGGCAGCCACGAAAGACTGAACGTGGAAGAAGAATTTATGGTTAATATGGGCAATGATATGACTTCCGAAGTCGGCGGAGAGGTTTATATTGACGGAGTTTCTGATTTTGAGGGATTTCTTGATATATCTGCCGGTTCCGGCGCCAATACCGTTTCTACCGGTACCATAAGAAGCGGGAACGTAAGCGGCAGTGTCTACGGTACGGCGGATTTACAGGGCAGTACATTTATAACGAATGTCAATACCAACAATACCTTGTTCAGCGCAAATGTAGCCGGCGTATCAATGTTGATGTCAAATACCCTTGTCGGCGGCAAGAGTATAACTAATTTATTGAACTGTTCTTCTCCTTCTTGGAGATCATTGAGAGTAAAAGGAAGCGAGGAGTGCAAAACTTACTTGACGTGCGGCGGAAGCGGCGACACCGGCTGTGCCGAACCGCCTGCAATTATTTGCGAAACTAATTACTGTTTGGATTCAACCAATACTTGCAGACCTAAACCCTCTACCACCAGATCTTGCGTCGGAAATGTTGCCAATGCCATAAGCGGAACGCAGTATCGTACTACCGCATGTTCTCCAGGAACTGGGTGGTCTTTGACCATGTGGAGCGGTACTTGTACTTGTGCGTCGGGCTATGAATGGTCCGGAGGTCTTTGCCTTAAGAAGGAAACTTATTCGACAAAATGTTATAAGCAGGACAGTTATTTTTGGTGTAACTTGATGGGTAACGGAGGCGGTAACTGTATTGGTCTCGAACATGGTCCTTCTTATTCTTGTATACCGTACGGAGATTCTTCTCAACCTACGTCCACCTGCCAAGATCATACAGGTTGTTATGCCTGCTTCTGTACTGCTGATGGCGTAGGGAATGAGGGTTTTAAACCGGCAATTATATAAATATCGACTTGTAATGCTTTTTAAACCGGCCTTTTATAAGGCCGGTTTTTTTATTGGCTATAAGCGCTCTCTTGAAAATTTTCCTCTCAAGATGCCGTTTGATCAGGAGAGGCATCTTTAAAATTGATAAAATATAAATATGAAATTTTCACCCAATCAAGCCTTGTGGCTTGCCCTTTTTATAACGGCGGGCTCGCCGATAGCCGGTAAATTTACCGTTGACTATATGTCGCCTTCGTTCGTTCTTATTTTTGGAACTTTAACAACCCTTTTGATTTATGCTCCTTGGCTTACCAAAAATAAACTTTGGGGCAAATTGTTTGACAAAGAGATCAGAAGCAGGCTTTCTGTAATGGGCCTGTTCGGTACGGCTTTGCCGTTTTTGCTTTTATTGATTGCGCTTAGGTGGACGACGCCTTCAAATTCAGCGATATTAAATCAAGCGGAAAGCGTGTATTCAATAATATTCGCTATGATATTCCTTAAGGAAAAGCCCGTTTTTAAACAAATTATCGGCACCTTGATGATAGTTTCCGGCGCGGTTTTAATATTGGCGGTAAACGGCTATACTCCCATGTGGAAAGGCGACCTGTTGGTTTTGGCTACGGTATGGATGTTCCAAGTATCACATATCGCGGCCAAGAAGCTGCCCGCCGACATCAGCGTGGATTTTATAACCGCGGCGCGTGGGTTTTACGGATTTATTTGGAGCGCGGTTATCGCTTTAATCGGCCTTCCTTTGGGTATGGATATAACCTTTAAGATATCGGGGCCTTCGTTTATTTCGCTGTTGTACATAGCGGTATTTGTTTACACTTTGCGCAATAAATTCTGGTACGAGGCGATAAGAAATATGCCTCTTGCCAAAGCCACGGCCGTAATACTTTCCTACCCCGTGTTTACTTATGTAATTTCGCTCGCTGTTGGTTTTGACGAGATACGGCTATATCAGATTTGCGGGCTTATTTTGGCTTTAAGCGGAGCGTATATGGTCACTCTGCTTAAAAAGTCTTAATTGCCAGAGTTCGGGCCAATATTGTATCGGGTAACTTCGCAAGCGAGCAAGTCTTTTGCTTTACGACGTTCTTATAAATGGTAAAACTCCTTGATTTTTGCGTTATTTGCGTCAAATCGTTATGGACTACGAAATCCGCGCCCTTCACTTTTGACACCGCTTCGACAACAGACTTGCCTTTTGCTCCGTTGGTCAGCTTAAAAGCGACGAGTACGGGTTTATTGGCGGCATAGTCTTTTATTCTTTCGACTATTTTAAAATTACTTTTTAATACTATTTGCAAATCTTTGTCGGATGGGAGCTTTTTTACGTCTTTGGGCAGCAGCTTCTTATCGCCGCAGATTATCACTTTGGGCGAGAAATCGCTTACCGCGGCAAGGTGAATAATCAAGTCAAAATTTTCTTTTTTTATAGTTTTCTTTATCAGTTTGTCTAAGGAGTCAAAATCCGTAAAGAAATCTTTTCGGCACGAACTCGGCAGATATTTTGCCGTTTTGGCACATAACGCTAGGACTTTATGTCCTTGCTTGTGCAAAGAATCGGCTAAAAAACTACCCGTCGCGCCAGAGGAAAAATTGGTGATGAATCGAACTCCGTCTATCGGTTCGGCCGTAGCGCCGAGCGTTATCAGTATTTTCATAATCGTTCTTTAAGGAAAGCCAATATTTTTTCCGGTTCTTCCATTCTGCCTTCGTCGCAGTCGCCGCAAGCCAGCTGGCCTTTTTGGGGGCCTATAAAAATTACGCCTCTGTCCTTAAGCGTTTGGACGCTTTTTAAAGTGGCGGGGTTGCGATATAAATTGACGTTCATTGCGGGCGCTATAAAGAACGGCTTTTTATAATCGTGCGCGGCCAGCAAAGTGGAAACGAAGTCGTCCGCTATACCCGCGGCCGTTTTGTTGATGATATTGGCGCTTGCGGGGCATAGCAGGGTAATATCGGCCCATTTGTTAAGCTCTATATGTTTAAGATAAGTGTCGGAAGTAAACATATCGAAGAAAAGTTTCCTGTGGGTGAGGCCCTCAAGCGTGGCTTGCCCTATAAAATTAAGGGCGTTTTTTGTGGCGCAAGGCTGCACCTGCGCGCCGCTTTTGACCAAAGCCGAAATAAGCGAGCAAGCTTTAAAGCATGCGATGGAGCCGCTTAGTACAAAGAGGATTTTTTTGTCTTTCATTTGGAGGCCCTTTTCTTTTTCTTTTCTTGCGTTCGGTTGACTTCCAGAGCATATTTTATGCCTTCAAGCAGGAGGTCCGGGTCATAGCAGTCGAAGACTCCGCTTTTTTCAAACATTCTGGCAAAGCCGCCCGTAGCGACGACAAGGGCGTCTTCGTCGTTGAAACATTCTTTTCTAAAGCGGAATATATATTCCTTAATCATACCTAAATGACCGTAGTATAGCCCGGATTGCAGTTGATGTTCGGTAGTGCAGCCGGCGGCTTTTCTGGGTTTTATTATTTCGACGTTTGAAAGCAGGGCTGTATTCCTGGTAAGCGCGTTTAGGGATGTCCCTACCCCTACGGTAATGGCGCCGCCTTTGTATTCTTTGTTTTTGGAAATGGCGTCAAAAGTATTTGCGGTTCCGAAGTCCACCACGATTAGATTTTGATTGGGGAAGCGTTTAACTGCGGCCATACAATCGGCGACCCTGTCCGCGCCGAGTTTGTCGTAAGAGGCGGGTATTTTTATACCGGTCTTTATTCCGGCTTCTACGATAAAAGGCTTTATGCCGAAGTATTTCGCGCAGCAGTTTGTAACCGTTCTTAAAAGGGAAGGGACGACGGAAGATATGGAAATATCGGTTATTTCCCTGGGGTTTATTTCGTGTTCTCTGAGTATGGCGGTGAGAAATATGCCCAGTTCGTCTGAGGTTATGGAGCCTATCGAAGTCTTGCGGAAGCGTGCTTTAATGGTATCGCCGTCAAATACGCCGGCGAATATTTGGGTATTGCCTATGTCTATGGTGAGGATCATAAGTCTCCTTGCTTTAGTTCCCCAAAGGGTAACGTAGCCGTTAATGTTAAATATAGCGCAAGTAACCATAATTAAATTGGTTCCTGCAAATATATTTTAGCATTTATTAGGACTTAAGGCCTAAGTGGGGGAGGGCCTTTTTCCTCTTGAAACGGCAGGGTATAAAGAAATACAATTAAATAAAAGGCATTTTTTCTTAAGGAGAAAAGGAGATCGTAATGATAAGAAAAATTGGGATAATAGCAGTTTTATTGATGTGTGGTGTATTATGTTTTGCAAATGATATATCTTCATATAATATGTCCATTTCGGATTCAGCCTCGCAAAAGCTGGACGCTTCTTTGCAGCAACATCATCAGAAATATGCTTCCCAGGGTGCGTCGGAAGAGGGCGTTGTAACTTTAAAATTTGATATAGACAAAACGACTACCGGCATAGACGATGCAGGCCATGCCGGCGAAGTTGTACATTTTTTTGACACTACCCGCAAATGCTCTCTTATCAAGATAGACGATAATTGGCTTATAGGGTCTTCCTATTGTTTTAACTTTGATAGATACGAGGAATATAAAACCTGGACATTTAACGGCGATACCGTAAAGGAAATAAAGAATGTTCGTTTAAATGGGGAGAAAATAACCTCCATAATCAAAGACGGCTCCGTAATTTACGGCAATAATAAAAAAGGGCTTACTCCGTTACCTTTATATTTGCAAGGCGATATAATGCTTGTCTATATAGGCGCCAATGCCGATTTAAAGAAAGAATACGCCGATCTTCCGAAAGCCAATATATATATACCCTCTAAGTCGGAATATAGCGTAGCTGATTATAAGGGCTTAAAATTTTACGTAAGCAGAAAGAGCGTTGTATTCGGTATAAGGGAAAAACAAGAGCGTGAGATAGGCGAATATTGCAGCGATACCAAATGCATAAAATTGAAATTCGGATTATTCCATGCCGAAGCGATGTCCGGCGATCCTCTTTTTGCCGTAGCGCCGAACAATATGGAATTTATCGTAGCGTTTAACACGGGCGATTTTAAAAAGGACGAAGACCAAAAACGCAGCCGCTACTTTAAAGAGCTTAACAACGATTCTTATAAAGCCATTGAAAAGATAGTAAGCTCTAAAGATGCCGCTGCCTGGCGCAGAATAAAAGTAAAGATAGCGCATACTCCCAATTCTTTCGTAATAAAGAAATAGGCAATTTTTATATGGAAAAAGCCGCCTCTTAAAAGGCGGCTTTTTTTATTTTCGATATAGGTTTAATTGTCTAATGCAAGTGGAGTATTCTGTTTTTGTATTTCTCCGCTAGTAAAGTGTTAACTTTATCGCCGCCGTCGTTGCTGCTTAGGTAAAGCGGCAGCGCGACGCCTTTTTGCGCCAATATTTCCGCCGCCTGATACATTGCGGCGTTTATTATTGCCGCGCCCGCTATGGTGGATACGGGGGCGATGTCTTTGCCGTCTAGTTTTAAAGCGGTTTCTTGTTTTGTGCAGCAATTGTCGATTAAAGCGTCGGCCAAGTCGCGCAGCATTTTTCCGCTTGAGTGTCTGGACTTTGTGTTTTTATGGGCTTGTACGGCGGTTATAACTATGACTTTAAGGCCTTTTTCTTTTGCAAATAAGGCGGCGTCAATGCCGGCGGGGTTCCTGCCTGAATTGGAAATTATTATAATACAGTCCTTTTTCGTCAAATTATGCCTTTTAAGGATAATGGGGGAAAGGTTTTCCAAGCGTTCCATATCGGTCGCGGCGTGGGCCGAAGGCATAAAGGCGAGGGAAGGATCAAGTATCGCGCTTACGCAGGCGGGGCAGCCGCTTCTGTGAAAGTTTTCCACCGCGACGCTGTGGCTGTGTCCCGCGCCGAAGGTATAAATGATGCCGTCGTTTTCTATGGTGTCTGCCAAGATTTGGGCGGCTTTTGAAATATTGTTTTCTTGTGTTGTATCAATTAGGGACAACAATTCCGCTATCTTATTTAAATATGGGTTTTTCATAGAATAATTATAACTGTTTTTGATAGTATAATGGTATAATATTTTCGTTCGAGTCCCATTTGGGGGAACAATAATTTTATTATAGAAAAGAGGATAATTTAATGAAGAAAAAAATGACTTTAGGTATTTTTTCTTTGGCCGTCTTGGGTCTGGTTTTGTGCGGCTGCGGGGAGAGCGCGGCTCCATCTGTCCAGGAAATACTGGTAAACGGTATAACGGTTACCAGGCAAGACGCGCCTTTGAATATAGAGTATCCCGCGCAGATAGACGGCTCTTTGAACATAGACGTCAGGGGGCAAGTCGGCGGGATATTGAAGGAACGTTTGTACACGGAAGGCTCCTATGTGGAAAAAGATACTCCTCTTTTCATAATAGATCCTCAGCCCTATGAAGTCGCTTTGGAGAAGGCTAAAGGTTCCTTGGCTCAAGCGCAGAGCGAGGTCAAAAGGACAAAACGCGACTATGAAAGAATGGCAAAACTTATAAAAGAAAATGCTGTAAGCGCCAAAGAACACGACGATGCCCTATCTGCCTACGAGCGTGCGCAGGCAAACGAACAAGTGGCAAAAGCCGGTTTGGAAGAAGCCGAAATCAACTTGGGTTATACCACGGTCAAGGCGCCTATATCGGGTATAACCGGCAAAGAGGCTCAGTCGGTAGGCAGTTTGATATCACCGTCCTCTCCGGCCTCAAGTTTATTGACGACAATGGTGCAAACCAATCCTCTTTATGTCAATTTTTCGGTACCCAGCAGGGAGTGGGACAATGCCCCCAAACTCAGAAAAGCGGGGGAAATTAACCTGGCGATGGAAGAAGTCGGGGTAGAAGTATTGCTTAACGACGGCAGCGTATATCCGGAACTTGGCAAGATATTCTTCGTGGACAGCTCCGAAGATGTCAAGACTTCCTCCGTAGCTATAAAAGCGCAGATCCCCAATCCGGACAGGTCGCCTTTATTGATGCCGGGCAAATTCGTAAAAGTTCGCTTGACTAATATATCATATAAAAACGCTATTTTAATACCCGTTTCCGCTTTGGTACAAGGCGATAATGGATATTCCGTTTACGTGGAACGCAACGGCGTGGCGGAATCGGTGCCGGTAAAGGCGTCGATATCAGGTTCAAGGGCTTTTATAAACGAAGGCTTAAAATCGGGCGATGTGGTGATCACCGAAGGTCTGGTGAAAATAAAACCCGGGCAGAAAGTCAGAGTCAATATAGTTGCCAATGACGTTTTGAGCGAAGAATAAGGGGTAAACAATGTTTTCCAAATTTTTTATAGAACGTCCGATATTCGCAACGGTAATATCGCTGTTTATCCTGCTTGCGGGTATAGTATCGATAACCAACTTGCCCATAGCGCAGTATCCGGAGCTTACCCCGCCTTCAATAGCGGTAAAGGCTCAGTATCCCGGCGCTTCGGCCGAGGTCATAGCGGAATCCGTCGCCGCGCCGCTGGAGCAGAAGATAAACGGCGTGGACAATATGATTTATATGAACTCCGTATCCTCATCAAACGGGGATATGAACTTGACCGTTTACTTCAATATCGGCACGGATGCCGATCAAGCGATGATAAACGTAAACAACAGGGTTCAGTCTGCACAGTCGTCCTTGCCGGAAGACGTAAGGAAATACGGCGTTACCGTAGACAAAAAATCCAGCTCCATTTTACAGATAATATCTATAACTTCGCCCAATTCCACCTATGACACCACCTATATGGGCAATTACGCTTTGGTAAACATCGTAGACGATTTAAAACGTATTTCGGGCGTGGGCGACGCGCAGGTAATGACTGCCAACGATTATTCAATGAGAATATGGCTCAAACCAGACGTAATGGCCAAGCTGGGCATATCCACAAGCGAGGTGGCAGCCGCGATACAGGAGCAGAATGCTCAAAGAGCGGCGGGCAAAATAGGGCAGCCTCCTTTGGATATCAAGGTGGACAGAGTATATTCCATAGAGGTTGAAGGCCGTTTAAAAACCCCGCAGGAATTTGGCAACATAATACTTAGGGCTAACCCGGACGGTACCTCTTTAAGGCTCAAGGACATAGCGGATATAGAGTTAGGCTCCCAGACTTATGAATTTGTGGCAACCCAGAACGGAAAGCCGGCGGTACCGATAGGCGTGTATTTATCGCCTGGCGCGAACGCGGTCGCTACTGCCGAAGCGGTGGATGCGAAAATGGCGGAAATTGCGGCCAATTTCCCGCCTGATATGACATACAATGTTCCTTACGATACGACGATATTCGTAAAAGTATCCATAGAGGAAGTAATCCATACACTTATAGAAGCCATGATATTGGTATTTGCCGTGGTGTTTTTGTTCCTGAAAGATTGGCGCGCCACTTTGATACCGTGTTTGGCAGTGCCCGTATCGATAGTAGGCGCGTTTGCGGGAATGTTGCTTTTCGGATTTTCGATAAACACTTTAACCTTGTTCGGCTTGGTGCTGGCGATAGGTATCGTGGTTGACGACGCGATTATCGTAATAGAGAACGTGGAGCGTTTAATGCACGAGCGCGGCCTTAGCGTAAAAGATGCTACGATAGAGGCTATGAACGAGGTTTCCGGCCCGCTGGTAGCGATAGTGTTGGTGCTTTCTGCGGTGTTTGTGCCGGTATCGTTTATGGGCGGAATGACGGGCGCGATGTACCAGCAATTTGCCATAACGATAGCGGTATCTGTGGTTATATCGGGCCTTGTCGCTTTGACTTTGACGCCCGCTTTAACGGTATTGATATTCAAAAAGCCCGAACATAAAGACAGCGGCTTTTTCGCGTGGTTTGACAAGAAGTTTGAATCTCTTACGGAAAAATACGTATCTGGCGCTAAGTTTTTTGTCCAGCACGGTACGGTGGCTTTATGCGCTTTCGCCGTTGTGCTGCTGCTGGCGGCGGGGCTGTTTAAAATTACGCCTACTTCCTTGGTGCCTGACGAGGACCAAGGCATAATGATGACTTCGGTGATGTTGGACCCGGGTTCCTCTTTGGATAAGACGGAAAGCGTCGTTTCAAAAATGGGCGGGATAATACAGCAGGAACCGCAAGTTGCCAATATATTGGCCTTTGGCGGATTTGATTTAATATCCAGCTCCATGAAGAACAATTACGGCGCGTTTTTCATAACTCTTAAAGATTGGAAGGAGCGCGAAAGCCAGGATTTATCCGTCAGCGCGCTGATAAGGTCGATATATATCGCGGGCATGCGGGATATCCCCAACGCTTTGATATTGCCCTTTAATATGCCGCCGATATCCGGTATGAGTACGACTGGCGGGCTGGAAGGGTATATCCAGAGCAGGGGCAGCAATGCCACCAGCGTGGATTTGGAGCAAAGCGTAAGCAAATTTATAAGCGCGGCCCAGAAAGACCCGTCCGTACAATCGGTTACCACCACGTTCAGCGCGAGCGTACCGCAGCTAAAATTAATGGTGGATACGATAAAAGCCAAGTCGATGGGAGTATCGCTTAACAGCCTTTTTGCTACGCTGCAGGCGACATTTGGCACTTATTATATAAACGACTTTACCAAATTCGGCCGCAGCTTTAAGGTAATGATGCAGGCGCGCGGCGATTACAGGGCTCATAAAGAGCAGATTAACGGGATATACGTAAAATCGGACAGCGGTGATATGGTGCCTTTGTCGGCTTTGGTATATTTTACCGATATAAAAGGCGCGGACACCGTGGAGCGCTTCAACCTGTTTAAAGCGGCAAAGGTTTTGGTGACCCCGGCCAGCGGATATTCCACCGGCCAGGCGATGGCCGCTATGGAAAGAACCGCCAAGGAAGTATTGGGTACGGATTACAGCTTGGCTTGGACGGGTTCGGCCTATCAGGAAAAGCTGACTGGCAGCGCTTCGACAATGGCTTTGCTGCTGGGCTTGTTGGTGGTGTTTTTGATACTTTCGGCGCAGTACGAAAAATGGTCCTTGCCGATAGCGGTGATGATGGCGGTTCCCTTTGCGATATTCGGTGCCTTGGCGGGGGTGTATATAAGAGGTTTGCACTTCTTGCCGAGCGATTTGGCGCAGAAAATATCCTATATATCTTCCGGCGCTTTTATATCGACGCTTAATAACGATATTTACTTCCAGATAGCCTTGGTGACGCTGGTGGGATTGGCGGCGAAGAACGCCATATTGATAGTGGAATTTGCGGTAATGATAAAGCAAGAGGGCAAGAGCGCGGCGCAGGCCGCGATAGAAGCGGCTAAACTGAGATTTAGGCCGATAGTGATGACTTCTTTGGCGTTTATCTTGGGCTGTATGCCTTTGGCTTTGGCGGGCGGCGCGGGTGCGGCCAGCCGCCATTCAATAGGTACGGCGGTGGTAGCGGGCATGTTGGGTGCGACTTTATTGGCGCCTTTATTCGTGCCGTACTTTTTCGTGCTGACCTCGGGCAAGGATAAGGGCCCGAAAACCGTTGAAGAAAAAAAGGAAGGGGGCGAAAATGCGTAAAGAATTGACGGTTTTAACGGTATTTTCTTTATTGTTTAGCGGCTGTCTTATGGGGCCGAATTACAAAAGGCCGGAACTCTCTTTGCCTGAGGGGCAGGAAGAGGATTTTGGCGTATTTGTAAGCGAGAAGTGGTGGGAGATGTTTAACGACCCCGTCCTCAACGCTTTGGAGGAAGAAGCCCTTGCCAACAATAAGGATTTGACTGTCGCAATGGCCAAAGTGGAGGAAGCAAGAGCGAAGCTTGGCTTGGCTTATGCCGATCAGCTGCCGACTTTGAACGCTACGGGCTATGCTCAAAGGACGGGCGTTTCTACGGGCCACCCTTGGGCGCAGTACAATATCGGCTTGACGGCGGCTTATCAGTTTGATTTTTGGGGCAAATACAGAAGGCTGAGCGAGGCGGCGCGCGCGGAACTGTTAAGCACGGAATCACAAAAGGATACAGTAAGGCTTACCTTGACGGCCGATGTAGCCAATTATTATTTTTCCTACATCACTTTAAAGGAACAAGTTGAAATATCCAAACGCACTTTACAATCGAGGAAAGAGAGCGTAAGGATATATTTGGTCAGATACAAAAACGGCTATTCGACGGAGTTAGATTTAAAGAGAGTTGAAGCGGAAATGGCCGGGGTAGAGGCTTCATTGGCGGAGTTTGAAAGGCAGTTTGCTTTATCTCAAACGGCTTTGTCGATGCTTTTAGGGCGCAGCCCAAAGGAGATAATAGAAGGCAAACTAGAAGGCACGCCGCTGCAGGAAGTTAAAGTTATTCCTGAAGTTCCTTCGGGTATACCGGCAGATTTGTTAAGGCGCCGCCCCGATGTCAGAGCGGCAGAGGGCATGCTGATAGCGGCCAATGCCAATATAGGCGCGGCGCGGGCGGCGTATTTCCCCAATATAGTATTGACAGCCTCGGGCGGATATGCCAGCGACCAGTTGGGTACATTGGTGGCGCCGGGAACCTCTTTTTGGAATGCGGGCGCCGGTTTGATACTGCCTGTCTTCCAAGGTGGCAAAATAAAGAGCCAAAATAGGCAGGCCAAAGCCGTGTACAAACAGATGTTGGCCTCATACGAGAAGGCGGCGCAAAACGCCTACCGCGATACTTACGACGCTTTGACTAATAATCAGTTCTACCGCAAAATAGTCGTGGCTAACACATCGCAGGTAAAGGCTTTGGCGCGCAGCTTGGATTTGGCGCAGAAACAGCAAAATGCCGGCCTTATAGACATTTTGGACTTGCTGGATGTGGAAAGGAATTTGTTAAGCGCGGAAACGAGCCTCGCGGCGGCGCGGCGCAACCAGCTTAGCGCATTGGTGGCGATAGCGCAGGCTTTGGGCGGCGGCTGGCAGGAAGCGCCCGAGAACTGATTTTCTTAACTTTCCGAATAAAATCCCCGCCGTTTCCTAGCGGCGGGGTTTTTGTTTTTTATTTTGCGGTAAAGATGTTTATAATGGAATACTTTAACGGGCGGATATTTATTTGTATCTGATTTTCTAAAAATTCCCTTACAAGATTTTATATGTGGAAAGCCTTTTAGCTGTCCTTTTTCATTTCGGTTTCTTTTTCTTGGGTTAATACGCCGTATAGCAAATGTATCAGCGCTTTATCTTCCTTATTGCCGGAATTAAGGGGTACAAACCTTGTGCCTGAAGCATTTTTGACCGCAATGTAATTATCCTTGATATTAAACACCGTGCGGGGGGTGTCCTCAAAAATGCTTCTGCCGAACATCCCTTGCGGCGCCGGTATGCCCGCAAGAGCGAGTATCGTCGGGGCTATATCCTGCTGGGATTTGAACGGATCGGGCGATATATTTTCCAAAATGGGCTTTTGGGATATAAATATCATTGGGACTTCGTCAAAAACAGGGTGATAATCTTTAAACAGCCCGCCCGTATCCAAGTTCGCAAAGAAGGGGTGGTCGGCAGTGATTATCAAAAGAGTTCTATCATCGAAGATTCCCGCGTCTTCCAAGGCTACTATAAAAAGGCTTAAATCGTAGTTGTAATTGCCAAAAGCCCGCGGCATATTGGGGCGTTTATACAAATCCTGTAAATCCTCATTGTCTTGAGGGGTGGTTAAAGGTGGGTATTCCTGCCCCAGATAATCGTTCCTGCCGGTAGGGACGTGAGTGTCTACCGTTAGAATATTCATAAATAGTTTTTCGTCTTTATGCTCTTTTAAATACTTTACTGCATAATCAAAAAGTTGCCTATCCGTTAAGCCCCACCAAGCGATATACGGGGCGTATTCGGGAATGGTTTCAAAATATTTAGCGCCGTAAATCTCATCAAAACCCGCGGATTTTAAGATTATATGTTCGTCCATATACTCTTCATTCGCGCCGCGCAAAAATACAGTTCTGAAACCTTGTTCTTTTAATATCTTTGCCACTGATAGCGGATAATCATTGTTAAAACTAAGTTCCGCGTTTGGGTGCCCGGAAAATATTACGCTTAGCCCATACAGCGTAGAGAGCGTTACCGATTTTAAAGAGGCGAAGGGATAATCTTTTATCAGCAAATCGAAGGTATCGCTAGCATCCGAGGGGATTTTCGGGTTAAACGTTTTGATGAATTTATTGGAAAAGGCTTCCGTAGTCAAAAGTATTATTCTGTCGTAGGTGTTTTTATTGGTAAAATTAGTGGGTTTAAAGAGGTTGTATTTATCGGCCTCTTTTTGCAGATCTTCGGGGAGGATATCCATTTGCTTATACTGCGGTTTCTGCGTCAGCAATTCTTTTATTATTCCCGCGACGGTGGTATCCATAAGATGCTGGGAGAAGAATACGTCGTATCCTTTCATAAAATTAAGAGGAGTAAACAGCGCCAATACTACCAAAAGCACAGCCGAGAGCGCTATTTTCTTCGCGCTTGCGTGGCGGCCGGGTTTGTGCCACATATTTTTTATCGCAAAGAATGGGAAAAGGTAAAGGAATGCCAAATATAAAAGCATACGAATATCCAGCATAAACTGATATTGCGCTCCGCCCAAGGTCATAAGGTATTTTACGCCGAATCGTTCTTTAAAATAGACCAAGAGCACTATATCGGCCGATATAGTTACATAGTACAGAAAAAGTATTAAGGCAAAGAAGGCTGCCCTCGTGAAGCCCATCACGTGAAAAAGGCTGACTATTACCGAGATGGTAAGAAATTCTACGGCGAATTTGTTTAAACCGCCCAAAGTGCAGGCCGTCCACGTCATGGCGTCCAGCTGATACAGCCCTACAAAATAGAATATAAGGCCCGGCAACGAGAGTAAAGCATATAGGAAAAAATCCTGTTTTAAAAGGGAAAGATATTTTTTGATAAAAGAAGTCATAAATAATCCGTAATATAAAAAAATGATAAAATAATTATACATTTTAACAGCAGTGACATGAAAGCGGGAACGTTTTTCCCGCGGAGGTATAGCTTATGGATAATATTGAAATGAAACGCCATTCCTGTTCGCACGTATTGGCAGCAGCCGTGCAGGAACTTTTCCCCGGCACCAAACTGGGAATAGGGCCGGCGATAGAAAACGGATTTTATTACGATTTTTTGTCGGATCATAAATTCACGCCCGAAGATTTGAAAACCATTGAAGACAAAATGAAGCAAATCGTCAAAAGCAAGGAACCTTTCGTTCGCAAAGAAATAAGCAAGAGCGAGGCGGAGGCCTTGTTTAAGAGTAAAGGCGAGGACTTTAAGGTAGAACTTATCTCCGAGCTTCCCGAAGGCGAGATCAGTATATATACCAACGGTTCTTTTGTGGATTTGTGCCGCGGGCCGCACGTGGAGCATACGGGTGTGCTCAATAATTTTAAACTTACCCATACCGCGGGGGCCTATTGGCGCGGCGACGAAAAACGCCCGCAAATGCAGCGTATATACGGCATAGCTTTCGAAACGAAGGAAGAACTTAAAGACTATATCAAACAGCAGGAAGAAGCCGCCAAACGCGACCACCGCAAATTGGGGGCTGAACTGCAGCTTTTCAATATCAATGACGACGTCGGCCCCGGTTTGGTGCTTTGGATGCCTAAAGGCGGTATGCTAAGAAAGGTTTTGGAAGATTGGATTAAAGAAGAAAACCTTAAAAGGGGTTATGGCCTAGTTACTACGCCGCATATCGCGCGCCTTCACCTGTGGGAGAAATCCGGCCACGCCAATTTCTATACCGACAGTATGTTCAAACCGATAGAAGTAGATGAACAAAAATATCAATTAAAGCCGATGAACTGTCCGTTCCACATAGCGATATACAATACCGCTTTGAGAAGCTACCGCGATTTGCCTTTGCGCCTTTTTGAACTAGGTACTGTGTACCGCTATGAAAGGTCGGGCGTAATGCACGGGCTTTTGAGGGTGAGGGGATTCACTCAGGACGACGGCCATATTTTCTGTGCGCCGGAACAGATTGAAAAAGAGGTGCAGGATTGCTTTAACTTTGCCATGCATATAATGAAGACTTTCGGCTTTGAAAAATTCAAGGTGGAACTGTCTACGTGGGACGAAAAACATCCTGAAAATTATACGGGTAAATCCGAGGATTGGCATAGAGCGCAGGCCGCTTTGGAAGACGTGTTAAAGACTAACAACATCCCCTATACGGCGCATGCTGGCGAAGCTGCTTTCTATGGGCCGAAGATAGACATTAAATTGATAGACGCCATCGGCAGGCCGTGGCAGCTTTCCACTATACAGTTCGATTTCAATTTGCCCGAACGTTTTGATATAACCTATGTCGCTGCGGAAGGGCGCAAACGCCCGTTGATGGTACACCGCGCTATGCTTGGCTCCGTTGAGCGTTTTATAGGAATATTGATAGAGCATTATGCGGGCGTATTTCCGCTGTGGCTTGCCCCGGTTCAGGCAAAGGTTCTTACCTTGACCGACGCTCAAGTCCCTTACGCAAAAGAAGTATGCGATAAGCTTACCGCGGCGGGTTTAAGGCCGGAACTTGACGATAGGGGGGAAAAGCTCGGCGCGAAAATCCGCCAAGCGCATTTGGAGAAAGTCCCCTACACCGTAATCATCGGTGCTAAAGAGGTGCAGGATAGGACTGTAACCATACGCTTAAGAAGCGGTAAAAACGTCGAGAATGTCAAATTGGAAGACTTTATTTCTAAACTTAAAGAAGAAAACGATACCAGAAGTCTTGCAAATTTGTATAATTAGGAATACCAAAAAAGAAAAGGCCGTCGCAGAAGCGGCGGCCTTTTTTGTTTTTTAATTAAAGCGGCGCCGGTATTTTATTTCAATTTTATTTTTAGATTATTATTTGTTTTAACCAAGCGGCGGTATAAGGGACGAAAGGTCCTATATGAAAAATGGGTCTAATTGCTCTTGTGAGCAAGAGGATTATCTTTTAGAATTTACTTATTAAAAGTAAAGGGAAATAAAAATTAAGATAAACAACTGTTTCTGCAGCAAGATAGGAGGAGCTATGTTAAAGAAAATCATATCAATAGCGCTAACTGTATTTATGATGATACAGGGCATATCTACGCCGGTATTTGCTTCCACAGGCACGGGAAAAAACAATAATGTGACCTTGGAAGATATTGAGCAGCTTCTTGCAAGCCAAGAAAAAGAATTTAACAAGAAAGTATATGTATACGGTGCGGCCGGTGCGGCAGGCGCGGCCCTGATTGGCGGAGGAATATACGTATATTACACGCAGAAGCAAATTGCAATGCTCAAAAAACGCAATTTGGTATTGTCTTATAAAGTCTCTAAGATAGAGAATATGATAAACAATGCTATTAAAGACGATGTTTCAATAAACAGAAAGGTGGCGAAAAATACCAAACTTGTTCAGACGAATAAAGCTTATATAGACGAATTGGTAAAATATGTAGAGGAAATTATAGGGGCGTTGAATTCGCACAGTGAAGCGATAAATTCTTTGGCGGAAGAAGCGGCGGAAGAAGCTGCCGAAAATGCCGTTCCTCCGCGCCGCCCGATAGGGTTTAATGCTGCCAGGGAAGCGTCCGAAGAAGCAGCCAAAAAGACTGAAGCCCAACTGACCAAAGGTCTGCAATCCGTTAAAAATATAGGTAAAAAAGCAGGTGTACTTGGTATTTTGATAGCGGGAGTGGTAGCGGCGTCTTATGTTTATCATTCTTCCGAAAAATCCCAAACCCCTATAAGCAGCAAACGCATCGCATATAAACGCTATTTGGAAAATGCTTACAAAAACAACGAGGGATTTTTTATCTTGGACGTGTTGGCGTTAAGCGGCGAGGATAGAGCCATAACAGCTTCCATTTTGCACGAGAGTGTAGGTACGGATAGTGATTATTACGAACTTTTTGTAAAACAACAGCAATCTGCCAAAGAAGCTGCCTCCGAGGCCAAAGCAGTGGAAGATATAAGGGCTTTCTCCGACGAGGTAAAATCGGATAATGATAAATCGATAGCGGATTTTTCTGCATTGTTTAAAGGTTCTGCCGTAAAAGATTATATAAATGGTTTTGCAATATAATCGATATATGGTATAATTTATATGTTGAAAATTTAAGCAGTCGCGCAGGTGGCGGAATTGGTATACGCGTGCGTTTGAGGGGCGCATGCCTTACGGCTTGGGGGTTCGAGTCCCCCCCTGCGCAAGAACGATTTTAGGCCGGGGCAACCCGGCCTTTTTATTTGGATTAAAAATATTGCTGTTTTTAGAGCAAATGTTTCCTTGCTTTCTTAAATTCTATCTTTAAGTAATATTTAATATAATTGTTATTATGAGGTTTGAAACTTTCATCGCGATTAGATATTTGCTTTCCCGCAGTAAAGGGGTGTTTACCGTTATTACAACGATAATAGGCATACTTGGAGTATGCGTCGGCGTTGCGGCATTGGTAACGACTCTGGCGGTAATGAGCGGATTTCAAAACGATATTAGAAACAAAGTAATAGGCGCGCAGGCGCATATAATGGTTTTGGGTTCTATGCCGCAGGGCAGATATGAGAAAGTCCAAAATATAATATCTTCCGTTAAGCACGTAAAGGCCAGCGCGCCCAATATATTAGGGCAGGCGATATTAAATTATTCCAATTATTCCCAAGGTGTAGTAATACGCGGTCTTGACGCCGAACAGGAAAAGAACACCAGCGATTTGCCCAAATCCTTGATAGAGGGGAGTTTCGAGCGGGAAGGGGTTGAAGCTCCTTTAGTATTGGGGGCGGAACTCGCGAATAATATGGCTTTAGATATAGACGATGATGTTGTATTGGTATCACCCAGGTCCTTGGCGGGTGGATTGCCGAAAATGAAACGCTTTAAAGTTACGGGCATTTTAAAGACTGGTTACTACGAGTTTGACAACACGATAGTTTATACCGATATAAAATCCGCCTCGGACTTTTTAGGCCTTAAAGGGGGGGTGACGGGCTTATCGGTTAAGCTGGACAAACTTGACAATGCCGATGAGGCCGCCGCTTTAATAACTGAAGCTACCGATGGGCAATATATTGTCAGAACATTTATGCAGTTAAACAGTACTTTGTATGCGGCCTTAAAGCTGGAAAAGGTTATGATGTTTATAATACTCTCTCTGATAATATTGGTTGCGTCTTTGAATATAACTTCAAATTTGATTTTATTCGGCACGGAAAAGCTTAAGGATATAGGGCTTATGAGGGCGATGGGGGCTAGTCCTTCTCGGATAAGGCGGATATTTATTTTAGAAGGTTTATATATAGGCAGTGCGGGGGTAATATCGGGTATAATATTGGCCTTGGTATTATGTTGGGCTATAGCTACTTTTGACATAGTGGAACTCCCTGGCGACATATATTATCTTACCAAGGTGCCGGTAAGCCTTCAGCTGTGGGATATATTAAGCGTAGTGGCAGGGAGTTACTTTTTATGCTTCCTTTCGGCGATATACCCCGCGTACAGGGCTTCTAAGGTAAATCCAGTGGACGCTATAAGATATGGATAAGATATTGGAAATAAAGAATTTGACGAAGATATATAATGACGCCGGCGGCGAAATAAGAGTGCTGGACGATATTTCTTTGGATGTAGAGCGGGGCAAGTTTATAGTATTTATCGGGCCCAGCGGCAGCGGGAAGAGTACTCTTTTAAATCTTATCGGTCTTTTGGACGGGGCTACAGCCGGTTCAATACTCTTTGAGGGGAAAGACATTCTGAAGCTTAAGGAAGAAAAGAGGGCCAAACTCCGTTTAAGCAAATTTGGCTTTGTATTTCAGTTTGACAGCCTTATGCCGGATTTTACTGTTTTGGAAAATGTTAATTTGCCCGCCTTGATAAAGGGGAGAAACAACTTTGCTTATGCTAGGAAATTGCTTGCCAAATTCGGTATAGAGGCATTAGCCGATAAAATGCCGCCTTCAATCAGCGGAGGGGAAAAGCAGAGGGTTGCAATAGCAAGGGCTTTGATAAACAGCCCCAAAATTCTTTTGGCCGATGAACCTACTGGCAATTTGGACGGCGAACGCAAGGAACAGGTGTTTAAGGATTTTGCGATGGCAGCCTCGGAAGGCCTTACCGTGCTAATGGTAACGCACGATATAAAAGCGGCGGAATATGCCGACGAATGCTATAAAATAGCGGACGGCAAAGTGAACAGAATTTAAATTCATTTTGCTTAAGTTGGTATTTCGCGAGTAATATTTATATAATATTTGTGGCAAAATGTTAGATTAGAGGTTAAAGGTTATGTTAAATAGGAATTATCTGTTATTCACTCTGCTTTTCCTGGGAATGTTTACGGCATCTGCTGCCGCACAATTTCATGGGGCTTATAAGGACAAGCAAGGGCTGGTTCAATATAAATATACTGCCGATGACGAATGCGGATATGAGACATCGACAAGAACACTCTGCAACAACGGAGAGTGGTCCGAGTGGGATCAGCCGTGTCCCGATAATATATGTTCCAACAACGAATGTTGGAATGGAACCTCGTGCGAAAGCAAACCCGCGGCTCCCGTTTGTTTGAAAGATCTGAGTTCCAAACCTTACGAGCGAGATTTATGGGGCAAACAATGCACGCAATGGGCCTGTAAGGAAGGGGAGGGCTTTGTCTGTATGAAGTACAGGGAAATAAAAAATAGTATAACATATTATTTTAAAGATGGAGAGATATCTCTCGCTATCCCGTCCGGTAATGTAATCAATAGCGGATATTGGTCAGGATTGTACCCTTGGGATGACTGTGCTGGTAAGAACTGGTGGCAACAATTATGGAGCGATTGCGACCTCTACTCTTATTATGAGCCCAAATATGGCATTACAAAATCAGACGTGTGTCCATCGGGACACCCTTATGTAGAAACAATGTGTCACCAATATGCCCCTTCAAAGGGAATAACGGTTAAGAATTTTTGCGGGGTTTCCTACATCGAATCCGTTTCCAGTTGGGGCTGTTACCAGGAGGATCCCGACGGCGGATGGGCTGTCGCCAGGTGCGATTCCTTTGCCAACTCCAGCATACAAGAAAAAGACGGCCCGATATATTACTAAGTTTTCACCTGTATTATGATACGCCCCTTGCTTTACGAGGGGCGTTTTTATAGTAATATTAAATAGAGATATTGTAAAATATGGAAACTGCTTTAAAATATTATTATATCCGAATATTGTATATTGAACATTTCTTTGATTAAAAGGTTAGTTAAGGAGGGGATATGGATTTTTTAGTAAAAAAGACAGTCTTGATGCCATTTGCTTTGACGGTCTTATGTTTTTTTTGTTCATTACCGATAAAATCTAATGCACAGCAATTGGTTCAGATTGGCTGCAATACCGTGGGAGCTGTCGAGTACAGATATAGCCCTCAAGGCGAATGTGGCACTAAAGAAGAGAAAAGGACCTGCTGCGGCGGCGGACAAACTTCTAGCGGATTGTTTGTGCTTCAAAATTGGAGCGGCTGGAATGAGGATTGTCCCGAGCTATGCGTAGATAAAAATCCGTGTACGAGCGACGCCGATTGCTGTGGCGGTAAGGTTTGCAGCCAACCTTCCGGAGTCGGGGCTAGTTTAAGATATTGCGCATATGTCCAGCAGGACGAATGTTTGGAATCCGAAAAGCCGACATGTTCTATACCTAACGGTACTTGTTCTTATATATGCACATGCAGTAATGGCAAATGGGTAAATTGTACGAAGCGTGTCGTTTGTAAAAGCGGTTTTATATTGAAAGGCACAACAGATTCCCCTTGCTGTGAAAATGTAAATTGCGGTAAGACAGGCCCCAATAACTGGCAATATCCATGCTATTGTGCCACTATGGGAGCATTAGATTACGGTTGGGTTTTCCAAACGGACAGGCATAGTTGTAATATGGCTTCAGGCGGGACAGATCCCACTGTCGCATGCGGACAATGTAATGCTTCCATGAAAGGTGCGGAGTGTACGCTTCGCAATGATGGTGGCGGCTTGGTAGGTGCGCCTGATATAAATAACGGTTGGAATTGCACTTTGTACATCTGTCAATTTGGCGGCGGCGTAACCTGGAACTAAGCAAATCATAAGTATTTTTAAAACCCCTCAATATTTTGTATTGAGGGGTTTTCCATTTTGGCAAGACAAATAAGCGTAAAGTGTAATAAAATAAGATTTTTTCATTGAAAAGTATAGAAAAAATTATATTAATAAGCTAATATATTAATACGCAGGTAAAATATATAATATCTGCTAAAAAGGTTAGTTAGGGAGAAAATATGAATTATTTAAAACGCAAAATAAGTTGTGTTTTGATGATAGCCTTCGCTGTTATTGTGGCAAATACTTTTCCGTTGGCTGTTTATGCGCAAAATCTTGTTATAAACAATTGCAAACCTGTAGGGGCGGTGGAGTATAAGCCTAACGGTTGCAGCACGTCTATGCGGACCTGTTGCCAGGGTGGGCAAACCTCTAGCGGATTGTTTGTGCTTCAAAATTGGAGCGGCTGGGATGAGGCTTGTCCTACTCTATGTGTAGAGAAAAACCCGTGTACCAGCAATGCCGACTGTTGCGGCGGGAAAGTTTGTAAAGCAAGCAGTTCCGGTGGCATTGTAAGGAAAGTATGTCAATTGGCCGCTGTTGAAGATAATTGCTTGGAATCGCAGAAACCGACGTGTTCTTTATCAAACGGAACATGTAAATATAATTGTACATGCAGTAACGGTAAGTGGACAAATTGCACTAAAGTAGAGACCTGTAATAGCGGTTATAGGAGTGTTAAAGCGTCAGACGGCAGTATTTGTTGCGAAATTGCAAACTGCGGAAGAGAAGGCCCAAACGGTATGATTGCTAGGTGTATTTGTGCAACGGATATCAAGGATGAATTGGGCCATAGGTGGGAATATTTGGGAACGAGCTATAACTGTACGGGATTTTGTCCCGTAGGGACTCCGTCCGATGGGGCCACTTGCCCTGATCATTGGGCGGGCGCATTCTGTACGACTCACCATTCTTGGACGAACAGAGGAGAAGAAATCTGTAATCAATACTATTGCAGATAAAACATTAAAGACATCTTTTAATTAGCCCCGGTTGATTATTCAGCCGGGGTTTTATTTTATATAAAAGCAGTTTTTAAATAGATTTTCTTTCTATGTATCTTAAAAGAGTTATTATCTGGGATTATCCAATAGCTTTTTAACACAGTAAATGGCGTAATTGGGAAATCGAGTATTTGCTGTTATAATGCTTTGCGATAATATATCATAATTCTATGAGATAACTATTATTGCCAGCGGATATATTTTGATTTTGGCAGTCTAAAAGATAAACAAAGAATTTTTTAGGGGGAGGCTCTTTATTTATTACGATGAGATAAAATAAAAAACCCGCGCTTTAAAGCGCGGGTTTTTTGCTTAAATAAGCGTTTATTTCTTGGCTTCTTCGCCATCGCCGGGCAGGGCGGCAAGCTCTTTATAGAGTTTGCGTCTGTAAGCGTATTCCTGCTCGGCTATCTTGAGCAAGCGCTCAGCCCTTTCGGGATTGTTCTTCATCAGCGTTTTGAACCTATTTTCGCCGGACATAAAGTCTTTAAGCGCGATTGTCGGTTCGCCGCTGTCGATTTTGAGCGGGTTGAGGCCCTGTTCCTTCAAAGCCGGGTTATAGCGGTAGAGTATCCATCTTCCGCTCTGTACGGCTTTTTTGGCTTCCAAGAGGCCTTTGCTCATATCGATGCCGTGCGCTATGCAGTGTGCGTAAGCGATTACCAAAGCGGGGCCGTCGTAAGCCTCGGCTTCGGCGAGGGCTTGTACCGCCTGGTTCATATTCGCGCCCAGGTTGATTTGCGCCACATAGATATTGCCGTAGGTCATAGCGATCATACCGAGGTCTTTCTTCGGCATAGATTTGCCCGCCGCGGCGAATAAGGCCACCGCGCCCATAGGCGTCGCTTTTGACATCTGACCGCCGGTATTGGAATATACTTCGGTATCCATTACCAATATCTTTACGTTCTTGCCGCTGGCCAATACGTGGTCGAGACCGCCGTAACCGATATCGTAAGCCCAGCCGTCGCCGCCCAATATCCATACCGATTTCTTTACCAAGTAATCGGCCAAGGCGAGCATTCTCTCGTCTTTGGTGAGGGTTTTGAGTTTGGCGACTCTTTCTCTCTGGACGTCAATTTCGGCGGTGGTGTTTTGCTTGGCGGTTAATATTTCGTCAACCAAAGTGTCGTTGCCCAAGGTCGGTTTCAAGGCCGTAAGCTGGGCGGCCGCATCGCTGAAGAGCTGATCGTAAGCCAAGCGGATACCCATACCGAATTCGGCGTTGTCCTCAAAGAGGGAGTTTGCCCAAGCGGGGCCTTTGCCGTCGTCGCGTTTGCAATACGGGGTAGTCGGCAAGTTGCCGCCGTAAATTGAGGAGCAGCCCGTAGCGTTGGCTATCGCCAAGTGATCGCCGTGGAGCTGGGTCAACAATTTAACGTAAGGCGTTTCGCCGCAGCCCGCGCACGCACCGGAGAACTCAAACAAAGGCTTCTGCATTTGGGAACCTTTTACGCTCTCTTTCTTCGTCTTGACGTCGGCCTGTTTCAAAGCGAGGAAATATTTAAAGTTCTCGCTTTCCGTCGCTCTCAAAGGAAGCTGTTCAACCATATTGATGGCTTTCTTGTTGGCGTCGGTCTTATTCTTGGCGGGGCAGTTTACCACGCAGGCTCCGCAGCCGGTGCAGTCTTCCACGGCCACCTGTACGGTGAATTTAAGGCCGGCCAAATCGGCTTTGCCGTCGGCAGACTTAAAGGTCGCGGGTGCGTCTTTCATATCCTCGGCTTTATAGGCCTTTATGCGGATAGCGGCGTGTGGGCAGACCAAGGAGCAGATACCGCACTGTATGCAGGTATCGGGGTCCCACGCCGGGCACATAATAGCGATATTGCGTTTTTCGTACTGGGTGGTGCCGGTAGGGAATATGCCGCCTACGGGCATCTTGGAGGTCGGCAATTCGTCGCCGTTGTTGGAAATTATCTTGCCCAATACGTCTTTTACGAATTCGGGCGCGTGGGCCGGTACCGGCGGTTTCATTTCCAATGTGGAAGTAACGTGATCGGGATATTTAATCTCGTGTAAACCGTCAAGGGCGGCGTCCACCGCGGCGTAGTTCTTGTTGACTACTTCCTCGCCTTTCTTGGAGTAGGTCTTCTTGATGGCCTGTTTGATGGCGTCAATGGCGGCGTCTTTTTCTATTACGCCCGCTATGCCGAAGAACGCCGTCTGCATTATCGTGTTGGTTCTGGAGCCCATGCCCGTCTTTAAAGCGATGTGGGAAGCGTCAATAGAATAGAATTTAAGTTTCTTGTCTATTATCTGCTTCTGCACTTCTTTGGGGAGTTTATCCCAAACTTCTTCTTTGGAATACGGAGCGTTCAAGAGGAAGGTGGAGCCTTCTTTGGCTTTGCCCAAAATGTCGTATCTTTCCAAGAATGAGAACATATGGCAGGCGATAAAATCGGCGTGCTCGATAAGGTAAGGCGCGCGGATATATTTCTTGCCGAAGCGGATATGGGAAGTCGTCATAGAGCCCGATTTCTTGGAGTCATAGACGAAGTAACCCTGCGCGAAGTTATCCGTTTTTTCGCTGATGATCTTCATCGTGTTTTTGTTGGCGCCTACGGTACCGTCGGAACCCAAGCCGTAGAACAAGGCATTGAAAGTTGCGGTTTCGGAGGAATCTCTCTTCAAAACCGGGGTCTTGAGGGATTTGCCGCCCAAGTCGTCTTCTATGCCTACGATGAAACCGGTTACCGGTTCTTTGGCGTCTAGGTTGTCAAACGCGGCCTTTACCATGGCGGGGGTAAACTCTTTGGAGCCGATACCATATCTTCCGCCGATGATGAGGGGGGTAGTTTCAAATTTGGCTTTCGCTTCGTTGGTTAAGAAAGCGGAGCAAACGTCCTGGAACAAAGGCTCGCCGAGTGAACCGGGTTCTTTGGTTCTGTCAAAAACAGCGATTTTCTTTACGGTCTTGGGGAACGCGTTGATGAAATCCGCCGCGCTGAAGGGCCTAAAGAGTTTCACTTTAAGTACGCCCACTTTTTCGCCTTTCATGCGTTCTACCGCGGTCTGGGCGACGTCCGCGCCGGAGGCCATAATAACGACGACTTTCTCCGCATCTTCCGCGCCGACATATTCAAAAAGGTCGTATTTTCTGCCGGTAAGCTGGGCGAATTTGTCCATATATTTCTTTACTATGGCGGGTGTGTTCAAATAGAATTTGTTTACGGCTTCCCTTCCCTGGAAATAAACGTCGGGGTTTTGGGCGGTGCCGCGAATGGTGGGTGATTCGGGGTTCATGGCGTTCTCGCGGTGTTTGGCTACGAGTTTATCGTCAATCATTTCCTTCATCGTTTCTTTGGAGATTACGTCCACCATATTAAGTTCGTGAGAAGTTCTAAAACCGTCAAAGAAATGCAGGAACGGCACTCTGGCTTCCAAAGTGGCCGCTTGGGATATTAAAGCGAAGTCCATCGCTTCCTGCGCGTTGGCGCTGGCGAGCATAGCCCAGCCGGTCTGGCGTACGGCCATAACGTCGCTGTGGTCGCCGAAAATGGATAAAGCGTGGGTAGCCAAAGCTCTGGCCGACACGTGAAATACCGTCGGGGTGAGCTCGCCCGCTATTTTGAACATATTGGGGATCATCAGCAAGAGCCCCTGCGAAGCGGTGAAGGTCGTCGTAAGAGCGCCGGCCGCCAAAGCGCCGTGCACCGCGCCAGAGGCGCCGCCTTCGGACTGCATTTCGCTTACTACGGGTACATTACCCCAGATATTTGTTTCGCCTTTGGCGGATTTTGCGTCGCAAATCTCGCCCATAGTGGAAGAAGGCGTAATAGGATAAATTGCTATTACTTCGTTGGTTGCGTGGGCGACATGCGATACCGCGGTATTGCCGTCCATCGCCGTTAATTTCTTGGACATTTACATTCTCCTCAGTTAAGTAAAGCGCGCGTATGCCTGCGCATATCCGCGCTGACTTGTACATTGTATAACTTTATTGAGGCCAGGGCAACAATTATAATGTTTATACATTTTACCCCTTTTATGTCCAGTTTATATGCAGCCGTTTTGCGGCTGCTGTAACCTTTTGGGGGGTATTGTCAATCTTGAGATTATTGCCTTACAATGCCATGTCATATAATTTCTTGTGGAAAATAAGAGCATTAGCCTTTAATCGTCTTTTTCTGCGGCTAATAAGCCTGGCTTTTTTGTCCTTTTGGCGGTTTTTACTCGTTTTTTATTTGCACTTTCGGTTTTTTTTATTAAAATATATCCATGACAATCAACCGTAAACTATGGAAGTATCGTCCCCTTTGTGTCGCTCAGGAGATGTTGAGATATTGCTGGCATAAAACTTTAGGCAGTTTTATGCATAGCCCTTACTGTGTGTGGTATTCCTTTGATAAGCCTTGCCCCAACTGCAAGAAAGAATATCTGCCTATCGATAAAGATTGGCACAAACTGCCCCGCCCTTTGTATCTGCACGAGCATGTTTTTTACAATATAGACAATGCTTTGTCCGCAAATAAAAACGTAAAAGGGCTCGCTTTGATATTTTTTATGGGTATAGGCGACTATTTATATACAACGCCTATGCTTGCGGCTTTGAAAGAAAAATATCCTCAGCTTAAATTTTACGGTTACGTATCCAAAAATATCGATAGGAACAATTCCCCGATAGTGGGAACAATGCTGCAAACCAATCCCGCGTTTGAAAAGGTTTTCTATTTCGACGGATACCGCAATCCCTTTATTTGGAAAAATTACAATTACGAAGACGCTTTTAAAGATATTCCGGAAGATTTCCTGGTCTTGCCCGTTTATTACGAATATGACGTAAAAGTGGCGCATAGGGTAAACAGTCTGTTTAAGACTTTCCAGCTTGCTATGCCTTCTAAAAAAGAAACGCCCCGCCCTGTATTTTACTTTTCCGCGGAGCCTTCAGAAGAAGTCCGTAAAACTTTTGAGGAAATTTCTAAACTGGCCAAAAAGAGAAAGGGGATAGTTTTTCTCCAGCTCGATTCGCGCGGATCAGCCTATACCTATCCGTATCAGGACGATCTTATCCGCCGTCTGCTTAGGGACGAGTATTTGGTGCTTTCCGTAACTAAATCGGCCGTTGTGGACGAATATTTTAAGATAATTGACATTAAAAAGTTTTCCTTCAACGAGTCCTGCCACCTGCTTTCTTTGCTCTCCAAGGAATATAAGACGTATATAATAGCGCTCAACTCTGTTTTCTGGGCGGCGTCCGCAGGGTTGGATATCCCCAATTTGGGTTTGCAGCATTGGGTGGACAAGAAGGTGCATAATTTATGGTATCCGAATATAACGGTGGTAACCGATTATATATATAAGAAACTTCCGAAGAACAAAATGATAATGGCCTGCGAAGGCGATTATTTGCGCCACAATAAAAAAATAATCGATTACAAGTCCGAGTTTGTTTATAAATGTTTCAATAAAATGCTGGAGAAACTTGAAGGCAAACACGCTTAGAGTCCCCACAAATTTAACGGCCGCCCTCAAAACAGGGCGGCCGCTCGTTTTTGTCGGCTTGAAGAAATCAATATTTGTTATAGGATAAAATATCTTCCAGCGGTTTTCTCGGCCTTGGTGCGGGTGCTTCGTCTGGGTAGCCGATTAGGAGGAGTATTTCGCATTTGACGTCGAAGGGCAGTTTAAGGAACTTCTTTGCCTTTTTCGGATTAAACCAACCCACCCAGCAGGAACCGAGGCCCAAATCCTGCGCCTTTAAAACAAAATGCTCCGCCGCTATGCCTTGGTCTACCAGATAATATTTCGTGCCGCTTACCATTTGCCCCATTCTGGTTGTTATGCTTCCGCCCGCTTTGGCGCATACCGCCACAATGGCGGGTGCTTTAAGGGCCATATCTCGGCAGGTGGCATATACCCCGGTAAATACGGTATTGCAGAAATCTTCCTTAAGTTTCTTATCGTCTATGACGACATATTTGCACGGCTGGCTGTTGCAGGCGCTCGGCGCGAGCCTGGCGGCTTGGGCGCATTGTTGTAAAAGTTCTCTAGGTACGGGCGAATTTTTAAATTTGCGTATGCTTCTTCTGTTAAGTATTATTTCGTCTAAAGTCATAAAACCTCTGTATTATCGGGCGTAAATTCGCGGCATAGAACGCCGTGTTTACTTTATTTTAACAAAATTAGTACAATAAAATTGAAATAAAACTTATGGAGGCATTTTTTATGACGGTTTCTTATAAAGAACTGGGCTTCGTGAACACGAAAGACATGTTCGCCAAAGCCATGAAAGAAGGTTATGCCGTACCCGCTTACAACTTTAACAATATGGAGCAGCTTCAGGCGATAATCACGGCCTGCACGGAATCGCGCTCGCCGGTAATTTTACAGGTATCCAAAGGCGCCAGAAACTATGCCGACGCCACCTTGCTCCGCTGGATGGGCCGCGGCGCCATCGAAATGATGAAGAAGATGGGCCAGCCGGTACCTGTCGCCCTCCATTTGGACCACGGCGATACTTTTGAACTGTGCAAAGATTGTATCGACTCCGGTTTCTCGTCCGTAATGATAGACGGTTCCCATCTCCCTTACGAAGAAAATGTCGCTTTAACCAAAAAAGTGGTGGATTATGCCCATCAGTTTGACGTAACGGTGGAAGGCGAACTGGGCGTATTGGCCGGTATAGAAGATGAGGTCTCCGCGGAGAAACACACTTATACCGATCCCGCTCAGGTAGAGGACTTCGTAAAGAGAACGGGCGTGGATTCCTTGGCTATATCAATCGGTACGAGCCACGGCGCTTACAAATTTAAAGTGAAACCCGGCGAAAGCGTACCGCCTTTGAGATTTGATATTTTGGCGGAAGTAGAAAAACGCTTACCCGGTTTCCCTATCGTACTGCACGGTGCTTCCAGCGTAGACCAGAAAGCCGTTGAAACGATAAACAAATACGGCGGCAAACTTGAAAACGCCGTAGGCGTACCTGAAGAGCAGCTTAGAAAAGCGGCCAAGAGCGCGGTATGCAAGATTAACGTTGATTCCGACGGCAGATTGGTAATGACCGCGGCTATCAGGAAAGTCTTTGCCGAAAAACCGGCCGAGTTTGATCCTCGCAAATACTTGGGCCCCGCCAGAACCGACCTTATCGCTATGTATAAAGAGAAGAACGAGAAGGTTTTAGGTTCCGCCGGCAGGTATTAATCCTTTAATTGACAAAGAGCCGCCCTTCGGGGCGGCTTTTTTTCTGCTTTTATCCTGGGTGAAGCGGAGATGGGTCTAAGGTCCTAATTGGGGAAGGGACCTTTTTCTCTTGTAATGAGGGGGGGAGAATAACTATAATTTAGATATATTAGCAAGGAGATATATAATGTCAATAAAAAAATTACTAGTCTTTACGTTTTTATTAGGGATCGGCAGCGCGGCTTATTGTGCCGACTTCTCGTCGTTTATGGCGAATGAGGAGCTGAACAAAGAAATAGAAAGCCGTATAAACGCTGCAGCGGAACAGGGGAGTTATAAGTATAACTATTCTCCGATGGTTTTTAAGGTTACCACTACATATAAAAGAGATTTGTTTATAGAAGACTATGATGCCGATGGCGCCCCTTATAGAATAAGTTTAAATTATAAGCAAGACGGTCTTTGGGGCGAAGGTGCGGGCTTCTATGAGGCGCATTGTTATGGCACTCTTATGAATAAAGATTACTTGCTTACTCATGAGAAATGTTTGAGAGTTGACAGAATGGAATATATAGGGGACGACGCCCCCGGCGCTTTGGTGGAATTTACCCCGCTTAGCGTGGAACTGGAGCTTAACGGGAGATCGCTGGAATTCGACGCGCGTGAAATATCCAAAGTATTTATTGATTACAAAAGCGGTGCCGCTTTGATAAAAATAAGCAATTTGTGTTTGCAGGAAAAAGGCACTACGGCCGATAATGTTTGTGTCAGATTGTGGGAGTGGGCCGTAAGCTCAGATAAAGTTACTTTTGGAGTGAAGGATAATTACGGAACGGTAATACTTTCCAATATCGATCCGAAAGACAATGTCGAGGAATCGTTTTTAAAGAGAGTATTTTTCTCGCCGGTAGGCGGAGAGCAAACCATAAGTTCGGTAAAAGACGGGTTCATAACGGTAAACGGCAAAGCCAGGAGAAGTTACTTTGGCGAGCCTTTGTTTCACCGTGCGTCTTCAGACAAGAATATTCTTGTGGGAATAAAAACGGTAAGCGACGATCAAATAATCACCTATACCAAGACTAATAAGTATGCTTTATTCTCTTCCGAATTTACCAAGCTGATGCAAGAAAATGTGGAAACAAAAGGGATAAAACTTACCAAAGACTTGAACGGCAATACCTCTTTATAATTTAAGAATCCAAATAAAAACCCCGGCGAAACAGGCCGGGGTTTTTTTATCGCTTGCTTTTAATATTTGGCGGATAAAAGCATTTTTTAAGTTCCGCAAATAAAAGGGGGGATATTAGTAAAGTTCTAAAAAGGCAAGGGTATGGGGTTGTATTTCAAAAGGTGTAAAAAAATAGTATCATATATGTGAAATAAAAAATCCAATTGGAGGAAAGTTATAATATGTCAATAAAAGTTGGTATCAACGGCTTTGGCCGCATTGGCCGCTTTGTTTTTAGAGCAGCCGTAAAACGCAATGATATTGAAATCGTAGCTATTAACGACCTTGCTCCCGTCGACTATTTGGCTTATATGCTCAAATACGACACTATGCACGGCAGATTTGACGGAACGATTGAAGCTGACGTAGAAAACAGCACTTTGATCGTAAACGGGAAGAAAATCCGCGTAACCGCGGAGAAAGATCCCGCCAATCTTAAATGGAACGAAGTCGGCGCGGAATATATCGTAGAATCTACGGGCCTTTTCTTGACGGAAGAGAAAGCCTCCGCCCACATTAAAGCCGGCGCCAAATATGTAGTAATGTCCGCTCCTTCCAAGGACGCTACCCCGATGTTCGTAGTCGGCGTAAACGAAAAGACTTATGTCCCGGGCACGAAATTCGTATCCAACGCTTCCTGCACGACCAACTGCTTGGCCCCTATCGCCAAAGTATTGCATGACAAATGGGGTATCACCGACGGTTTAATGACCACTGTACACTCCACCACCGCCACCCAGAAAACGGTTGACGGTCCTTCGATGAAGGACTGGAGAGGCGGCAGAGCCGCTTCCGGCAACATCATACCGTCCTCCACCGGCGCCGCTAAAGCCGTGGGTAAGGTAATTCCCTCGTTAAACGGCAAATTGACCGGTATGTCAATGAGAGTTCCGACCTTGGATGTATCCGTGGTAGACCTTACGGTAAACTTGGCCAAGCCGGCCAGCTATGCGGAAATCTGCAAAGCGATGAAAGACGCTTCCGAAGGCGAACTTAAAGGCGTATTGGGCTATACCGAAGACGCCGTAGTATCCTCCGACTTCTTGGGCTGCCCGCTTACGTCTATCTTCGACGCTAAAGCCGGCATCGCGTTGACCGATACTTTCGTTAAAGTAATTTCTTGGTACGACAACGAAATCGGTTATTCCCACAAAGTGTTGGACTTGATTGCCTATATGGCTTCCGTAAACAAATAAGTTTGCAAAAAGGGCGAGGCAGAGAGCTGTCCCGCCCGTCAGATTTGAAATAATATTTAAATAGATCCGGGGAAACAAAAAATGAACCTTAATGATATCGTAAAAATACAGGACGTAAATTTAGACAATAAGACCGTTGTCGTCAGAGTGGATTACAATGTCCCTTTAAAAGACGGAAAAGTAGATAATCCCAAACGCATTACGGCTACGGAAAAAACGATAAAATATCTTTTAGGGAAAGGCTGCAAATTGGTGTTGATAGCCCACTTAGGCAGACCGAAGGGAAAAGTAGTGCCGGAATTTTCTTTGGCGCCGGTAGCCCCGGAAGTTGAAAAAATTATGGGCGTGAAAGTTCATTTCGCGTCCGATTGCGTCGGCGAAGTCGCCGAAGAAGCGGTAAAGAACGCCAAGAACGGCGAGATCGTATTGCTTGAGAACCTCCGCTTCCACCCCGAAGAGGAAAAGAACGATAAAGAATTTGCCAAGAAACTCGCTAAACTCGGCGATTTCTTCGTGCAGGAGGCCTTCGGCACGGTACACCGCGCGCACGCCTCCACCAGCGCCATAACCGAGTTCCTGCCCAGTGCGGCCGGCTTCTTGATTCAGAAAGAAGTTGAATTTTTAGGCGGCGCCTTAGAAAATCCCGCCCGCCCGTTTGCTGCAATAATTGGCGGAGCGAAAGTATCAGATAAAATAATGGTGCTTAACAATTTGCTCGATAAAGTAGACGTTTTGATAGTCGGCGGCGGTATGGCTTATACTTTCAATACCGCTTTGGGATATAATGTATCCAACTCCCTGTTGGAAGCCGACAAGATAGAAGAAGCCAAGAGCATTATGGCTAAAGCGAAAGAAAAAGGCGTAAAACTTTTGCTGCCCGTGGATAATATTGCTGCCAAGGAATTTGCCGAGGGCGTAGAAACTGTGGTAACCGACAGCCCGAATATACCTGAAGGTTTTATGGGTTTGGATATCGGCCCCAAGAGTATTAAACTTTTTGAAGATGCTTTGAGCGAATGCAAGACGATATTCTGGAACGGCCCCGTAGGCGTATTTGAAATGCCGACATACGCCAAAGGAAGTTTCGCGATAGCGGAAACCTTGGTCAAATTGACGGAAAAAGGCGCCATAACGATAATCGGCGGCGGCGACAGCTTGAACGTATTAAAGAAAGCGAAGATATCCTCTTCCAAGGTATCTCATGCTTCTACGGGCGGCGGCGCGAGCATGGAATTTGTGGAAGGCAAGGAATTGCCGGGCCTTACGGCATTGCTGAAAAAATAATTAGGAGAGAATATATAACATGTACACGATAGCTTTAGTATTGCAATGGGTAGCGTGCATATTGCTTATAATGCTGATATTGATGCAAAGCGGGAAGGGTTCCGCGGCCGGGATATTCGGCAGCTCAAACAGCGACAGCGTATTCGCGGGACCTACTGCCACGACGTTTATAACGAAACTTACCGCAGCGGTTGCATTGGTGATAATGATAACCTCGATATTTTTAACGGTGAATGTATCCAAACGCGGTATGAGTTCGGTAGTAGACAATGTGCAGATACCGGCAAGCGCGCCTGCGGCGCCGGCCGATACGACGCAGAGCAATTAAATTTAAGCCCCGTCTAAAGACGGGGCTTTTTAGTATAGGACTAAAGACCCATTTGCCGTTGGGGCCAAAGTCTCTTGCAGGTAAAAGAATAGTTTTTTAGAATTTATGTAAGGAAGTTTAAATTTAACGGAGGAAACAATGTTGAAAAAGCTTTTAGTCGCAATAATTTCAATGAATATATGCTTTTCCGGCTTGGCATACGCCCAGTATCAACCGGAAGAGGAATTGACCGCTGAAGAAGTGGAAATCTATATGAAGAGTATAGAAAAGAGAGAAGAGGGGTTGCCAAAAGGGGTTGTTATAGGCGGCGGTGCGGCGGCTTTGCTTACTTTGGCTTATTCTATTAGAAAGATAGTTAAAAATCCCGAATTAAGTATGTTTTATGTAGCTTCGCAAGATCCTAAGGCTTACCAGACTCTTATGAATGCGGCGGAAAAAAGAGCGGTAACTGCTACTCAGAAACAAGCTATTAAATCAATGGCGGCCAAAGAAACTGCGGAAATGGCTAAGTGGAATGCGGCGATGCGTCATAGCGGAAGGATAAAAGCCATTAGCAGAGCTAATTATTGGAAAGCAGTGAGTGCTACGATGGCCGGCAATTGGACTGCTGCCAACAAAGCGATTGGCCAAATGAACAGAGCCAAAAGACTTTTGGCAATGCCGGCCTCGGCTCAAAGCTCTAATGTCTTATCCAGAATGAGAAATAATAAAGTTTTGGTAAGAGCGAAAAAGGCCGGGAAATGGGGTATAGTATTGGCTGTTATAGGATATACCTTTTTACATGATAATACCAAAGAGGAAACCGCGATAAGCAATAATCGTGCGGTTTTGGAGCGCGAAATCAGGAAAATGATGGAAAGCGATATTGACGCACTTGCTTTGTATGTCTATGGCTTACCTGAAGATCAGCAGAGAATAGCTTACGGCATTTTGGCCGAGAACCCTGAAATTTTCGCAATTGTAAAACAACAGGTGGAAGAGGCTTTCTCAACGGAGAATGTTGATGCTTTCATCGAAACCGATAATGCCATGAGAGAAGCCGAATATAAAGACAGTTTAAGAGCGGTAGAAGATTTTACTCCTTCTTGGACTTGGGGCGAGTAAGAAATCGTTTAAAATAGTATTTGATAAAAAGCGGGCGCAAAATAAGGCGCCCGCTTTTTTATTGTTGAAGATAGAGAGGGATTTATTTCCCTATGTTTTTATTGGGGGAGAAAAATAACTTTTTAGCCAATTGCGTAAGATTGTGGATATAGGTCTAAAGACCTAGAATAGTCTGGGGCTGAGGACTCTTGCCGTTAGGGGGAGCCTTTCATAAAATAAGATAAAGGATATTGCAGAGAGTCGAGGTGCCGATATGTTGAAGAGATTATTGTCATTATTTATTGCGTTAAATATATTTTGTATCTCTTTTCCCGCGGAGTTATTTGCGCGAGAACGGACAATAAGCGAAACTGACGTGGAAGTTTTACTTGCTCAGCTGCCCGATGATTTGCAGCCAGAAGAAGGCTACCCGCTGGGGGCTACGGCTGTTAGTCTGCTGATAGGCGGATATGTATATCTTGTGGTTGACGATTATATCTTTGAAAGACGTATGCTCAAGAAGGAAGAGGCTATCGTAAAATGGCTGAGGCACAAAATGCCAAGCAAAGAGCGGCGGCGTTTCGTTAACAGCCATTTTTCGGATATTAAGAAATATATAATTTATAAAAGCCAACCCAAAGAGGTGCGGCGCGCTTTTGTAGATAAAATAAGAAGCGCGCGCTACGCCAAAAAAGGAATGGGTGCATTATTATTTGTAGCCGCGGCAATAGGGATAGAATATCTTGTTGCTTCTAATAACGAGCCTCCATATCAAACGCCGGTATCGGCCGACAGGGTGGAAATAAAACGTATTTTGACCAATACCGCTCATGAACATCCGGAGGCTTTCGCTTTGTCGGCATATTTGATGCCGTACAGGAAACTTGTCTGCTCAATAATATCTGAGGACGAGAATTTATACAAACTTCTTAAAGAACAGGTGGAATTTGCAATTTCCAAAGAAAATAGGGAATTTACCGGTTATCTTTTAAAAGCGGCGCAGGAAGAGGAACGAGAAGAAAAAGAAAAATCTTTAAAGCAGGATTTGAAAATCGGAGACGAATGGTTTAAAAATAATTGGGAGAGTAAATACAATTTTTCCAATTTCCAAACAAAGCCGGTGTACGAACAATAATCTGGCGAAAATTTTAACAATAAAAAGCGGCCGTTTTAAATGGCCGCTTTTTTGTTTGTGTTTTAAATCGCAATAAAATACTTACCGGAACTTTTTGATTAAAAGTCCAAATCTACTATCGGGTAATTTTTTGCGTTTTTGTAATTGAAGTGCCACCATTCTTTGCGTATAGTTGTAAAGCCGGCTTTTCTCATAACTTTCTGAAGGGCGGAACGGTTTCTTATGGCTTCTTGGGGAATACCCTCTTTGGCATAGGCGTAGGCATTTTCTGAGAAGTCGTCAAAAGGTGTAGGTGTTTGCAGGGGGTATCCTTGATAATCGCAAGGGCCTAAGTCCACGGCGGTACCCCTGTTATGGTTGGATCCGGTTTTCGGGTTCGCGACTTGTCCGGGTACGGGGTGAATATCCCACAAAGCCTGCTGTGCGGAAAGGGGCCTATAACAGTCATATAAACACAAATAAAAGGGGCGTTCTTCCTGCGCGGCGTATTGCGCGGCTTTAACTAAAGCATCTGCGGTGTCTTTTTGGAGATAGCATTTGTCCGAAGAGTAAAGCTTCTTGCCGGAAAAATTATTTTCCGTAGCGTAACGAATATCCAAAAATAGTTTTACCGGTAAAGTTTCTATATTTATTAAGCCCTTTTCTTTAAAGATTTGATCTCTTCTTTCTTGGGCCAATCTTATTTGTTCAGCTTTTGCGCGAGCCTGCTCTTGGGCTAAGCGTTCTTGCTCCTGTTTTATTCTCAGTTCTTCTTCCTGCTGCGGCGTCATACGTTTTGTCGCGATTGGAGTAAGCCGATTTAAATCTTTTGTATATTTTTTCGGCTTTAGGTTTGCAAAGAAATCCGACAACCTGGCCGGGGCCGAACCCGCCGGTTTAAGAGTTGTATATTCTTGAGTCAGATACATCGCGACGATATACGCCGCTATAAAAAGCAGAAGGGAGAGGATATACTTTTTCATAATTACATAAATGATAATATTTTTATTATTTTAAGACAAGGTTTTTGCTTCCCGTCGTTAAAGTTAAAGGGCAGTGTCAATTTGTAAGAATTAAGCGTAAATAGTAAAATATAAATATGGAAATCAATTCAACAGATCTGTATACCGCGCTTACTTCAAGCGCATACAAAAGACCTGAGGCTACCGCTATAGTATATAACGGCAAGCATTGGTCTTACCACGAGCTCCTTATGAAGGTAGACCGTACTGCCGATATGTTTTGGGAACACGGCATAAGAAAGAACGATAAAGTAGCCGTAGCGATGCGCAACTCCGTGGAAGTCGTAATTACCAATTATGCGCTTTTCAAAATAGGCGCGGTAAGCGTACCGATAAACTTTATGGTTTCCAAGGCGGAGGAGCTGAAGTTCATTTTATCTGATTCACGCGCCAAAGCGGTGGTTACGCAGGCGGAGTTCCTGCGCCATTATGCCCCGATAAAAAAGGATATTCCGGAACTTAAATATATATTTTCTGTTGATGAGATTCAATCAAGCGTAGCCAAACTTGAAGATAAGGATATAAAATTGTTTTGGCCGGCGGTGGAAAGCAGTCGCTTTAACCCGCAGACATTAAGCGTGCGGCCCTTTTATGAAGATTTGGCGATGATTTTATATACCTCCGGCACGACGGGCCTTCCCAAAGGCGTTATGCTGACGCATAAGAATATAATGTCGGACGTATATTCAACGGTGCTTTCCTTTAAAATAACGGAAGACGATGTATTCTTGTGTATTTTGCCGCTTTTCCATACTTTGGCTTGGACGGCCAATATAGTGCTGCCGCTGACCTTGGGGCTTAAAGTGGTGGTGATGGCCAATATTACGCCCGCTTCCGCTTGGCTGCATCTTATGGGCAAAGAACGCGTGACTTTAATGATAGCCGTTCCGCAGCTTTACAGCGTTTTGGCCAAGGAAGCTAAAGGCTTGAAAAAACTCTATCTGCAATATTGGGCCTTTAGAAAAGTACGTTTTTGCATATCGGGGGCGGCGCCTCTTAATAAAGAAACGCAGGCCCATTTTGAAAAGCAACTTGATCTTCCGATATTGGAAGGCTACGGCTTGACGGAAACCAGCCCGATAGTCAGTGTAAACACTGAGCATAACAGAAAGGCGGGCTCCATAGGTATAAATCTTCCTTACGTGAAGATCAGAATAACCGATGACGACGGCAACGAATTGCCCAGAAATACGGAAGGCGAGATATGCGTAAAGGGCGACAATGTTTTCCACGGATATTATAATAACCCGCAGGCCTCCGCTGACGCTTTTGATAAAGACGGTTGGTTTAAGACCGGCGACATCGGCGTGATAGACAATGAAGGTTTCCTGTTTATACGTGACAGGAAGAAAGATATGATAATTATCAAAGGCCTGAAGGTATTTTCCGCGCAGGTAGAACATGTAATAAATGAATATCCCGGCATAGAGGAATGCGCGGTTGTCGGCGTACCCGATGGACACGGCGGGGAATTTATCAAACTGTACGCGGTCAAGAAAAAGGGCCTTGAATTTAACGAAGCGGACTTTAGGAAGTTCTTAAGGAACAGCTTGGACAACTATAAGCGCCCCAGGGACGTCGAATTTATGGAAGAACTGCCTAAAAACTCGCTTAGGAAAATATTGAAGAAAGACCTCCGCCGCATGGCAGTAGAGAAGTTAAAACAACAGGAAGAGACATCTCGTTCCTCCGCAGGCATAGAATGAGTAATTTAGATAAAATTATAAAAGAAAGCGTCCCCGACGGTTATTATGTCGGGGGCGCTCTTCGTGACGCTTTAATGCGCAGATATTCCGGCGACATAGATTTGGCTATGCCAAGGGAAAAAGTAAAACCATGTGCCTTGAAATTAGCCTCCAAATTAAAAGCTACGGCTTTTGAAATGGATAAAGAATTTGGCGTTTGGCGCGTAAGCGCTAAAAACGGCCTTCAGATAGATTTATGCGCGTTTGTCGGTCAAGAGATTAAAACGGATTTAAAACGGCGCGATTTTACCGTAAACGCGCTCGCTTATCCGGTAAACTCTCCCATAAAAATATCTCTGAAGAAAGAAGGAAAAAAGATTTTTATTAAACTTTCTTCTCTCAAAAAAGACGGTATTATAGATTTAAACGGCGGTATCGCCGATATTAAGAATAAAGTTGTCCGTGCCAACGGGCCTAAGATATTTCAAGAAGATCCTTTAAGATTACTAAGAGCTTTCAGAACGGCCTGTGAATTGAATTTTAAAATAGAGGATAAAACTTTTTCTTTGATAAAAAAGTATTCGGCTTTGGCGTTTAAGCCCGCGGGTGAGCGTATACAAGAAGAACTGCGCCGCATATTTATCGCGCCTAATACCGCCGCTGTTTTGCGGAAAATGGACGAAAGCGGTGTTTTATGTTCTCTGATACCGGAACTCGCGAAGCAAAAAAGTTGCGCTTTGTGCTATTACGGGGATGGGGGAGTATTTACCCATACGATGAAGGTGGTGGAACGCATTGAGTTTCTGCTTAACAATTTAAAAAGAGCTTTCCCTAAATACCACACTAAGCTGAAAGCCTACGCGCGGGATATTTCCCTTTATAAAATGGCTGCCTTGCTGCACGATATAGCCAAGCCCGCCACCGCCAAGGAGATAAACGGACGTCTGAGATTTTTCCACCACGAAGAGCGTGGCAGCGAAATGGCGGAGAAGCTGCTAAAGAAATTAAAATTTTCTTCCGACAATCAAAAGCTTATATGCAAGATGATATATTATCATCTTCGCCCCAGCAATCTCGCCAGCAACGAAATCGTAACAGATAAAGGGATATATAAATTCTTTAAGGAATTGGGCCAAGCCGGTATTCCGATGTTGCTTCTGTGCTGGGCAGATTACACAAGCTACGTAAATCCGCGACAGATACCCACCCTGATGAAGAAATCCGTCTTGCCTGTTATGACTATGGAGGAAGCCAAGAAAAAAGAGAACGTCGGCAAAACTCTGCGGCATATGCAAATGCTCAATTTCCTGTTTGGCAAGTATTTTAACGAAGAAAAGCGCTTTACCGCACCCGTACGTCTTATAGACGGCCGCGATATAATGAAAACGCTTAAAATCGCGCCTGGCCCTAAAGTGGGCGAAATAATGGAACAGGTGATATTGGAGCAGGTTGAAGGCAAAATAAAGACTAAAGAAGACGCTCTGCGATTTATTCTCGAAAATAAAAGCAGGCTTCTCGGATAGCGATGCAATAAAGTTGCCGAAAGGCATTTTATTTTAGTAAAATAAAAGTGTTGAGTTTGTGCGGGCGTGGTTCAATGGTAGAACGGAAGCTTCCCAAGCTTTAGACGAGGGTTCGATTCCCTTCGCCCGCTTTTAAGAGGTCCTTATGTCCGAAGAAATTCAAGACAACAGCAAAAAAACTTCAAAAGAGATTTGGTTATTTTTAATATTTGTAGATATCGTAGCATTGTGCGTTTTCGGATTTTTTATATATAGAGCTTTCTTTAATGGTTTTGATTTTGCATCTTTAATGCCGCAAAGTGCGGTACAGGAAGAAGAATTTGCGGAGTTCTCCGCGGAGGATAATTTGTCGGTGGAAGATATAAACCTTCCGCAGGAGGGGGAAACTCCCTCGGTGAAAGAGGAAGAACCGAAAGCCGATGATAAGGCCAATGAACCGACCGCGAAAGAAGAAAAACCTGTCGCCGAAGTAAAACCCGAGCCCAAAAGGCAGAGTGTATTTATATCCGGTACGGGCAAAACGAGAAAGGTAACATTCAAATATTACGGCGATGCCAATAAAGTTTCTATAATATCAGGTTTTACGATGCGCAAACCTATCGCTCTTAAAAAGAGCGGTGGCGTGTGGTCGACTACATTGATAATATATCCCGGTGAATACAGATATTTATATATAGTCGACGGTAAAGAAATGCCAGATCCTAACGCGGAGCAGGAAGACGGACGTTCCGTATTGATAGTTAAATAATATTTTAATTGCCAAAAAGCGGCACACCCGAAAGTGCGCCGCTTTTTTTTATGTTAAATGTAAATCCGCATTTTGGTATGCATAAAGATGAAAATGGGCGTATAAAAATATTTTTAAAAGACGATTGTTTATGTAAAGATTAAATAAAATGTTTTCGCAAAAATGAAAAAAGATGATCCTTCTTAAATTAAAAAAATTATTTTAAATAAAAGAAAAATAAAATATTTGGAAATATGGAAAAAATTTAAAAAAAAGTTAAATTCTCAGACGAGAAAAATAAAAAATGTATAGGCGGTTAAGGACTTGATTTTTTTTAAAAAATTTTATCCATTTTTTACAAAAAAGTTGAAAATATTTTTGTTTTGTAGTATTATTTCATTGAAGTTATATCCTTATATTCAGGAGAAATAAAATGCCTGTAAAGAAGAAAGTAGCAGCCAAAAAACCGGCGGCTAAAAAAGTGGCCGTAAAGAAAGCGACGGTAAAGAAAGCTGCGGTAAAGAAGCCGGCGGCTAAGAAAGCCGCTGTGAAGAAAGTCGCGGTAAAGAAACCTGCGGCTAAGAAAGCTTGTGCAAAGAAGTCTTGCTGCGGCAAGAAGGCTTGCGCCAAGAAACCGGCGGCCAAAAAAGTTGCCGTAAAGAAAGCGGCGGTAAAGAAACCAGCCGCCAAGAAATGTGTAAAGAAAGCGGTTAAAAAGGCTTCAAAAAAATAACTTTTTAACAACTTGAAGGGCGTACTCTTAACGAGTGCGCCCTTTTTAATTGGTGTAGAAAAATATAAAATAATAGGGATATTTCTATCGGATTTGACTATGCATCGAACAATATTATTTATGCTTTTTTTAATATGCGGCAACTTTATATGTGCCCAGGCCACGCTGGAGGGGGCGAAAGCGCGAAACAGAGCGGAGCTCCAGCGCGTAGTGCAACGTCAAAACGAAAGAGCGTTAAAAGAAGAATTGCGTAAAGCCTACCTTAAAAATAAAAATGTCTCAAAATCAAAAGCGCCCGTTTGGGATTTTAAAGCTACATACGAGCGCAGTTTAAATTATGAATATTCTCTCCTCTTGCCTGTTAAATCATCTAAAGTGGAGTTAAATATACCCGCCATAAGAATGGGCGGATAAAAATATCCAGGCCAGAATACAAGCTGCTATTGAAAGAGAGAAATATCGCTTATGATTTTGAGTTTTCTCTGTCGCAGTCTTCTATCCTTATTATGGAAACGGAAAACAAAAAGCTCCCTGAAGATGACTCCGACAAGAATAAGAAGAATGTCGAGATAGCCCTCCTGCAAATAACGAAAGCGGCCTCAAACGGGAAGTATTATCTGATTGTTAGAATAAAACAAATCCCCGAAGATATTTCCCCCGATGAATACGACAGCTATCCTTTCATTCACACTTTTACCGTGGGACAGGTTGGCAAATAATCTGTTATATTCTGCGCTGTGCTTTATAAATCTTTTTACTCCGATTGCTTTCTGAAATCGAAAAATTTATTTTTGTAATAGTATAAACCTTGAAAAGGGGCTGTTGTTTAGTTTGATATTATTCTGTGAAGCAAAAAAGAACCCCGGCAATTTATTTTGCCGGGGTTGTTTGTGTAAATGCTTTTATTTCGTTTCGGCCGCTACTTCTTCGGTTTTGGCGGGGGCAACGTTTTCCTCAGTTACGGTCTCTTTTACCGTTTGGGAACCCGGCACCACTTTGGCCTTTTCCTGCAGTCTGGCCGCTTTACCGGAAAGTTTCTTCAAGTAGTTGAGTTTAGCTCTTCTTACTTTGCCGACTTTCAATACTTCTATTTTTTCAATTCTCGGGGAATGCAAGGGGAAAATGCGCTCCACCCCTACGCCGAAGGATACTTTCCTTACGGTGAAGCTTTCGCTTATCCCTTTGCCTCTTCTGGCTATTACTACGCCGTCAAAAAGCTGAATCCTTTCATTATCGCCTTCTACTACTTTTACCGATACTCTTACCGTATCGCCCGCTTTGAAGGAAGGCAGGTCTTTTTTTAATTGCGCTGCGGCAATTTCGTTCATATTCATACTTCTATTTTCTCCTCTTGAGTCTTTTTTTCTTTTCTTCGCTTGTTTTGAGAGGTCTATTATCAAGCAAGTCGGGCCTTAATTTCTTCGTGATTTTTAAAGCCTCGTTTAACTTCCACTCTTCAATCTCTTTATGGTTCCCGCTTAACAACACGGCGGGCACTTTTCTTCTGCGCCATACTTCCGGCCTGGTATACTGCGGCGCTTCCAAGAGGTTATCCTCAAAGCTCTCCTTCGCCGTTACGTCCTGCTTGGCGAAAGTGCCGGGCTGAAGTCTGGTCAAAGCGTCTATCATCACGCATGCGGCCAATTCGCCGCCGGTAAGGATAAAATCGCCCAAAGAGATTTCCAAGTCTATTTCGGGGTAGATCCTCGCGTCTACGCCCTCGTAATGCCCGCATAAGAATATTAGGTGCTTTTCTTTCGCCAGCTCTTTTGCCAGCTTTTGGTTAAACACTTTACCGCGCGGGCTTGTCATAACAACTAAAGGCTTTTTCCCTTTCAAGGGTGATTGCTTCTTTAATTGTTTTATGGCCTGATAGAGCGGTTCGGCTTTCATTAACATTCCGGCCCCGCCGCCGTATGGCCTGTCATCAACAGTTTTATGTTTATCTTTTGTGAAGACCCTCGGGTTCAAATACCCTATTTCAATTATCCCCTTGTTCCTTGTTCTGCCCATTATACTGCTTGAGAGATAAGGTTCCATAACTTCGGGAAACAAGGTTATAATATCAATTTTCATCAGTCTTCCAGTTTTAGGGATACCTTCTTGTTGGCTTTGGCCGCCGCGGCGCTTAGTACAGTCCTCACCGCTTTGATTATACACCCGTCTTTCCCTATCACTTTGCCTTTGTCGCAAGGATCGACTTTTGCCGTAAGATAAACATTATTTTGTTCTTCTTTGGCTTCCACCACGACGCTCTCTTTCTTCGTCGCCAGTGAAGTCAGCAGGAATATTGCCATTTCTTTCATAAGAACACCTTTTTGTTAAAGGCAGGCAATTATTTGCTTGCTTTTTTGATTAAAGAGGCCACAGTCTTAGACGGTATCGCGCCGACTTTTACCCAATGGTTTACTCTTTCAAGGTCAAGCTTAATCTGCTCTGTTTCTTTTACGCAGGGATTATAAGTCCCGAGTACTTCTTTAGCCTGGGAACCTACCGCGCTTCTCTTTTCCGCAGCTACAATCCTGTATTGCGGCTGAGTGCGTTTGCCGGTTCTCTGGAGTCTGATTACTACTGCCATTTTCTTCTCCTTTTATTTGCCGTTTCCATGAAGGACTCGGCAAATTTAGTTTTGTTTAAAATCTTTATCTAAGCTCTGTCGCTTGGCGTATCTGCGCGATAGCTTGTTTTATGTCGCTCTGCCCAAATACAGCGTTACCCGCTACCAAAGCGTCCGCGCCGGCTTCTACCGCTTTAGCGGCGGTATCTTTATTTATGCCGCCGTCAACTTCCAGCCAGATTCCGCGTCCGCTTGTTTTTATTATTTCCCGTATATCCGATATTTGCTTAGGGCTTGAGGCCAAAAAAGCCTGCCCGCCAAAACCGGGATATACGCTCATTACCAATATCAAATCTATCAAATCGACATAAGGGGCTATATCGCAAGGCTTGGTATCGGGTTTTATCGATATGCCGCAGGATAAACCTTTGTCTTTTATTCCTTCAAGCAATTTCCTTATATCGCCTTTGCTTTCTATATGCAAAGTCAAAGAGCTGGCGCCAGCTTTTATAAACGGCTCTATGAAATCCGCTGGCTTTTCCACCATCAGGTGTACGTCTTGCGCTAAAGTTGTAAAGCCGTCTATCGCTTTTACCGTCGCGGGCCCGAAACTTAAATTCGGCACAAAGTGCCCGTCCATTATGTCTATATGGAGCCAATCCGCTCCGCCCAGCTGCGCCTGTTTTACCTGCTCGCCCAAAATAAGCTGATTTGCCGATAATATCGAAGGCGCTATAACAGTGTTATCTTGGGGCCAATCGGCGCGCGCGGGCAGTTTTATCATTTCATTTCCTTTTCGCGTACTAATACGCCGTCAACATATATCCTGAACTTGGCGTCGCCGCCGTAAGGAACCGTCAGGTCTATCTTGGAGCCGGGCTGCCTATATTCGTTCAACACTTCCCGCTCGCCGATTGAGTCTATCAAAACTATCTTAACCCTGTTCTGGTTTTTGCCTTGCGGCAATTCGTAATAGATACGGTGCGTTTTTTCGTCGTCGGATACGGGGCGTGTGCTTACCGTTATTTCTATCGACGATTTAGGCGTAATTTCCGTATCGGGCGAAGGGTACTGCCTTATTATAGTGCTGTTGGGGAACATGGAGTTCTTGTCCTCGGTAAGTTGTATTTCTATATTGTTTTCCGAGGCCCAGCGATTTGCTTCCTGCAGTTTTTTCTGTCTGAAGTCAGGCATTAAAATTTGTGAGGATAAAGGTTTGCCGCTTGATATTACCAAATCTATCGGTTGGCCTTTGCTTACCAGTTCGCCCGCCGCAGGCGTTTGGCTGACTACGTAGCCCTTCTCCACCGTTAGGGAAGAGGCTGTCTGCTTAAGACCTACGGTAAGATGGCTTTGCCTTAACATAAGTTCGGCGTTCCTTTGCAATACGCCAGTAACATCGGGTACTTCGATATTCTCGCTGCCTTGGCTGAGCCATACTCTTACGACTTTGCCTTCCCTTACTATCGTTCCCGCGGGGGGGAGTTGCCTTATTACCGAACCGGAGGGTATTTCCGGCTGGAACTCTTCACCCGCCTTAAATATTGCCAAATTGGCGTTGGCTAAAATGTCTATGGCCGTATCTACTGGTTTTTTTGATAAATCGGGAACGGTGGTTTCTTCCCTGCTGTGTACTATGGCCGAAAAAGCCCAGTCAAACGAGAAAAATCCTACAATCGCCAAAAATACGCCTATTATGCACAGTACCGCCAAAGCCTTGAAAACGGATGCGAATACTATCGGTTTATCGTCTAGAAAATCATCTCTTAATTCTTTGTCTTTTTTCATAGTTTACTCAAAAAAGAATTCCCCGGCAGTCATCTTCCTGCCGTTTATGTAAGCTCCTGCCGTCATTATGTTTTTGCCGGCCGGACGCAGCGTTTTTATCATTATAACGCCCTCTCTACATTTTACAAAAAAGCCTTTGTTCCTTTCAATTAAAGTTATCTGCCCGCCGGCCATATCCGATTTCTGCTCGGAAAGTTCAGTTTCTATCAGTTGGATAATTTGGCCGTCTTTAGTTAAGGCTTTTGCGTAGGCAGGCATAGCCGCGGCCAAACCGCGGACGATATTATGTATTTCCTCGGCCGTCATATCCTTAAACGAAACTACGGTCTTGCTTTTATCTATTGAGGGAGCCAAAGAAATATCACCTTGCTGAGGAATTTTTTTTATCTCGCCCTTCTCTATATCCGCGATGACTTGCTTCAAAGCCGTTTTACCCAGATCTATCAGCTTCGGGAACAGAGTTTTAGCGTCGTCCGTTGGAAGTATTTCGCAAGGTAAAGCCGCGGCCATAGGGCCGCTATCCAAACCTTCTTCTATCCAAAAGGCGCTTACGCCCGTTTTCTTTTCGCCATTGAATAAGGCGTATTGCACCGGCGCGGCTCCTCGATAGGCGGGCAAAAGCGAAAAATGGATATTTAAGAGCCCCAATTTTGTCGACTCCAAAGCGGGCTTCCTAAAAATTTTGCCATAGGCTACTACTATGCCGATATCCGCGCCCATTGACTTTATATAGTCGACATTGTCTTTGAGTTTCTCCGGCGATATTACGTTAAGCCCTAAGGAAAGAGCCTTTTCTTTTACCGGGCAAGGTTTTAATTTTAATCCTCTGCCGAAAGGCTTATCGGGCTGAGTTACGACCAAGACGACTTCCGTCTTTTCGTTTAATAATTCCAAAAAAGGTACGGCGACGTCCGGCGTGCCGAAGAATATTGTCTTTAACATATATATATTTTAACATTTTGCAAGTATAAAGGTCGATAGACTTAAAAAATAATTTATCCTCTTATAAAATGGAACTGCTATGTATGTAATTTCTATCCAAAAAATCATATATTTTTGTGGAATTAGGCCAAAAGACCTATAAAAAAGATGGGACTAAAGTCCCTTGTGGGCCAAGAACACTCGTGGTACAATTAAAAATATAGTTGTTCGTTTTTATATTATACTGTTGTAAGGAGTCGTAAATATGAAATATTGTATCTCGTTTGCTATTTTATGTTTATTGTTTTCACCGTTGAGCGCTCAGAACAATAAGGTTGATCCGATGGGTAAATTTTCTTTCAGCGGGGGGGAATTCCAGATAGAAGATTTTTCCTCTTCCGAAAAAGGCGTTGAATTGCTAAAAATTTTGGAAACTAAATTTTTAGATTCTCAATACCAGTCGCAAAACCGAGATATGACGCCAGAAAGCGCCAGCAGAGTTGCCGTTTTTTTAAAACGTTATGACGCCAAAGTTAAAGCTGCTGCGGAAAATAGCGAATATCAACGAAAACTTGCCAAACTTAAAAAAGCGCCTATGAAGTATAACAAATTGGAGCTGGACAGCGGTTACGGTACCAGTACCCAAGTGGAAGAATTCCATAAACATTTAGTGGCTTTACGCAATAAATATTCGGAAAGGAGCAAATCTTTAAGGCTTATAGTCCCCAATGATGCTTTCCCAGAAAAGTATCAAAGTATATATTACGACGAATATCACTCCGAAATGCTGTTGCGGGAGTATTATCGCTATTCCTCTCAGTGCCTTTACAATACGCTGGATTTGAATACTTGTTCTTATATAGCTTCCGCCCGCGCAGATAATATGTTGAATATAGCGCAAGCATCTCTAGAGGTGGAAGATATGCCCGTGTTTTACGCGGCTATGGACGAATTATCCACAATTCTAAGTGAAACTGTTAAGAAAAACACTTTGCGCTTTTTATTCGGCAATGCGGTAAAGTTGGGAATTTAATATTTTTGCCAAACGATAGAAACGGGCCGTCTTTAAAGGCGGCCCGTATTTTTTTGCGGATATCTCTAATTTACTTTTCCGTAGTATTTACTATTTCGGCAAAGTATACGGTATGGAAGTCATTGTCGCCGTACCAGCGTTCTTTTGTAATTTCGTCCAACTCCGAAGGTTTCATATCGGTTTTATATAGCACCATACATTCGTAATGCGTACCTTTGCAGTCGAGAGTGGGGGTATTGATTTCCTTGCTGGGTACGGTTTTTAACCCCAAAAATTCCATTTTATCCATTTCCCGCCCGGACTTGGTGCCGCATAGCGCCAAAGCTTCTGACATATCCTCATGCGGGATAGCTACTGTAAACTCGTTGGAATTGTTTATTAGTTCATGGGTGAAACGGGTTTTCCTTACAAGAGCTATAAATACGGGTTTGCCCCAAATATTGCCTATTGCGCCCCAGGCGATGGTCATAATGTTTGTCTGCCCCGCGTCTTGAGATATTAAAAACGCGCCTTTGGACAAGGCTGTTAGGTCGTTTTTTGCATTATCATTATATTTCATAAAAAGCCCCCCTTGTTGGTAACTATAATTATACTATTTGTTCTTTACGGCGGCGCAAAGAACCTCTTTTTCGCCTTTTATCGCCGCGCCGGCTTTTTGGATAGGGTGCAGCAGTATTCCAATGAATTGAAAAAACGGATTTAATTTCCTTTTGCATATTGACGCCGCAGCATTAGAGGATAGTGGCATGCTCTGCTGCCAAATTTTAAAATCCATATTAGTTTTTGACAATAGAAGGCTCAAGGCGGATTTATCATAGTGGGTAAGGTGATATGGAGGATTATATCCGCTGTAATGATTGCGCAGAAGGGGAATGGAATACAAGGCGTTTATATTCGGGACTTCTATGTATATAAATCCTTTTTCCGTAAGTTTTCCTGATAAGCCGATTAGGAAATCCAGCGGCTTAAAAATGTGCTCTATTACGTGTCTTAAGAGTATTAAGTCGTATTTTTCCCCGCTATTAAGAAGCTGGGGGGTGGTAATATATTTTATGTGTCTAAAAGGTGGTTCTTCCAATCTTGATGGTTTATCCGCCATAAAGTCGCAGGCGGTTATTTCGGCTTGGGGGAAAAGAATTGAGGACATTGCCGCATATCTGCCGTTGACCGTACCGAAGTCCAAAATCGAGCGGGGGCGCAGATTTGTCTTTTTGATAAAATTTTTCAAAGTCTTTTTCGCGGAAATATCCTTTAATAAATCTATAAAATAATTGGATTTTAAATCAAAATTCTGATTGTTTTCCCGTTCAGAATATAATTCGCTTATGGTTTGAGGTGCCGGATAAGGAGATGTATAGTAAGAACCGCAATCTTTGCATTTAAGCAGATTAAATTGGCCGTGTAAACCCTCCAAGTTCCTTATTTTGAAAAGATTTTCCAGCTTTCGCCCGGAACATATATCGCATTGTTCTTTATTTTCGTATTGAACTGTCATGATTACCCCGTTAGAAGATATAATAAATTATAATAAATACTATGGAGAAAAAGAACATTTTTATAATAGGCGGGACTTCCGGCATAGGCAGAGCTTTGGCCGAGTATTATTTGGATTTGGGTTGTGTTGTCGGGGTAAGCGGGCGGCGTCAAGCTCTTTTGGATGAACTCAAACGGGTAAATCCCACAAGGGTTTTTACCTATGCTTCCGATATCAAGGCGCTTGCCTGCGCGGATTTGATAAAAAGCGTACACGAAGATATGGGTAAAATAGACATAATAATAATTTGCAGCGGAATAGGGGAGATAAACGCTTCTTTAAATGCCGGGCCAGAACTTGATACCGTAAAGACAAATGTTTTGGGCTTTACCGACGCGGCCATCGCGGCGTATAATTATTTTGAAAGAAATTTGCCCAAGTACGGCGGGCAAGGCGCGCTTGCCGGGATATCCAGCATCGCCTCTTTCAGGGGGTCGGATTTGGCACCATCTTATTATGCCAGCAAGGCTTATGTAAGTAACTATCTTGAGGGGCTTAGGAAGAAAGCCCTTAAGAACAAACTTAATTTGAAAGTCTGCACAATAATACCGGGTTTTGTCGATACGGCCATGGCCAAAGGCGTCGGCGGCAAGGAGGGGTTGTTTTGGGTTGCCCCTGCTGATAAGGCAGCGCGGCAAATAGCCCGCGCCATAGCCAAGAACAATGCTGTAACCTATATAACAAAGCGTTGGCGGCTGATAGCGTGGATTTTAAAAGTGCTTCCCGACTTTGTTTACAATAAAATATAACTAAACGACAGTGCTGATATTTCCTCGCTTTAGCGCATATGGCGTATGGCAATATAATATCAACGGAAGTTATAAATATCGGGATACGAGGGTAAAATGGATAAAATCGGAGCGGTTAAAGAATTTAAAATACACTATACGAAAAAGACTTTAATTCTTATCTTTTTTGCCATTCTTTTTTTTACTTGTGCTGGTCTGTTTTTTATTTTTAACGCGGAGATTTTAGCCTCGGATCCCAATCCGGGCCGACACCATTATGACAGCCCGATTTTGTATAAAATTTTGGGTTGGGTTTCTCTGCTTTTTTTTACGGTGTTCGGTTCTTTCGCTTTTTTGAAATTTTTTAGGAATCCTTTAATATTGACGATAAATGAAAAAGGCGCAATACTCCCCGAAGGATTTGTCAAATGGGTGGATATGGAAAATATTTATTTGGATAAAATTAAGGGGAAGGTGTTTTTAAGGCTGGAATTAAAAGAGGAACGCGCCAAGGTTATAATAGAGGGCTATAATATATTTCAAAAGATTTTGGCTTCTTTGCAGAAAAGAAACACTTTGTCTTATCCATTGTCCGGGACTAATGCAAATATTGACGAATTGTATAACTTTATAAAGCGGTGTAGAACAGAGAAATCCTCGGCGAAGGAGAAATAAATGACTAGCGGGTGCATAATAGATATAAAAGAATGGAGCGTAGTGTTGCTCTCAAAGCTAAAGGCTGCGTTTGGGGATAGGCTTTTATTCCTCGGCTATCAAGGCAGCTACGGAAGGGGGGAAGCCGATGAAAACAGCGATATTGACATCGTGGCGGTATTGGAAGAAGTGTCTTTATCCGATTTGGGAAAATATAAAGAATTGATAAAGACAATGCCCCATTCCGATAAGGCCTGCGGTTTTATAAGCGGACGCGCCGAGCTCGCCAATTGGAGCAAGCGAGAAGTGTTCCAACTGTATTTTGACACTAAGCCTTTATACGGCGATTTGAAGGATATTGTTCCCGTTCCGCGTAAGGAAGACGCCAAAGACGCCGTCAAAACCGGCTGCGAGGCATTGTATCACGCTTGCGCGCATTCTTTTTTGTATGACTCGGATTTTGCGTCTTCCTTGAGCGGGATTTACAAAGGCATTTTCTTTATTTTACAGGCGGAGTATTATTGTAATACGGGGGAATATCCGCGCAGTAAAAGGGAGCTTTTTGGGAAGCTGAACGGGGAGTCTAAAGATTTGATGCAGTATTGTTTGGACAGAAAAAATTTTTCTTTCTATTCGGGCGATAAATTAAATCGCGCGGCCTCTTTATTATTGTCTTTTTGTTCCGACAGAATAAAAGCTGTTTGATTGTTACAAACTTTGGCAATGGGGAAGATATTAAAATATAGATAAAGGACAATAAAAAACCCTCGGTTTTGGCCGAGGGTTTTCGTTTTTTGTTTTTTTATTAGAAGTAAAAACGGGCAGCCAAAGCACCGCTGATACCGCTTCTGTCGGTTTTATAGTCGATAGCTTCTATATGCTTTTCAAGTTTGGCGTTGAAATTGTATTTTACGTCAATACCCAAAGCAAATAGTTCGGTAAATCTATATTCCGCGCCGCCGGTAATGTGGGGGAATATTTTAGATTCGTTGTAGCTGTCGGTGTCATTATCCATTTCGGCCTTCATATAGGTGGCACCCGCACCCGCGAAGAAGCTCCAATTCTTTACGCCATTGTCCCATTTATAATAAACGGTAAGAGGGATGGCATAAGTTTCCTCGGTTATCTTGGATATAAAATTATTTTCATATTCGTTGTTGCCGTAGAAGTCAAGACCGAGCTTTACACCCACTTTATGTTGATTTTCGACATTCATTTCATATAGAGCTTCCAAACCGAAAAGGCCGTATCCTTTAGTTAAATCTCCACCAACGGCATCAAATACTTTTTGTAAAGTTTGGGGATCGGTTTCGGCTGCACCAAATTTTACAGCGGCACCCCAATTGCCTTGCGCGAAGGCCAGGGGCGCGATGAATACCGCCAATAATGCGATAGTAAGTTTCTTTTTCATTAGTTCTCCTAATATCTCAAATGTTAATTATCCTACCTTTCGGTAAGAGCTTATATTGTATCTGTTTTGATTACTAGTCGTCAATGTAAAAGAACACATGGTTTGATTATTTGTTACAGATGGTTTGATTATTTTGGGCAACATAAACTTAAAATTTTAAATAAATGAACAAATTGAAATTTCAAAACGTTCACCCATTGTCAAGTGGTCTTTTTATGGTTGATTACGTATTAATCCATATCACCTTTGTAGGCACAGGGGATATTTTCTTCTTTTAAATAGTTCATACCCCACTTGTTCAACTCAATAATTGCCGGAATAAGTGTTTCACCTCTTTTTGTTAGCGAATATTCAGTCTTTGGCGGCACTATCGGATAAAGTTTCCGTTTAATTATTCCGTCTGCTTCAAGTTCTTTTAACTGCTGAATAAGCATTTTGGGTGTAGCGTGAGAAATTAGTTTTTGCAGTTCGTTATATCTCAATGTTTTATTTATAAGGTGTCCGATTATAACTCCTTTGTATTTCCCGCCGATTATCTCCATTGTTGCTTCAAGCGGACATTTATATTCATCTTTTTTATGCTTTGTCATAATTAAAATACCTAATTTACTTTTTAGTAAGTATTATACAAAAAAGTGCATTCTTGTCAAAATGATAATAAATGTATAAAATTGCTTTATTAAAGGAGGAAACCTAAATGAAAATTACACAAGTAAGAAATGCAACAATTATAGTTGAATATAATAATACAAAATTTTTAATAGACCCTTGGCTTATGTCCAAAGATTATATGCCCGGGTTTGATATGGCAATAAATTCTGAAATTCGTCAGCCAAGAGTAGAGTTGCCTTTTGAAATTGAAAAAATTGTCGATGTTGATGCAGTTATTATTACCCATATTCACCCTGACCACTGGGATGAATTCGCAGAAAAAGCTCTGGATAAAAATATAAAAGTTTTTGTACAATCTTCTGTTGATAAAGATTACGTCATTTTAAGAGGATTTACAAATGTTGAGATTATACAAGATGCAGGAACGGAATACAACGGCATAACCCTATTCAAAACCTGTACCCAACATGGCAAAAGAGAGATAATAAAACCGTTATGCGATTCTGTTGGCTTGCCTTATGATGCAATGGGTGTTGTTTTTAAATCAAATAATGAAAAAACATTGTATATTGCAGGCGATACAATTTGGTGTGAGGAAGTAAAAGATGTCTTAGGCAAATACAAGCCTGAAGTTATAGTAGTAAATGCCTGTGCTGCAACTCTTTTGAACGGAGAACGCATAATTATGAATATTGAAGATGTAAAAAATGTTTTGGATGCTGCGCCTGACGCAAAAGTAATTGCAAGTCATTTAGATACAGTCAGCCATCTTTCTGTTACAAGAGAAGATTTAAAAGAATTTAAAACTAAAAATAATATTGGTAATCTGTTAATCCCTGATGATGGAGAAACGCTTGATTTTATAGGCAATAATTAAAATTTTATACTAATGAAGTTGCTCAACCCAAGGTCGGAAAAATTTTCCCGACCTTGTTTCAAATTCTCAAACCTTATGATATTTTTGTAAAAATTTGCGGAACTGGACTATTCCGAAATAATCAAATTATCCGTACAGTTCAAATTTGGTGCGTATCTCACTGATAATATACAAATCTCAATCTATCCGTACAGTCCAGAAAAAGTCCAGTTTTCCAGTTTGATTTTTTTGGAACACTTAATTTTTCCGACCCAAAAACGCCCACACAAAGCCTACTTTACCAAAATAATCTATCTAGCCGTACAAATCAACCTGGATGTAAAAGAACACATAGTTTGATTTCTTGTCACAGATGGTTTGATTATTTTTGGACACTTTGTGTTGGGACAAGAACCCCTAACCTACAAACTTTTTAGTTAAAATATAACAAATTTAGAAAAGTTATTTATTGTTTTGCTCTTTAATATGTTCCAAAATTTCACCAACTATTGTTGACTTTGCATCAGCATAGTTTTGAAGATATTTCCAAGTCTTTTTTGCAAGCATTCTTTTTACATTAGCATATCTTTCTCTATCATCTTTATTATGTATTAACCAGTCTCGAAACTGTATCATTTTTTGCAATTCTTCACAGTCTAATGAAAACACATGAAGATTAACTTCAGGATTAAATCCTTTTAGCATTCTATGTTCATACCAATCCGGTTCTCTTATTTTTAGGGTATAGCCAATACTTTCTAAAGCTGGAATATAAGAAGATTCATCAGCTGAATTTTGAACCCCAAGCAAAATATCTAAAATAGGCTTTGCACATAAATTTGGCACAGAAGTAGAGCCGACATGCTCTATTAAAACATTTTTCATGTTAATAATATTCAAAATTCTTTTTCGTTCTTCTTCAAACATATCAGCCCAATCAGGGTTATATTCTTGGAGATTAATTTTGTCATTGAGTATTTTTACTTCTCCAAGCGTTACTTGTTTTAAATATTTATCTGAAGGCATTATTTCCTCTCTAATATAATTTTTAAATAAATACATAATTATTATAAGGTAAAAAACTATTTAGAATAACTGAACTCTAAGGTTTCATAAGCCTGGGTTAGTTGGTTAGGCATACTTGCCCAACAATACAAATTTTATGTCGGTTTCGTATCAATTGAAAAATACTTGTTTCAAATTTGTTTCGTTTATTCTCAAATTTGATGTAAAAATTTTCCAACCTTAAGAAAAAACTTCCGACCTTGTTTCAAATTCTCAAACCTTATGATATTTTTGTAAAATTTTGTGGAACTGGACTATTCCGAAATAATCAAATTATCCGTACAGTTCAAATTTGGTGCGTATCTCACTGATAATATACAAATCTCAATCTATCCGTACAGTCCAGAAAAAGTCCAGTTTTCCAGTTTGATTTTTTTGGAACACTTAATTTTTCCGACCCAAAAACGCCCACACAAAGCCTACTTTACCAAAATAATCTATCTAACCGTACCAATCAACCTGGACAAAAAACTACAGTCAAATAGAGAAAATAAGTCTTGGGAAAAAGGCTGTTATATTGGTAATAAGGCAATAAAAAACGGAGAGGGAGGGATTCGAACCCTCGATACCTTGCGGTACACAGGTTTTCGAGACCTGCTGTTTCAACCACTCACACACCTCTCCAATTCCAATATATTATATAAAATTAGCGCGCTGTTAAGAAGGAAATATTTGTCTTTCCCGTCAGAAACTTAAAATTTCGTCAAAATTCTTAAAGCGATAAAATACATTATGCGCGCAATCATTTAAAGTTTTATACTTTCCGCGGAAATATTCTTTTTGTCTGTCGGGGGAGAATATTTTATCCTTCTCGGCGATTATTGCTTTGTCAAATTCCATTACGGGATAATTGCTTGCGGCAAGTTTTTGCAGATTATCAAGTTCCTCAAAACAGCTTTCGAAAGTCCTCATAGAAGAGTTTTTGTTGAAATTTTCCAATTCCTCCTCGCTCGCCACAAGATAATCGCGTCTGAAGGCCATATAATTTGAAAGATTAAGCCCCTTGAAAACTTTTATAACGTCTTTGGGTATGCCGTAATAATCGTCAAACATCAGTGGATTGCCGTTGACGGCTATTTTTTGTTTCAGCCGGGGCAGTTTGTCTTTTATGAGCCCTGCGGCGAAGACCCCCGCCGAATAAGCCAGAAGATGAACATTCTTGTAGCTGGAAGCGTCAAAATCAAAGCTGATGTCGGAATAGTCCCAGCAGAGAAAAACATTTTTTTCGCTGTGCATATTTTTGAATTGGTTATCGTCGCAGCCCCAGCCGCTTAAGAAAATTATTAAATCGTCGCTTGGTTTTTTTATAAGTTTTGATTTCATTGTTAATCCTATAAATAAAATTTCTCCAGTAGAGATTATACATATAAAATACATTTTTTGTATACTTAAACAAATAAATGACGGTATTTTGGAGCGTTTATGAATTTTAAGAATATTTCCCCTTGGGCGTATATACCGACGGCCTATTTTATGGAGGGTGTTCCCTATGCCGTAATAAACATACTTTCCGCGGTTATATATTCCAAGCTGGGTGTTCCCAACGACGTATTTATCTTTTGGACTAGCTGGCTGTACCTGCCATGGGCTTTAAAGATGTTCTGGTCGCCTTTGGTTGAGGGCAACGCGACGAAGCGTTTTTGGATACTTGCCACGCAGTACGCTTTGGCTTTGGTATTTTTGTTTTTGGCGCTTTGTTTGAAGTGGGATAATTTCTTTACTTTTTCGATAATAGGTTTTTTCGCGGGCGCGGCGATATCGGCGACGCACGACATCGCGCTTGACGGCTACTATATGATAGCGCTTGACGGCAAACGCCAGAGCGAATTTGTCGGCTGGCGTACGGTGTTTTACAGGTTCGCGATGATATTTATCAGCGGACCATTGGTGGTATTGGCGGGCAAGGCTCGGGCCTTGGGCGACAGTGAGGCCGCGGCGTGGAGTATGGTGTTATGCGCCTTGGCCGCTTTTACTTTTTTGGTGACGACTTATCATAAATTTATATTGCCTCGTCCTCAGGCCGATAAGGCGGCGGTGCTGGAAAGGGGATATCTCTTCGCGGACGTATTCAAGAGCTATTTCAAACAGGAAAATATAATTTATATTCTTCTTTTCATACTGCTATATCGTTTCGGCGACGCGTGTTTGGAAAAGGTGGTGGTGCCGTTTCTTCTAAAGCCGGAGGCGGAAGGGGCTTTGGCCTTGAGCACCGAGGCTTTTGGTTACATCAAAGGCACCTTGGGCTTATTGGCGGTGATAGCTGGCAATATATTGGGCGGATACATATTATCCAAGTTCGGATTTAGAAAATGTATATGGTATTTCGCGCTGATACTCGTCTTGCCCAATTTCTTTTACGCCTATATGGCGTATTTTCGGCCGGGTCTGTGGGTTATAGGGACATTGCTTGTTTTGGAAAATTTCGGCAACGGCCTTGCGATGATGGCTTTTACGGTATTTGTGATGTTTGTTTCGCAGGGGAAATACAAAACTTCTTTTTATGCCATATCTACGGGCATAATGGCTTTTGGTATGATGATCCCCAATATGATAAGCGGCAAATTACAGGTGGTTTTGGGATATAAGGAATTTTTCCTGCTTGTCAGCGTGATGAGCCTTATCTCTTTTGCGGTGATACCGCTTTGCTATAAAATCAGGCAGCTTCGGGAGGCCGATTCCTACATAGCCGCGGCCGATAAGTCTGAATTTTTGGATCAATAAAAATCTATATTTGCTTTTTGAGCTTGTATATGCTGAAGATTGCGGGGGATTTTATATAGTTTTCCGTCTTTGATAAAGTTCGCACCCGTCTGCTTGAATTTGAAGGGCACTTTCGCTTTTTTGCATTGGGCGGATAGTTTAAGGAACCATTCAAAACGTGCGGGTCTGGCGTTGGAGCCGGATTCACCGCCCGCGACGACTTCAAGTATCTGCGGTGTTAGGTAAGGCGCCAAATCAAGTTCCGTAAGGAGCGGTTCGCAAATAAGAATTTTATTTTTTATCGGCAATTCCAGATAAACGGGCAGGCGTTCATCGGCCCGCTTTTGATTTTCCACGGTGCAGGCGATGGTTACGTTAGGGTACCCGTCCTGCCAATCCGGGGGGAACATATCTGGCAGGCGCAGTATTCGTTTTGTGGTCATAAAGAAATGCAGGTCCGATCTAAATTTAATCATACGCCAAGCCTCGTCGCGCCATTGGTCGGCCTCTTGGAGAAAGAAGTCGGAACTGAAGCAGGTGTAAACGGTTTCGCCGGAAGGTATTTTAAAATTGCCGCTGCGGCTCTTTTTGAGGGGCAAATCAAAGTCTTTGTTCTTGAGGATTAAAGAGCTGTCTTTTCCGTGTCTGGAATCGATACGGTATACATAACAATTAAGGCAGCCTTCGGAATATTTGCGGCAGCCGTGCCAGGGGTTCCATTTCATAAGACAATTATATATATTTGTCGGCCTGAAGCGCCGCGTATAGAGGAAAAAAGGGATTTTAATCGGTAAAACGGATATTTTTGTCTAAGCGGGCTTAGGGGTTTAAAAAGGACGGGCAATAAAGGTATAATGTACTAAGAGGGAGATATGGAACTTAGCAATTTATCTTCAACGATAGGCGATTCGCCTACTCTTAAATTAAACGCGAAAACGGCCGCATTAAAGAAGGAAGGCTTACCCGTTATCCATTTGGGCGGGGGCGAGCCTGAGATACCCGCGCCGTTAAGCGCGGTTGACGCGATAATAAAGAAAGCGCAAAGCCGCAAGATAAAATATTCTCCGACCACGGGCGGCGCGGAACTGAAAGAAGCCGTCGCGCGCTATACCAAAGAGCACTACGGTATAGAAGTGGATAATAAAAATATTATTATATCTTCTGGCGCGAAGCAGGCGATATATAACTTTCTTTTGAGTACGATCAACAAAGGCGACGAAGTGGTTTTCCCCGTGCCGTATTGGGTCAGCTATCCCGATATGATAAAACTTGTCGGTGGTGTTCCCGTAGCGGTAAAGCCCAAAGAGGGTATAGAAATCACCTTTGAGGAACTCGCGAACGCGGTAACGGAAAAGACTAAGGCGATAATGTTAAACAGCCCGAGCAATCCGGCGGGCGTTTTGTTTAGCGCGGATTTTATAAGGAAAACGGTTGAACTTTGCCGCAGCAGGAACATATGGCTGATGACGGACGATATTTATCATCAGCTGGTTTTTGACGGCGTGAAGGCGCCCAGCCCTTTTGAGTATACCGACAATGCCGATAATATAGTCGCCATAAACGGCGTATCGAAGTTATACGGCCTTACGGGGCTTAGGATAGGGTGGGCGGTATCGACCAACAAGGAAGTTATCGCTGCTATGGGGCGCATGCAGGCGCAGACGACATCGTGCAACAGCGCGCTGTCGGAAGCGGGTGCCTTGGGCGCATTGCAGGGAAGCCAAGAAGTTGTGGACGAACTGCGCAAAATTTTGGAAAATAATAGAAACACGCTTTTGAGCGAACTTTCAAAGATAGAAGGGGTGAAAGTTCTGGCTCCCAAAGGCACGTTCTATTGTTTTGCGGATTTCAGCCGCTATAATAAAGACTCTTTGGCGTTATCGGCGTTTCTGCTTGATAAGGTAATGGTGGCGACGGTACCCGGCGTATCGTTCGGACTGGACGGATACTTAAGAATAAGCTACTGTGCGGCCGAGGAGAATATTATAGAAGGTTTAAGAAGGATAAGGTGGGCTTTGGACAAGGCCGCGCCTGCCGAGATAAAAATCGGCGATAAAATTGTAAGAAAGGATTGGTAAAAATGAAAAAGATAAACCCTACAGCTTATCAGAGCGAATACGGTCTTGATAAATTGGGAATAAAGACAAACAAAACCGTATATTGGAACCTCACGGTTGAAGAGCTTTACGAAAAGGCTCTTGAGAAGGGAGAAGGCAATATAACCGACGGCGGCGCCTTAACGGTAACGACTGGCAAACTTACGGGCCGCGCTCCCAACGACAGATTTTTCGTGGAAACCGAAGACGTAAAAAATACGCTTTGGTGGCATAAAGGCAACAAAGGCATAAGCGAAGAACATTTTAACAGCCTTTTTGACAAAGCCCTTAAGTATATGGAAGGCATAGATTTGTTCGTACGCGACGCTTATGTAGGCAGTGCGGAAGCCTCCAGAATGCCTATCAGAGTAATCAACGAATATGCTTGGCACAACATTTTCGCCAAGAATATGTTTATCGAGCCTAAAGCCGAAGAAAGGACGAAGATTGTACCTCAATTCACGGTAGTATTTTTGCCGGGTCTTAAAGCCGATCCCGCCACTGACGGTACGGCTTCCGAGACGGCGATACTCATCAACTTTAAAAAGAGAGTGGTATTGATAGCTGGTTCTGCCTATGCGGGCGAATCTAAGAAATCCGTATTTACGGTAATGAACTATATGCTGCCGCTCAAGAATATTATGACGATGCACTGCTCCGCGAACGTCGGGCCTAACGGCGACAGCGCTTTGTTCTTCGGTCTTTCCGGTACGGGCAAAACGACGCTTTCGGCCGATCCTAAACGCGGGCTTATCGGCGATGACGAGCACGGCTGGGACAATGACGGCGTATTCAACTTTGAAGGCGGCTGCTATGCGAAGGTAATAAAACTCTCCAAAGAAGCCGAACCTCAGATATTCTCCACGACGCATCGCTTCGGCACGATTTTGGAGAATGTCGTATTTGACGACAATACCAGAAAACTGGATTTGGACAGCGCCGAAATAACGGAAAACACCCGCGCTTCCTATCCTTTAACCTTCATTGACAATGCCGTACCCAGCGAACGCGGACCCCACCCGAAGAACATCATCTTCCTTACTTATGATGCTTTCGGTGTATTGCCGCCGATTTCAAGGCTTTCCAAAGAACAGGCGATGTATCAGTTTATGAGCGGATATACCGCCAAAGTCGCTGGAACCGAAAAAGGCGTGAAGGAACCTCAGCCGACGTTCAGCACCTGCTTCGGCGGGCCGTTTATGGCTTTGCATCCTTCCAAATATGCCGAACTCTTGAAAGAGAAGATGGAAAAACACAATGCCAAATGCTGGTTGGTGAACACCGGTTTGGTCGGCGGGCCTTACGGCGTCGGCAGCAGAATCAGCATCAAGCATACCAGGGCTTTGCTTAATGCGGCTTTGGACGGCAAACTTAATGACGTCAAATTCGTAAAAGACGACGTATTCGGCTTTGAAATTCCGACCGAGTGCGAAGGCGTACCTTCTGAGATATTACAGCCTTCGGCCGCTTGGTCAGATAAGAACGAGTACTATAAGAAGTACAGAGAACTCGCAGCCGCTTTCGTAAAGAACTTCGAAAAGTTCAAAGAAGGCTGCAGCGAAGAAATTTTAAACGCAGCTCCCAAAGTGGAAGAGCTTGTAAAATAATATAGGAGAAATAACAATGGCAAAAGCAAACGCTAAATTTATGGCGCCTTTAACCCCGAGCGCAGATCTTGCTAAGGTAACTGGAGCGGCTCCGCTTCCCAGGACCGAAGTAGTCAAGAAACTTTGGGACTATATTAAGAAGAATAACCTTCAGGACAAGGCCAACAAGAGAATGATAAATGCCGATGACGTATTGAAGCCGATATTCGGCGGCAAAACGCAGATCAGCATGTTCGAGATGGCCGGTTTGGTAGGCAAACATCTTAAATAGACAAAGAGCGTTAAAGTATTTAAGCCCCGCGTTAAAATGCGGGGCTTTTTTTGCAGAACACCTTTTAGGTTTAAAAGGGATTGGGGGATATTTTTTGAAACGTTTTTTATACTTATGGGCATATGGGCAGAGCGCGAAGTTAAAGCAAGGAATTTGCATCGGAGCATTGATTTTTACAGTATCGTTTCATCAATAGGAGTTTGCCGGCAGATGATTATTAAGCTGTTTGGTAAATAATTGCGGCTATATGGAGAATAAAAAACGGCTCTCAGAGGAGAGCCGTTCTCATTGCGCTAAAAAGAGTTAATTGGAGAGGGTTTCCTTCCAAGCTTTCTTTTCGTCTTCAATCTGTTGTTTTACGGAGTCTATTTTCTCCTGTGCGGCCGCTTTGGCGGCGTCTAAAGCAGAAGCTGAGGCGTTTGTCGCCTTATCGGCTTCTTTTGCGGTATTGTAAGCCTCTTTAATATCATTGATTTTCTGTCTGGTTTCAGCTGATTTTTGTAAGGCCTCGTCCAAAGTCATAGTATTTGTTTTGGCCGCAGTCGTTTGCGAGGCGGCACAACCGGCAAATGCGAAAGCGCAAATTACCGCTGACAGCGTGAGTATAAACAGGAACGGTGTTGTCTTTTTCATATTTTTTGCTCCTTTATAATTTAACCTTTTTTATATTCTATAAAAAAATTGGGTTGATAATACATTTAATTGCTTCTTTATCTTGACTTAGAGCGAACTCCAATTGCTACAATAATATTATAAAGCTTTTGGCGTTTAAGGGACGCTATTGTTTATAGCTTGATAAAAGGAGAAATATAAATGTATATAGAGCAAATAAACGGACCTCAAGACGTAAAGAAACTGGATAAAAATGCTTTAACGGTATTAGCGGGCGAGATCAGGGAGGCTTTAATTAAGAAATTAAGCAAAAGGGGCGGGCATTTTGGGCCTAATTTGGGAATGGTGGAAGCGACGATAGCTTTGCATTATGTTTTTGATTCCCCAAAAGACAAAATTGTTTTTGACGTATCGCATCAAAGTTACGCGCATAAAATGCTTACGGGCCGCAAAGACGCTTTTTTGTACGAGGAGCACTACGGCGACGTATCTGGTTATTCCAACCCTAAGGAAAGCGAACATGATTTTTTTACAATAGGGCATACTTCGACGTCCGTCAGCCTGGCCTGCGGTTTGGCCAAAGCCAGGGATTTAAAGGGGGAAGGCGGCAATGTGATAGCGGTAATAGGGGACGGCTCTTTAAGCGGAGGCGAGGCTTTGGAAGGGCTTGACTACGCACCCGAACTTAAGAGCAATCTTATAATAGTGGTAAACGACAATGATATGTCGATAGCGGAAAACCACGGCGGCCTGTATGAAAATCTTAAACTTCTAAGGGAAAGCGACGGCAAAGCCGAGAGAAATATATTCAAGGCTTTCGGGCTTGAGTATGTATTTGTAAAAGACGGCAATGACATAAACTCTTTAATAGAAGCGTTTAAGAGCGTAAAGGACGTAAACAAAGCCGTAGTCGTACACATTTGCACGGAGAAGGGCAAAGGCTATACCCCGGCAGAGCAAAGCAAAGAGGCCTGGCATTACTGCGCGCCTTTCAATATGGAGAACGGCAAGAGTTTGGCGGAGGCCAGTGGCGCGGATTATGCCTCAATGACGGCGGATTATCTGCTTGGAAAAATGAAAGAAGATAAAACTCTTGTTGCCGTGACTTCCGGTACGCCTGCCGTCTTCGGCTTTAACGCAGAAAAACGAAAAGAGGCGGGTGTGCAGTTTGTGGACGTCGGCATAGCGGAAGAAACGGCCGTCGCGCTTTCTTCAGGCGTGGCGTGCGGCGGCGGCAAGGCGGTATGGGGCGTATACAGCACGTTTGTCCAAAGGACGTTTGACCAACTTTCCCAAGATTTGTGCATCAATAAAAACCCCGCGGTTATTTTGAACTTTTGGGCTTCCATATACGCGATGAACGACGTTACGCACCTGGGTATATATGATATACCTTTACTGTCCAATATTCCCAATCTGGTATATTTGGCGCCTGTCACCAAGGAGGAATATTTTTCCATGCTGGATTGGTCGCTTAAACAGCGAGAACACCCGGTAGCGATAAGAGTACCCGTAGAAGTGATAAACGGCGCCAAGCCCGTAGAAAGGGACTGGAGTGTTTTAAACCGCTACGGCGTGGAGCAAAGGGGGCAAGACGTCGCGGTGCTGGCTTTGGGGAGTTTTTACGGCTTAGGCGAGCGAGCGTGCACAGCGATAGAGGCCATAACGGGCGTAAAGCCTACCTTGATAAAACCGTATTATATCAGCGGTTTGGACGAATCGTTGCTTGAGGAGCTAAAATCCGATCATAAAATCGTGGTGACCTTAGAAGACGGCATTCTTGACGGCGGTTTTGGAGAGAAAGTCGCCAGGTTTTACGGAAGTTCTTCGGTAAAAGTGTTAAATTACGGTTTTAGGAAGGAATTTTTGGACCGTTTCAACGCTGAGGACGTCTTAAACGAGAGTGGCATAACGCCGGAAGCCATTGCGGGCGACATATCCGAATTGCTTAAATAAATTACGCGTCTGTTTTATAAAACGGGGGAGAGCGGGAATCGTTTTTCCCCGTATTTATTTGCTTAAATAAGGCTGATATTTCTAAGGAAATATTTGGCTAAGGCGGTGTAATAACATATAATATTTTAAGAAGTACAATTTAAGATTATTTTGTGGGAGCATACCAAACGGGTATGCTGAGCCGGAATTAAATCCGGCACACTCGAAACCAGAAAATAATCGTTTGCTTTTACCTGTTTTCTTATGAGGACAGGAGGGCGACGGTTATGCAGGTTATTCGAGTGGCTTGCTGACTGCTCGCCTTTTTTATTGTGTTAAGCAAGCCGCTCGATAACTTGCAAGTGTTTCGTTGCTCCCGATAGGAGAAACGATGAGCGCAGATACTATAAATATATGTTTGGCCGCTGACGATAACTATGCGGTTTGTATGGGAATTACCATACTATCTGTCCTTAAAAACGCTTCAAAAGAGGATGAACTCGCTTTTTATATTTTGGAAAATCAAATCAGCGCTAAGCGCAAAGCCGAAATAGAAAGCCTTAAAAAGTTTAGGGAATTTAATATTTTTTGGATTCCTTTAAATCCTTCCGATTTTAAACAATGCAAGGTTACCCGGAGGGGACTTACCCTTACCACCTATGCCCGTTTTCTGATACCTGATACAATCCCCTGTTCAAAGGTTTTGTATTTGGACTGCGATATTTTGGCGCGCGGCTCTCTTTCCCCATTATTCAATACCGATTTGGGCGACAAACTGGTCGGCGGGGTTATAGATATAGGTATCGGTCCCAAATATTACAAAAAGCATTTGGGGGAAAGGGTGAATCATTATCTTAACGCGGGCGTCCTGCTGATCAACAATGATTTATGGCGGAAATATTCCATAAGGGAATGGCTTTTTGACTATTCCGGAGATAATTCCTCCCGTCTGAAATATAATGATCAAGACGCCATAAACTATGTTTGCGCGGGGCGCAAACACATACTTCCTTATGAGTGGAATGTTATGGATGCTTTTTATTACCCGGATTTGATAGAGAGAGGATCTTCGCGGGAAGATATTATCCGCGCCGCTTTGGCCCCCAAAATTAGGCATTGTAAACCTTTCAAGAAAAACTATTTCGGCCCCGATAAGGAAGAATATCGCCTGCTTATGGCGGAAAGCCCCTGGAAAGATCTTATCCCCCAAGACGACAGCGGGATAAAGCTGTATATCCTTTGCCTTTGGAATTATTTTAAGGTGCATAATTTTTTCTTTCTTAAGAAAAAATTTTGGCAAAGGGTAAAAGCGTTGGGCCTTTTGGCGATTATAGGTAATAAATGAAAGGAGAAAGATTATGTCTAAAATAAATATTTGTTTCGCCAGTGATGATAATTACGCTGTTTGTATGGGAATTACCATACTATCTGTCCTAAAAAGCGCTTCCAAAGAGGATAAACTCGCTTTTTATATTTTGGAAAATCAAATCAGCGCCAAGCGCAAAGCCGAAATAGATAGCCTTAAAAAGTTTAGAGAATTTGATATTTTTTGGATTTCCATAAAGCCTTGCGATCTCAAAGAGCTTGTAGTTAATCAAAAGGGACTAACCTCTACCGCCTATGCCCGTTTGCTTATAGGGGAAAAAATACCTTGCGATAAAATCATTTATCTTGATTGTGATATTTTGGTAAGAGATTCTCTTTCGCCTTTGTTCAATGTCGATTTGGGCAATAAATGGGTAGGAGGGGTAATAGACATAAATATAGCCTCCGGATATTATAAAAAAAATTTGGGGGAGAGGGTAAAGCATTATATCAATTCGGGCGTTTTGCTGATAAATTGCGGATTATGGCGCAAATATAGCGTAACGCAATGGCTTTTGGATTACGCTAGAGAAAATTCTTTTCGCCTTAAATATAACGATCAAGACGTTATAAATTATGTTTGTGCGGGGCGCAAGTATATTCTTTCTTACGAATGGAATGTAATGGATACTTTTTATTATCCCGATTTGCGCGGAAGAATCGGTGTGCGAACACAAGCGGGCGATATTGAGCGTGCTTGCATTTCGCCTAAAATAAGGCATTACAAGGCTTTTAGGAAGAACTATTTCGGGCCCAATAAGGAAGAATATCGCTTTCTTATGGAGGGAAGCCCCTGGAAGGATTTTACTCCTCAAGACGACAGCGGGATAAAGCTGTATATGCTATGCCTTTGGAATTATTTTAAAGTGCATAATTTTTTCTTTTTTAAGAGAAAATTTTGGCAAAGGGCTAAGACTTTTGGTTTTTTGCCTCTAATAAGCAACAGGTAGGTTTTTATGATAAAAACGAATATCGCTTTTGAAATAAGCGCCGATAACTGCTCGTATGTTTTTGATAAGCTCTCCGATCTTAACTACGAACTATATGGAAAAATATATTTATTGACTTATTTTATGCCTGCTGGGATAGAAAAAACACTTTTCCCAGGAAAAGACGGTCCGTCTATATCGCGCATAAATGTCGGCGAAGTTATGGCATACGATTTGTTGCGGGAGAATTCTTTTCTTTCACCTTCGGATATGACTTATATTTTGCTTGAGGATTATTTGCCCGAGGACGCTACTCTTTATTGGCGAGGCTTTCGGAGCGGTACGGATAAAGATTTTGAGTTCATAAATTTGAAGCGTCGGCGGGATATTGATTTTTCCGGGCGGTGTTTGGAATATATAAAGCGTAATCCTAGGGCTTCTTTAAAAGATGTCCTGGCGGATATAAAACGGTAAAATTATCCGTATTAAAAAAGGATGGTAATATTATGAGTTTGATTGAAATATGTTTTTCTGCCGATGCCAATTATGCTCCTTATATGGGTGTTGGGATATATTCCATATTAAGGAATTCCGCCAGCAATAGATAATATGGGAGGACTTATGAAGAAAATCTTTAATATTAAAAATGAAGAAAACTTTAAAATAATTACGCTGTTAGGCAAAAAAATCTATTTTTTAAGAGATAGGGTTTACTTAAAATTTATTGACAGACAAAATGATGTTTTATTTGCTCTTTTTAATATGGGCATAGCCAAGCCATCAGAACTAAAAGAATATTTTGAAGAATATCTGTTGTTTGATTATAAATATCTGGATCTGACTAAAAAAGATTTAAATATAAATCTTGGCGATTATGTCCAAACTTTGGCAACCCAAAGGGTATTAAAGCAAATTCTGCCTCAAAAGGCTTATTCTTTTACGGACCGGGATAATCTTTCAAATTATAGCGGTCAGTCAGCTTTTTGTATTATGCAAGGATTTTTTGCTCATGGGGCAACTTTTTTGCCTAATAATAGAATATATCCCATATGGGTCGGTACACATTTTGCTAAAAGCAGTCAAGAGGATATTTTAAGGTTTTTGAAATTTAATCCTGATTATTTTTCTAATCAAGAAATCGGCTGCCGAGATACTTTCACTAAGGATTTCTTAAGCAAAATAGGGGTGAAAGCCTATTTAAGCCGCTGTTTAACTTTAACCTTTCCTCTGCGTGAAAAGCAAGAAACACAAACAAAGGTTTTTATTGTTGATGTTCCTAAAAAGTATTTAAAGTATATTCCTAAGGATATTTTAAAGAAGGCCGTTTTTGTTAATCAACGATATATCCCCATAAATAATAGACTTGATTGCTATAATAGGGATTTTTATCTTTCCCAAACGGAAAAATTACTAAATAAATATAAGAAAGAATCTAAATTGATTATAACTACGGCTTTACATTGTGCCAGCCCTTGTACCGCCATGGGCATACCTGTTGTACTAATTAATGATGAACCCCAAAATACCAGATTTGATTTTCTAAAAGGTATTTTAAAGATTTATAACTATGCTGATTTCAAAGGGAAAAAGGTAAATTTTAATCCTAAAGCCCCCAATATAGAAAAGTTGAAAGAATATATGATAAAAAATTTAGAAATATCTATTAAACTGGCGCAAAAGGAGGATATAAATATGGAAGAACTAAAGGCAGTCAGAGAAAAAATAGAAGGATTTACCGTTAAAATTTAGTTTTTAATTTTTGCGGCAGCTTAAAGAGATAAATTAGTTTCAAAATAGATAAAGCGAGTTCAATTATTGTAAAATATATATGCAATAGAAATTTTTTATACGGAGATAACAATGAGCTGCGAAAAATGCACCCCTCACGTTGAAAATATGTGCAGCGTATGCAAAGGCGCTAAACATAATCCGGCCCCTATCCCTGAAGAAGGAAAATGGGTCAATTCCAAACAGATAACGGATATCAGCGGTCTTACGCACGGTGTGGGTTGGTGCGCACCCCAGCAGGGCGCGTGCAAACTTACGTTAAACGTAAAGAACGGCATAATAAAGGAAGCCTTGGTGGAAACTTTGGGCTGCTCCGGTATGACGCACTCTGCGGCGATGGCTGCGGAAATTTTGCCGGGCAAAACCATTCTTGAAGCTTTAAATTCCGATTTGGTCTGCGACGCCATCAACACGGCGATGAGAGAATTATTCCTCCAGATAGTATACGGCAGGACGCAGAGCGCGTTCTCCGACGACGGTTTGCCGATAGGCGCCGGTATGGAAGATTTGGGCAAAGGATTGCGCTCACAAGTTGGCACGATGTACAGCACCGAAGCCAAAGGCCCCCGCTACCTGGAAATGGCGGAAGGCTATGTCCTTGAGATCGGCCTTGACAAAAATAATGAAGTCATCGGATACAAATTCGTCAATTTGGGCAAAATGATGGACGCCATAAAGAAAGGCGAAGATCCGAAAACCGCCTATGAGAAAAACATCAATTCTTACGGGCGCTTCAACGAAGCCGTCAAGAAGATAGATCCGCGCAAAGAGTAACCGGGGAGGAATATAACACTATGATTACATTTGAAGGTTATGAAAGAAGAATAGATAAAATAAACGCCGCCTTGAAAGAGAACGGCATTGCCTCCTTGGAAGACGCAAAAAAGATCTGCGACGATAAAGGCATAGACGTAGAAAAGATAGTAAAAGGCATACAGCCCATCGCTTTTGAAAACGCCGTCTGGGCCTATACGGTAGGCGCGGCGATAGCGATAAAGAGCGGGGTAAAAACCGCGGCTGAAGCGGCCGAAAAAATCGGCGTAGGCTTGCAGAGCTTCTGCGTACCCGGCTCCGTAGCCGATCAGCGCGAAGTAGGCCTTGGCCACGGCAATTTGGCTGCCATGCTGTTGCGCGAAAACACGAAATGCTTCTGCTTCTTGGCGGGGCATGAATCTTTCGCTGCGGCGGAAGGCGCAATCGGTATTGCCAGAACGGCCAATAAAGTAAGAAAAGAGCCTCTTAAAGTTATTTTGAACGGTCTTGGCAAAGACGCGGCTTATATTATATCCCGCATCAACGGGTTCACGTATGTAGAAACCTCTTACGATTACTATACGGGCAAACTTAATATAGTAAGCGAGAAGGCTTTCTCCGACGGCGATAAAGCCAAAGTCAAATGCTATGGCGCCGACGACGTAAACGAAGGCGTCGCCATAATGAGGCACGAGGACGTGGACGTTTCCATTACCGGCAACTCCACCAACCCGACACGCTTCCAGCACCCGGTAGCCGGCACCTATAAGAAATGGGCGACCGAACACGGCAAGAAATATTTCTCCGTGGCTTCCGGCGGCGGTACCGGCAGAACGTTGCACCCCGACAATATGGCCGCGGGTCCCGCTTCTTACGGTATGACCGACACCATGGGCCGCATGCACGGTGATGCACAGTTCGCTGGTTCTTCTTCGGTTCCCGCACACGTAGAGATGATGGGCCTGATCGGTATGGGCAACAACCCGATGGTAGGCGCAAGCGTCGCGGTAGCGGTAGCGATAGAAGAAGCCTCAAAATAAAGAAGCAAATTTAAAGCCCCGGGTAACCGGGGCTTTTTAATGGGCTGTATTTTTATAAACATAGAATTTTGATTTTCACGATTATTGTTAAATGCAAAAAAATCGCGCCGGTTTAAAAGAACTTTTGTATAGGCAAAATATAGGCGTGAAAACTTTCCTTAGGACTTAAGACCCAGCTAAGAATGGGCCTAAAATTTGCTTGAGGGATAACTCGAAAAAAGAATAAAATTTATATATAAGAAGTTTGACTGTTTTTGTAATTTATATATTTTAGCGAAAGGATACCAAAGATGTTTATGAATTATTTAATGAACATAAGCGAAGGAGGCGCCCGGGCTTGCAAAAGCAGGGCCCGCTTTAAGCGTTTGGTATTCGCAGGGCAGCTCCCTTGTGGGAGTGCTGCAGGCCGCGGCAGGGAAGCGTGTCGCTGCATAAAAATAAAATCGGATTTCGGAAAAGGTGCCTAAAAATATTTAGACGCCTTTTTTTTTGGTCTTAAGGCAATAAAATAAAAAGGAAAGGTTTCTCTAAGACCAACGGGAATTAAACGGTAGATAATAAATGAAAAAGATTCTTTCTTCTTTGGGCGTAAAAATTATTTCGATAGTTTTGTCTTTTACTATTCTTTTTGAATGTAATACGGCGGCTTTCGCTGGAGTTGATTTTTCCCAATGGGATGAATCTTTGCCTTATGTCGGCTTCGACGCGGCCGCTTTGTCGGATTTTGATGCCAAATTGGAAGATTTATTCTTGAAAGGAGAAGAAGGCAACATTTATGAAGCCTCCCTTAACAGGGAAACCGATTTAATTTTAAAGTCTTTGGATTCCAATAAAAGCCGCGCCAAACTCGCCGCGCTGATAAAGACGGGGAAAACTAAATACGGATCAATGAGCCCTATGTACGTAAAAAGGGCGGGATCAAAGGATATAAAAAACCTTGAAAACGATTTGATGGCCTATTTGGCGGCTTATTTTATTACTCCCAGGGTAATGCCTTTAAAGGAATATGAAAAATTTTACAATACAATAATAGATGAAGCGGCGCGGGAATATTTAAAAAAGAATCCTTCGCTAAGCGCAATACCGTATAAAAGCCCTCTGGATGCCGCCTCGGCCAAATTGAAAGAGGGATATCCCCTTAAAGATTATTATGCCCAATATCAAAAAGAGGCAAAAGAAGAGATAGCTTGGCGAAAGGCAAATAAAACTAAAGTTGACGCTTCTGCTTATAAAGTTCTGCGCAAGTATATAGAAGCCGTCGGCGCGGAAAATTTATCCTCAAACGTTTTGCGCTACCTTATCCATCTTAAAATAGGCGGCAAAGCGGTTATGACCGCCGCCGAAAAAGAGAATATATACAATTATGCGGTTTCCCGTTTGGAAAAGCAAAATCTAAACTCGCTTAAACTTGGCATAACCAGCGGGAAAAAAGAAAAAAAGATTGCCGCGGTACTGCTGGGCGATATTATAGACACGATAATTATCGGCTCTTATGTTTCCGCCAAAGACGGAGGCCGTTACGCAAAGGCCGTCAAACGCGTGATATATGCCTCGGAGAACGGAGCTGGCTTTGGGCAAATACTTAGCAACGGATTTTCCGCCCTGTTGGCGGCGGAAGAATATTCTTCTTTAAGAGAAATGCTCTCCCGCTATACATTAAAGGAAAAGGAAGGGGCAAGTTTCGGAGAATATCTGAATTTAACTTTATACTCTTCAAAAGCGCGCACGGCGGGCGGACAATTTTTGGGCAAAGCCTCTTACCAAACCCAGTACAGTGGCGATTATCTTTACGGCAACTCCTTTACCGACATCGCTCTTTTACTTGCCGAGGACGGCGGTAAGGAGGCTTTGGCGATACTTAAGGAATACGGCGCGGATAAAGGGCTGGAAGGCGGCATAAAACCGTTTTTGGCAGGGGCTTTGATAAGCGGCAAATCGGGGCTGAGCGCGGAAGCTGCCGGGAATATGGCGGCGGCTTTTGCCAATTTGACTTTAGGCGACATAACCGCTTTGCAGGAATACGATATAGACAAAGATTTGCTGGCCAAGTATCCCGCGATAAAAGGGAAACTTAATTCCGGCGCCGTAATAACCCCTAATCAGCTTGCGGCAAGGAAAGCGCGCAACAAGAGGTTTGACTATTTAGACAACGCCGCCTTCGCGGGAGATATATTACTCCTTATCTGGGGAACGGTTGCGCTTGCAAAACTGGGCGGGAAGGCTTTTGCTTTGAGTAAATCCACATATACCGCGGTAAAAGCGGGGCGCATAGCCGATAGCGCGAAGAGGATATCTTATATCAGGGCCAATTACGCGAAGATGGGCAAATACATATCCGCGCGCAACAATATGCTGCGTTTGAGCGGGAGAATAAAAGGCTCTTCTTTACAGGTTAAAGGTGCGGCCGCGGCTGCAGGTGTGGGGACTAACGAGAGCCGTCAGGCGATAAAGTTGGAAAATTATTTTAACAATAAGCAACTGGCATCTTTATATGACAGCCGCAAAAAAGCTGTTATGGCGGTGAGAAACAGCGCCAATCCCACTCAAAGGCAAGTGACAAAAGCGAAATTGGCTACGGCGGAATATAAGGCTAAGCAGGCTCAGATAAATTTAGTTAAAAAAGCCAGAGCATACGGTTCTTCGGTGGAAAGCAAAAACGCGGCTTATCTTCAAAAAGTTAAGGACTATAATTCAAACGTAAATATATATAATTCAAAACTATCCAAGCTAGCCTCGCTTAAAGCCGAGGGCGGGGCGGCCTCGGAAATTGAGGTTTTAGGCAAGGAAATAAAATCTTTGGCTTCGGATTTAAAGACGGTGCCTTCCGCTCCGCTCTACACTGCCGGCGAATTGGGATATTTAAATGCGGGCGAAACGTTTTCTTCAGCCCTTAAGAGTTTAAATTCCGCCAGAGCGGATTATAAAGCCGCGGGCTGGTGGAATAAGAATATACTCAAGCCGTGGCAGAACTTTTGGGCCCCTTCAGGAGACGGAACCTTGGGCATCGCCGCGTTGGAAACCGAAAGAGGCATAACGATAGCCGAGGCTTTGGGAATTACCACTCCGTACAATCCCAATTATACGAAAGGCTTTAAACTATTTGGCGGTGCTTCCGATAAAACGCCCGTGAACAAATTTTACAATTTCCTTTCCGCGCATAAGATGAAGCCTGCGGCGGATTTCCTTAAATTCATAAACAACAGGGCGACGGTATTAGGTACGGCTCTTATATTCAATTATAATGTAGCGACGACGGTGCCGGAAATCGGCGCTTTTGGCAGGAATTTGACGGCCGGTACCGAATGGGTGCTGAATACGGAGAAGGGTTTGAATTTGGGCAAAACGCTGAGTTTTGGCGCTGCAAGAGCGAGTGCACCCCTTATGCCCGTTATGCCGAAGGTCCAGCCGGTAAACGTAATAGACCCCAAGATATTTGAATTTTTCCGCGGGGTGCCGCTGCCCGGCGGTAATCTTATAAACGATTTCAGCATAAAGGGGCTGTTGGGCAATGTTTCCAAAGCCGGTTATTCCTTAGCGGGCGCGGCGGGAATGGGATTGATGTTTGCAAAAGATTTGTATGGTTATTTTGACAGGCGCCTGCTGAATATAAATATAAGCCCGGCAAAATCTTTTGGAGTTAAACTTTTTGATTCTCCCGCCTCAAGCGAATTTAAAGTTTACGGCGATAATAATTTTTCGTGGGAATTAAGCAGGGAAGCCGCCGCGCTTGGCGGGTGGGATTTTGTCTGGCCCGGTGGATACGACGATGTCTCCCGCGTTTTCGGAACGGATAAATACGTCTACGAGATACCCGCCATACCGCATTTAACATCTTCGACATCATCTTATAGGACGCGTCCCTATTATGTGGACGAACGGGCAAGGAGAGCGGCCTCCCAGCAGAAAATAGGGGAGGAAAAAGCCCTCTCCGCGGCGTGGGACGAAGTCAAAGCCAATCCGAAGGGCAAAGCCTCCAAGCTGATGGCGGAGATAAAAGTAGATAACTTTACTTTTAAGATATTGCACGGCCATGCGGCTACTAACAGAAAAGGGGATCTTGTAGTACAGGGCCCTGAGCTTAAAAGGCTTAGAGGGACATTCTCCAATTTCGGCTTGACCAAGATAATTTTTAAACATTCCAATGACAGGCTTAAAGACGGGCGGAAATATAATGGCGAAAAGTATATAAGCAAAGGCGATTTGCTTAAGCTGCCCTCCATACTGCGGAAATATGCGCCAGTTTCCCAGGAAGCCGGCTTCCCTGAAAAACTTACATACAGAATAAAAGGCGATGACGGAGAGGAATTGGTAATCGTATTCAGCGCTTTGAGAAAAGCCGGCGAATATTCCCTTGTATCTATGTTTTACCGCAAGATAGACGGCAAAGGGGGGAATTTCTCCGAGAAGCTGACTTCCGACTTAAATGACTATATGTCATTTAATAAAGGGCTGAATTTTCTGGAAGCGGACAATATCGCTTTTTCTAGCGAGGCTCAAGCCGCGGCGGGGCGGCGCAATTTTGATGTTTCTCTTGAAGGAAAGAGCTATACCGTAAGCGTTATAAACGGCGCTGGGCGCGATATGGTCTTGCCGGTGTCGCTTTCCTTCCACGAGGATTTCGATACAAACGGATATACAAATATAGTTTTCAACAATAATACCGCGGAGCTTAGGGAGTTTGGCAAGAAACCCAGGACGATGTCCAACTTCTATTTGAGGCTTAAGACGGAAAATAAGAGCCTTATAAAGTTCGCTCAAGCTCTTAAAGACGCAAAAGAAAATATAACTATAAAATTGTGGCAGTACGGTATAGAGCCCTCCAAAACCGTTACCGTTCCGCTCTACAATGCCGATGGCAAGGAAGAGTTGCCCATAAAAGTGATAACGGATGCCAACTTCCTTAAACAAGGCGACAAATTGGTTTTGATGCCTTCGGGCAATGTCGGGGTGATGTCGAACAAGTCGGCAATGCCGAGTTCTTTGGGGTCTACCGTCGTGGTAAGAATACCAAAAAATCAACGCGGCACATTACTGAAAGTATTGGAACAGTCAAAGAATGTTCTGCCTATTGAAGTAATGCAAAATCACAATAAGGCCGATGTCATCACAAAGGAAGGTTTTTACATTAACCCCAGCTTGGGCAAAACTTTGGGCCCCGTATTGCCGGAATCTTTGGGAGTAAGCGAGGCCTTCGCCACTAATTTGATGTACGTGGTAAACTATCTGCCGGGGCTGCTCTCGCCGATGTTAAATCCTTTGGTAAAGAAATTCGGCGAAGTGGCGATGTTTAAAGTATCGATAGTAATATCCATGCTTGCGGCAGTTATACCGGCGATATTCGGCTTTTATGGCTATTCTTACGCAATGGAGCCGACATTGCTTAGGAATATATCGCTCGGTTTGGCATTGTTCGCTTTGGGATTTTCGATAAATATAAGAAACGTCTTGGGCAACTCCCTGATAAATATGAACAGAGGCGCGATGCCGATTGCCAAGGATAAGAAAAAAGAGGAACAGAACTTTTCCGAGGCGCTTAAAGTTACGACCGATATTTTAATTGAAAAATTCAAAAAACTGTTTTCAGGCGGGAGTGATTTCTCGATGGAAGATATTTTGTTCTATAACCGCAGTTTTATAAACAAGAATATCGGTACGATGGCGTTTTTGGTTGCGCCTTCGGCGTTAAACTATGCGGGACGGGCTTTTGGGATGGACTTTAATTTCGGCTGGGACGTATCCTTGCCGTTATATGCGGCGTACAGCGCATACGCTGGATATAGAGTGCACCGTACTAATTTAAGGGACAATATTATAATAGACCACATTAAGAACGATGTATACCAAATGGCCTCAGCGGGAGACGAAACTGAAGCCGCCGCGATAGCCGCGGAAAGCGCCAAGCAGGAAAACAAAAAGAGCTATTGGCAGGACATAAAAGAAGTGTTTGACATTATGCTCCATAAAGAAGGTGTTATGAGTGTAGTGGTGGGAATGTCTTTGGCGACGGCGCATGAACTTTCGATATCCAGTGCGTTTTCCTCGACTTTGTATCAGATAATACCCGACGGCGATATGGCTACGGTAATGGTGATAGGGGTTCTGTATGGTTCGTTAATGTTCGGCAGATTGCTCGGAAATATAACGACTACCAGGATATCTTCCGGTACGTCATATTTGGCGTATTCTTCGCTTTCCGGTCTTGGTACGGCGGGGATATTGGCTGGTATAATGGCGGATATTCCTTCGCTGATAGTATCGAGCGGCGTGATAGCCAGTATAGGCATGGGTAATTACTTTTCGCAGATGTTCGCTTATATCATAAGGAAACACCCCGAACTGCAAAGCCAAATATCGCAAGGAATGAGTTTTACCATGCCCATAGCGGTTGGGTTATCCATGCCGATAACCTATCTGAACGATTGGCTAAATGTTCCCTATGCTAGGGTAATGGCCTCGCTGGCAATGTTGGTTGCCAGTATGATAGCGACCAATAAAATGTTGGATAATTCAACCTTGTACAAATTTATCAAGCAGGAGTTTAAGGAGGCTTCGGACTATGTGGTGGGCTTGTATAAGGATAAGATAAAGGGCGGTAAGGATAAAGGGGAGGAACCTCCCACTACCGATTTGAACAATCCTCTTCCCAACTAGGAGTAAAGAAAGGCTATATAAGCGGCGGGCGCCAATAAGTGGGCCCGCCGTTTTTTTGTGTATTTTTATCAATGCAAAAGATTCTTTACAAGGTAGAACATAAATGTTACATTTGAAATGTAGGTGTAGTCATTTCATCTTTAAACGGAGGTTTTGATGTTACTTACGGTCTTATCTTTTTTGGCATTTACATTGTTGGTCTACGGCATTTCTTATTACAAAACTAGGAATGTGAACACCCATACCGAAACGGGCTATTTTTTGGCGGGCAGAGGCCTGACGGGCTGGGTAATAGCGGCGTCGTTGATGCTTACCAATTTATCTACGGAGCAAATGGTAGGTTTAAACGGGCAAGGCTATACGGACAATATGTCGGTAATGGGTTGGGAAGTAGGGGCGTCGCTGGCTTTGATAATAGTGGCGTTTTTCTTTTTGCCGAGATATTTAAAAAAGGGGTATGCGACTATACCCGATTTTATCGGCGAAAGATACGATAATGTTACCAAGCAGGTGGTAAACTGGTTTTTCCTTTTCGGATACGTACTGATATTCGTGCCGATAGTTTTGTATTCGGGGGCGATAGGATTAAGCGGTATTTTCGATTTGGAAGGCACATTCGGGATAACCAAGATGCAGGGTATTTATATCGTGGTATGGTCTATCGGCATACTGGGTATAATTTACTCATTAAGCGGCGGCTTGAGGATTATGGCGATAGCCGATACTATAAACGGCATAGGCTTGTTGATAGGCGGGTTTATGATACCGCTTTTCGGTTTGATGTATATCGGCGGGGGCAACCCGATTGAAGGGTTAAATGTATTGGTAACATCGGTGCCTGAAAAATTTAACTCCATAGGCAGCAGCAGTGATCCCGTACCGTTTGCGACGATGTTTACCGGAATGTTTTTGGTGAACTTGTTTTATTGGGGTACAAACCAAACGATAATACAGCGCGCTTTGGCGGCGAAAGACTTGAAGGAAGGCCAAAAAGGCATATTATACGCGGCTATACTTAAATTATTCGGGCCGTTATTTTTGATATTGCCCGGCATAATAGCGTTTAAGATATTCGGGCCGGGTTTGGAGATGAGCGATTTTGCTTATCCGATGTTGGTAAAAGAAGTGTTGCCGTGGTTCTTGGTGGGCTTTTTCGCGGCGGTGTTGTTTGGGGCTATATTAAGCTCTTTCAATGCGGGTTTAAATTCCACATCCACATTGTTTACGCTTAATATTTATAAGGAATATATCAACCCGAAGGCAAGCGAGAAGGAACTTGTCAGCAAGGGCAAGATAGCGGCGGCGATATTGGCGATATTTTCAATGATAGTAGCGCCGATGATAGCCAATGCGCCAAACGGCCTGTTCGACTATCTGCAGACGGTAAACGGTTTTTACAATGTGCCGATACTAACCTTAATGCTTATCGGCATGCTTAACAAGAAGGCGCCTGCGATATCGGCCAAGATAACATTGGCAATATTCATATTGGTATACGGCACGACGCAGCTTACGGCGATGTCGGGCGGATTTAAAGCGTTTATGGCCGGCGGCATGGCTGATCCGACGGTACTTAAAGGCGTAGCGGGCGCGATATACAACGCTATGCCTATGTGGTTTGTAAAGCCTCTGTTTGAGTTTTCAAGCATACATTATCTTCACATTTTGGCGATACTGTTTGTGATATGTTCTTTGTTTATGGTGGTAATGGGGCATTATTATCCTTCCAAACATGAATATGAGGATAGTCTTGACAGGCATATCGTCGATACGACGCCTTGGAAGAAAGCCGTACCCGTCAGCATAGCTATAGTGTGCTGTGTGGTAGGGCTGTATATATTATTTTCCAAACTTGGAATAGCGGCGTAATAAACAGCTTATTGGGGCCTTGCTTATGGCGGGGCCCCTTTTTTAAAGGGGTAGAAATATGGAAATAAACGAATTGAGGGCAAAATTCAAAAAAATATTTGGGCGTGAAGGGGCGGCGGTTTTCTTTGCGCCGGGCAGAGCTAATTTGATTGGTGAGCATACGGACTATAACGGCGGGCACGTATTTCCGTGCGCTTTGACATTCGGGACGTATTTGGCGGCGTCAAAGCGGCAAGACGGCAAGATAAATTTTTACTCCTTAAATTTTGAAGACGACGGCATAATATCTGCCGATATAAGCGAAATAAAAAAAGGCGGCAACTGGGCCGATTACCCCAAAGGCGTAGTAGCGATGTTTAAAGAGGACGGCCACATTCTAAACTGTGGGTTTGACGCTTTATATTACGGCGACGTGCCCAACGGCGCGGGGTTATCCTCTTCGGCCTCGATAGAAGTGGTTACCGCCGCTATGATAAACGATTTTTATAATTTAGGTTACAATCTTATAGAGCTTGCAAAAATATCTCAGCGTGCGGAGAACGGCTTTGTCGGAATGAATTGCGGGATAATGGATCAATTCGCTTCGGCTATGGGCAAGAAAGACAATGCGATGTTGCTCGACTGCAACACCTTGGAATATTCCTATTGTCCGATAGCGCTGCAAGGCGTATCCATATTGATAGCCAACACAAACAATAATCACAAGCTTACGGGCAGCGAGTACAATACCAGGCGCAGCCAATGCGAGGAAGCTTTGAAACTTCTTCAAAGCAAGTACAAGGTAAACTATTTATGCGAGCTGAAGCCTGCTGATTTGGAAAAGGGCAAAGATCTTATATCGGACGAAGTTCTTTACCGCCGCGCGCGCCACGCCGTGGAGGAAAACGCCCGCACGCTGGAGGCAGTCGCCCTTCTTAAGAAAGGAGATATAGCGGCCTTTGGCAAACTTATGGACGCTTCCCACGAGTCTTTAAAGAACAATTATGAGGTAACCGGCAAGGCTTTAGATACAATGGCCGACGCCCTGCATAAGTGCGAAGGCGTAATCGGCGCTAGAATGATGGGCGGCGGATTTGGCGGGTGCTGTATAGCTTTGGTCAAGAACGAGTTTTTGGAAGAAGTCCAAAACAAAGCGGGTGCGGAATACGAAGCGGAAATGGGGATAAAACCTTCCTTTTACGTCGCACAGATAGGATCTGGCGCGAAGAAAATATAGAAATTTAACGGCTGAAAACGAGGATAGAGATGAAGAATATTTTAGTTGTCGGCGGTGCGGGCTATATCGGCAGCCACTGCGTAAAAATGCTTAAAGAAAGGGGATACAATCCCGTAGTCTACGATAATCTCTCAAAGGGGCACAGAGCGGCGGTGCGGGGCGTCAAGTTTGAGAAAGGCGACTTGGGCGACAAGAAGAAACTTGCCCGCGTATTTAAGAAGCACGATATAGAAGCGGTAATGCATTTCGCCGCATTTATAGAGGTCGGCGAAAGCGTAAAAGAGCCGGCAAGATATTATAACAACAATATAGTTAAGGTTATCTCGCTTTTGGACGCGATGGTGGAAAACAAAATAAAATATTTCGTTTTTTCCTCTACTGCGGCGACATTCGGCGAACCCGTAGAGCCGAAAATATCTGAGGCTCACCCCCAAAATCCGATAAACCCTTACGGCCAAAGCAAACTTATGGTGGAAAAGGTTTTAAAGGATTACGATAAAGCCTATGGCCTTAAGAGCAGCGTGCTGAGATATTTTAACGCGGCGGGCGCGGACGACGGCGGGAAGATAGGGGAATCGCATACGCCCGAAACTCACCTCCTGCCGATAATATTACAGGCGGCTTGCGGCAAGCGCGAAAGCATAAAGATATTCGGTACGGATTATCCGACCAAAGACGGCAGCTGCGTAAGGGATTTTGTGCACGTTAATGATTTGTCGTCTGCGCATATATTGGCGCTTGAGAAGATGGAAAGGACCGGCGAAAGCGACGATTTTAATTTGGGCAGCGGGGAAGGCTTTACGGTGAAAGAGGTAATAGAAAGCGCCAAACGTATAACGGGGCGCGACTTCAAGGTGGAAACGGCCGCTCGGCGCGCGGGCGACCCGGCTGTATTGGTTGCCGACAGCGCTAAAGCCAGACGGGTTTTAGGTTGGGAAACTTTGTATAATTTAGATAAAATCATACAGACCGCTTGGCGCTGGGAGCAAAAGCGGAGATACTGAGCCGAGGATTTAAGATGATATACTCCAACGTTGAAGAACTTATAGCTTACGGGTTAAAGAACAAACTTATCGAGAAGGAAGACGAGATTTGGGCGCGCAACAGCATATTGGCATTGCTCAATCTGCCCGATAACAACAATGCCGCCCCGTATAAGGGGCCTTTGCCGGATAATCCTGGGGAAATACTTTCCGATATATCTTTTTACGCGGCGGAAAACGGGCTTTTGGAGGCGGCTACTTCTACATACCGCGAGATATTTGAAACTTCCGTAATGGCGGTATTTACCAAGCGTCCGAGCGAAGTCTCAAAAATATTCTACGATACTTGGCACGAGAAAGGAATAAAGAAAGCCACTTCGGAATTTTATAAATATTGCCGCAAGATTTATTATATCAAGACGGACAGGGTCGCCAAGAATATTACTTGGAAAGCCGATACGGAATACGGCAAGATAGATATGACGATAAATCTGTCCAAGCCGGAAAAGGATCCCAAGGAAATAGCCTTGCAGGGCAAGATAAAAGTCAGCCCCAATGCCTATCCCAAATGTCTGCTTTGCAGGGAAAACGAGGGCTATGCGGGGCGTTTGAACCACCCCGCTCGGCAGAACTTGCGCATAATACCTTTGAAGTTAAACGGGAAGAGGTGGTATTTCCAATATTCGCCGTATGTGTATTATAACGAGCACAGCATAGTTTTTGCGGAAGATCACCGCCCTATGCGCATAAGCGCCGATACCTTCAAGAATTTGCTTGATTTCGTGGAGCAGTTCCCGCACTATTTTATAGGGTCCAATGCGGATTTGCCGATAGTGGGCGGTTCGATACTGACGCACGACCATTATCAGGCAGGGCGCTACGTATTCCCTATGGAGCGGGCGCAGTCCGTAAAGCGGTTTAAAATAAAGAAGTTCCCGAAAGTTACTTTTGATATAGTCTGCTGGCCGCTTTCAGTATTGAGGCTGAGAGGCCCCAAAGCGCAGGTGGCGAAGGCTTCGGCGCGGGTATTGGAAGTATGGCGCAAATACGATGATAAGAAAGTCGGGATAATCCACGCTACGGGCAAGACTCCGCACAACACTATAACGCCGATAGCGCGCTATAAGGACGGCGCCTACGAGATGGATTTGGTGCTTAGAAACAACAGGACGAGCAAGGAGTATCCTTGGGGGATATTTCACTCTAGGCCGGAATATCACAATATCAAGCGGGAAAACATTGGTCTTATAGAGGCTCTCGGTATGGCGATACTGCCGGGCAGACTAAAAAATGAGATGGCGCAAATCGGCGCTTTGATAGCGGCGGGCAAGATGGAGAAGATGAAGGATTTATCCTCTTTGGCGCAGCATTATAATTGGGTGATGAGTTTTATCGGCGATTATAAAGGCTTTAAGGCTGAAGACGTGCCCGATATCCTGCTTGAGGAAATCGGCTGCACCTTCATTAAGGTTTTGGGGTCTTGCGGGGTGTTCAAGCACGACGCCGAGGGGAAAGAGGCTTTCCTGCGGTTTATATATAAGATATAATATAGTTAAAGGCGTAGAAGAGATGCTGCCCGCGGCTAAGCCTGCGGGCAGTGTTTTTTGGAGAATTTTACAAATATACACGGAAGGAAAATATGAACACGAGAAAGGACATCAGGAACGTAGCGATAATCGCGCACGTAGACCATGGCAAGACTACGGTGGTTGACTCATTGCTTAAATACGCGGGCCAATTTAAAGTAAAGCAAGACGAAGCGCAGGAGGCGGTACTGGACAGCAATCCTATCGAAAGGGAACGCGGTATAACTATTTTGGCCAAATGCACTTCGGTAAAATATAAAGACTATACGGTAAACATAGTAGACACACCGGGCCACGCGGACTTTGGCAGCGAGGTAGAACGCGTGCTAAAGATGGTAGACGGCGCCATACTGATGGTGGACGCGGTGGAAGGCCCTATGCCGCAGACTCGTTTCGTACTTAGAAAGGCCTTGGCTTTGGGTTTGCGCCCGATAGTGGTGGTAAACAAGATGGACAGGGAAAACGCGCGCCCTTCGGCCGTAGTCGACGAAGTCTTTGAACTCTTTATGGAGCTTGGCGCGGACGATAAACAATTGGATTTCCCTATACTGTACGCCTCAGGCCGCGAGGGCTGGGCCAGCGACAAAATGGAAGAGCGCGGCACGGATATAAAACCGCTTTTCGACGCCATAATAAAATACGTACCCGAGCCCGAAGCGGATGAAACTAAGCCGCTTCAAATGCAGGTGACTATGCTAGATTACAATAACTTTTTGGGGCATATCGGCATAGGGCGCATACTTAACGGCAGCGTCAGCAAAGGCGACAGCGTGGTATTATTAAAGAACCGCGGCGGCAGCGTGCCCGCCAAAGCGGTAAAAATAGAGAAGTTTTTGGGTCTTGGCAAGACGGAAACGGAAAGCGCGAAAGCGGGCGATATAGTGGCTATAAGTGGGCTTGAGGGGGTAGACGTCGGCGATACTGTATGCCACCCAGATAATCCTGTACCTTTGCCGCCGCTTTCTATCGACGAGCCGACGATATCTATGGACTTTTTCGTTAACGATTCTCCTTTTGCGGGGCGAGAGGGTAAATTCCTTACCAGCCGCCACCTAAAGGCGCGCCTTGAGAAAGAAGCTCAGACGAATGTCGGCCTGAAGGTGGAGCAGCTGGAAGGCGAGGGCCGTTTTAAAGTATCGGGCAGGGGCGAGCTGCACCTGACGATTTTAATCGAAAATATGCGCCGCGAAGGTTTTGAACTTGCGGTATCCTCGCCCGAGGTTATTTACAAAGAGGAAAACGGCAAAATACTTGAGCCTATGGAATATCTTATTTTGGATATTACCTCAGATATGCAAGGCGCGGTTTTTGAACTTGTCGGCACGCGCGGCGCCAAGTTGGAGAATATGGTAAGCGAGGGCGAAAACAGGTTAAGACTGGAATATGTAATTCCCTCCCGCGCTTTGATAGGCTTTAAGAACGAGTTTTTAACTTCCACCCGCGGCAAAGGCATTATGCACCACAGTTTTTACGGCTATTATCCCAAGGTGGACGTACCGCCTTTAAGGAGCAACGGCGTATTTATCGCCAAGGAAGCGGGGGAAACGACGGCCTACGCCATTAACAGCTTGCAGGATGGCGGCCAATTATTTGTAGGCCCGGGCGTAAAAGTCTATGAGGGAATGATAGTCGGGCAGAACTCGCGCGACAATGACTTGGTGGTCAACCCGAACAAGACAAAACGCCTTTCCAATATGCGCTCGAAAGCGGCCGACGACGCTCTGCTTTTGACGCCGCCCAGGATAATGAGCCTTGAGCAGGCCATAGAATACATCGCACCCGATGAACTTGTGGAAATTACGCCTACTTCGATACGTTTAAGGAAGAAAATACTTAATATCCACGAGCGCAGACGCGCCAACCGCAAGGAAGAGGGGGAAGGCGAGGAATAAGCAGTTTTTTCGTCCGCCCGAGATAGAATATGATAGAAATATCAGAGTTAAGCTACCATATCGGCAAGAGAACCATTTTTGAGGACGCTTCCGCTTTCATAGGGAAGGGGCAGAAGGTGGGGCTTGTCGGGCTTAACGGCTGCGGCAAGACGACCTTATTCAAGCTGATATTGGGTAAGCTGTATCCCGACGGCGGCAGGATAAGCGTATCAAGCGGGACGGTTTTGGCGACCGTAGAGCAGGAAATAAGCGATATAAACCAAAGCGTATTAAACCACGTTTTATATTCGGATAAGCGTCTTAAGAAACTCTATGATGAGCTGGAAACCAATCCCTCGGGCGTTCGTCTTGCGGAAATATACGATAAATTGGATAGTTTGGGCGCTCACAGCGCGGCGGCCAGGGCCGGCGCGATACTTGGGGGGCTTGGGTTTAGCAATGAGGAACTTAGCCGGCCTTTAAAGGAATTTTCCGGAGGCTGGCGTGTTCGGGCGGCCTTGGGCGCGGCATTGTTTGCGCCGAGCGACTGCCTTTTGCTGGACGAACCTACCAACCACCTGGATTTGGAAACGGTAATCTGGCTTGAAAATTGCCTTGCCAAATTGGATAAAACCCTCTTGATAGTCAGCCACGACAGGAATATTTTAAACAAAGTCTGCGACAAAATAATACTAGTAGACGAGTGTAAACTTAAAACCTATACGGGCGATTACGATACTTACGAGCGTACCCGACACCTTCAAACCGAGCAGCTTATCAAAGACGCCAAACGCTATGAGGAAACCAAAAAGCATTTGCAGTCTTTCGTAGACAGGTTCCGCTACAAGGCCTCCAAGGCCAAGCAGGCGCAAAGCCGCTTAAAGATGATAGAGCGTATGGGCGACGCCCCTAAAATACCTTTGGAAAAGAGCATAAGGTTTACTTTCCCGCAGCCTCAGCATTTGGACGCTTATCTGTACACTTTGGAGAACGTCAGCTGCGGCTATGATGAGAAAGTAGTGCTTAAAGATTTGAATTTGACTGTAACTCAAGACGACAAAATAGCGCTTTTGGGCGCTAACGGCAACGGCAAATCGACCTTGGCGAAACTTTTGGCGGGCAGAATACACTCGATGAGCGGCAAACTGACATACGCGCGCAAGCTGAAGGCGGGTTATTTCGCCCAGCACCAGACGGAAGAATTTGACCTGGAATCCACCCCTTACGAAACGGCCAAAGCCGCCATGCCCGAAGCCAAAGAAACGGAAGTATACACCCATTTGGCGTGTTTCGGTTTGGAAAAGAATAAAGCCGATACGCAGATAGGGAAACTTTCGGGTGGGGAAAAGAGCCGCCTTTTACTCTCTTTAATCACGATAGAAAAGCCCAATATTTTGATTTTGGACGAGCCGACAAACCATCTGGATATAACCAGCCGCCGCGCTTTGATAGAGGCTTTAAACGATTATGACGGCGCGGTAATATTGGTGACGCACGATTTTCACATATTGGAATCGGTCTGCGACCGCCTGCTTTTGGTGGAAGGCGGAACGGTTAAATCTTACGACGGCGATTTGGAAGATTATAAAAATTATGTTCTTCACTCTTCGCGTTCTTCCGCCGATGAAGGCTCTCAAGAGGGGGAGGACAACCGCAAAGAAAAACGCAAAAACGCCGCCAAACTGCGCGCGCAGACCGCTCCTTTAAGGAACAAAATAAAAGCCATAGAGCGCAAGCTGGAGGTTTTGTCCTCCCAAAAAGAGAATTTGGAAAACCGCTTGATACGCGGCTATGATTCCTCCGTAAGTATAGAGCTGGCGTTCGTCAATAAGGAAATTTCCGACGCGGAAAAGGAATGGGAACAGCTTTCGGAAGAATTGGAAAGCATAATGAACTCTTAACTTAAAATATCCTGCCCGATTTTAAGCGTAAAGCCCGTATATAATCCGAAATATTTTTAACGACAAATCCCCTTAGCTTTGGGCGGGGATTTCCATATACACAAAAATAAAAAGCCCCCCAGCCTAGGCGGGGATTTCCATAATATACACAAAAAACCGGGCTTTAACCCGGTTTTTTTGATAAAGGTTTTTATCTTGGGATATGCCTCATCGGTAAACTTTTAATCTCTGTGCGGGCGGGATAATTTCTTTGGCGGGCGCCTGCTCGGGCGATATTCCAAAGGGCATTTGCGCCACAAGTTTCCAAGAGGGCGGTATTTTAAAAGTTTTGGCGATTTCCCCGTCTATAAGCGGGTTGTAATGCTGAAGGTTGGCCGCCATGCCCAAAGCGGCAAAGCCTGTCCATACGATATATTGGAGCATACCGTTGGCTTGCTGCGACCATAGGGGAAAATTATCTTTATAGGCAGGGAATTTGCTTTGCAGTTCCGCTACCGTTTTTGTTTCTTCAAAAAACAATACGGTGCCGAAAGCGTCGGCGAAAGATTTTATTTTAGCTTCGGTCGGGGGGAATTTTTCCGAAGGAATAATTTCTTTAAGCGCTTTCCTGGCTATATCCCATATTTTTTTATGGCTTTCCCCGAATGCGGCCAAGAGCCTTGCGCTTTGGCTGTTGAAAGCCGAGGGCGAATTAGCGAGCGCCAATTCCAAAAAGTCGGTTATTTCTTTTTCTTCCAAAGTAGATTTAGTGGTTAAAGTGTAGATGCTGCGTCTTTTCCGTACGGCTTGAAAAAAGTCCATTGGGTCCTCCTTTCTTTATATATTTGTTATAGCAGGTCAAGACTCAAAAATCAATGTCTCAAAAAGGCTTATTCCGCCGTTTGGGGAAGAACTTCATTCTCAATTACCGGCAGGAACTCGTCTTGCGGGGTTTGACCCTCTTGAGATTGAGTTTCGCCCTCTTGCGCAACGGCGGGCTCTTCTTCGGGGAGATCTGGCGTATCTGTTACCAAATTCATAACGATATTAAAAGTAAGTTTCAATTGGTCAAATAAGTCCTTTTCCGTTATGCTTTCATCCGGTTCGTGGGGGCCGTTGCCGTTCTTTTGGATAAGCGGGCCGATGCCGTAGGTTATTACGCCGTGCCTTCTTAAAAATTCGCTCTCGCTTGATGCGGGCGTGAGGCCGGGCAATACCAAAATCTTGCCGAAAGTTTGACGGGCGGCTTTTTCTATCGCTTTAAAGAGCTGGTCGTTCAAATCTGTCGGCGGCTGGGGAAAGGGCGTTTCCGGTCTTTCTATTACGGTAAGGGTTACGTTTTCGTCGTTGGCAAAAAGCGCGCTGAGTTCGTCTACAAAAAGCATAGGATCGCTTTGCGGAAGAAGCCTGCAGTTTAAATTGGCCGAGGCTTCATTCTGAACGGTATTGGCTTCCGTACCCGAAGACAGAATAGTGGGGGTTATGGTATCAGTTATCTGCGTCTTGAAAAACTCGTCTTCGCTGATTATTTTTGCCGCCTGCTGGGATTGGGCGGGATCGTCTGATTCCAAGAGTTTCAAAGTGGTTTGTGCGTCGGCGTCCTGGAAGGGGAAAATCCTTTCGAAGAAAATCCTCGTCAACGGGGAAAATTTATACAGCGGCTGATAACTTTCTATTATAGAAAGCGCCTGCGAAAGTTTATATATGGCATTGTTCTGCCCCACCGCGGAAGAATTCCCGCCGTCGCCTTTCGCGCTTAAAAGAATGTCCATATACATCTTGGTACCCGCTTCTATAAACAGAATATCGCTGGGCATTTTGGCGTCATCGCCTTTCATTATGCCGCCGCCCTCGTTTAGGGCATAGGCGGCCTGGAGTTTATCGCCATGTTGGTCGTAAAGATATTTTATTCCCTTTTCGCTGCCGCTTTCCTCGTCGGCCGTAAAGAGGAATATTATATCCCGTTTAAGTTTTATGTCGCCTTTGGCAAGCCTTGTCAGAATGGTAAGGTTTATGGCGGCGTAATTTTTGGCGTCGGTGGAGCCCAGCCCGTATATCCTGCCGTCCTTTAAAGTTGCTTTGGCGGGGGGTAAGGTCCAGCCTTCCTGTATGGCGGCGGTGTCCAAATGTGCTATAAGCAGAAGCGGCTTGTTTTGCGGATCGGCCAATTCTTTATCCGCTTTCAGCACCGCTATAAGATTGCCGCGCGGCTTTTCTATCCTGTAAATATCCCAGTCTATTTTGTATTTGTTCAATACTTTGTATATATAGCGTATGGCTTTTATTTCCTCGGGCTCGGGTTGGGAGGTGTCAATCTCTATCAAGTTTATAAGATGGTCTTTGGCCGTTTGGTTCAACGCGTCGAAATCCAGCTGCTGGGCGTTTAGCGAGCAGGCTAAAACAAAAGCCGCAAAAAGATATAAAACCTGTTTCATTGTAAATCAAACTCCAAAAACGAGCCTTCTTCTATTTTGTGTTTCTTTACGCTGCCCGCGGGCAGTTCCAAAACATACTGGCCGAACCCCACCGCCGTAGCCACTTGGCTGTCAGGCGTGTAAAGATATGAATGGGGAACGTGTTCCTCGTAAGAAAATACTTTTAAATCGGACGTGATAAAGATAATATCCAAATCTATAAGGGTGTTTTTCATCCAAAAGTAGCGCGGAGCATTGTCTTCAAAAACAAAAAGCATTCCGCTTCCTTCCGGCAATTCGGTGCGGTACATTAGGCCCTTTTCCGTTTCTTCGGGCGTTATGGCCAATTCGGCTTTAACGGTGAAGCCGTCGGGCAGAGTAATGTCCGTAGTCTTCGGCCCGCAGGCGCAGAATACTAACATAGCGGCGAATAGGAGGATAAGTCTTTTCATCAGTATCATTTTAGCAATTTAAGAGATTTTTATCATTTGATATAATTTATTGTGCTTAACATAAATAATCTTTCCGTTTGTTTCGATACGCCGCAGGGGCGGATAAAAGTTCTTGATAATCTCAGCTACCGCCTGGAAAAGGGCGAGGTTTTGGCCGTAGTGGGGGAATCGGGCTGCGGAAAGACCATTCACAGCTTGGCTATTACCCGCCTTTTGCCGCCCGGGGCGAAAATAACTTCCGGCTCAATTATTTATAAGGATAAGGACATCGTCAAAATGAACGAGCCCCAATTGCGTGATGTGCGCGGCGCGGGGATAGGTATGATATTTCAAGACCCGATGATGTCTTTAAACCCCGTTTTTAAGGTGGCTTTCCATTTGACGGAGACTTTGCGTGCACACTCTAAAATAAGCAAAAAGGAAGCTCTTGAGAAGGCTGCGTCGCTTTTAAAGAAAGTGGGTATAGACGAAAAATTTTTAAATTCTTATCCGCATCAGCTTTCGGGGGGAATGCGCCAGCGGGTTATGACGGCGCTGGCTTTGTGCCTTAACCCCGATATTCTTATAGCTGACGAGCCTACCACCGCCTTGGACGTAACCGTACAAAGGCAGATTTTGGAGCTTATAAAGAAACTGCAAAAAGAGTTTTCCGCTTCCGTCATTTTTATTACGCACAATTTGGCGATAGTCAATAATATAGCCGATAGAGTTTTGGTGCTTTACGCGGGCGAAAAGGTGGAAGAATGTTCCAAAGAGGATTTATTTAAAAAACCTTTGCACCCGTATAGCGAGGGCTTGCTAAATTCCGTCGTGCGGCTTTCGCAAAGCAAAGCCAGGCTTAAAACGATAGAAGGCACGCCGCCTACGGCGGGCAGGGAGTTTAAGGGCTGTAAATTCGCCGAGCGCTGCCCTTACGCTCAAGAAAAGTGTAGAAATGAAAGGCCGCCGATATTCAATTTGGCGGGTAATCGTTTGGTAAAATGCTGGCGCTACGAGGACTGTTCAAATGGCTGAGTTATTGAGGGCGGAAAATATCGCAAAGAGTTATGTTTCCGGCGGCGCGTTCGGGGGAGGGGAGAAAATCGCCGTACTAAAGAATATAAATTTTTCCTTTGACGCCGGCGAGAGTTTCGGCCTCTTGGGGCCTTCTGGCTGCGGCAAAAGCACCCTCGCGCGCCTTATGTTGGCTTTGGAAAGGCCCGACAGCGGCAAAATCTTTATAGAGGGGGAGGACATCTTTTCCCTAAAAGGCAAAGAACTTAAAGCGCTTAGAAGGAAAGTTCAGCCCGTATTCCAAGATCCGTACAGCTCCCTTAACCCGAGAATGACCGTAGCCGATATTTTGGCCGAGCCTTTTATCGTACACGGCGAAAAATACCGCCAAAGCGATTTGAAGAAACTTTTAAGCCAAGTCGGCCTTGGGGAAAATTCTCTAAGGAAATATCCGAGCGAATTTTCCGGCGGGCAGCGCCAGCGCATAGCGATAGCGCGCGCTTTGGCCCTCAAGCCCAAGCTGATTATCGCAGACGAGCCGCTTTCTTCGCTTGATGTGTCTGTTCAGGCGCAGATATTAAATTTATTGGCGGATATTAAGGAAGAATACGGCCTGAGTTTGGTGTTCATCTCGCACGATTTGGCGCTGTGCAAGTTTTTATGTTCCAAAGCGGCCGTAATGCATAAAGGCGAAATAGCGGAGCTGGGCAAAACCGAAGAAGTATTGCTTTCGCCAAAAAGCGCGGCGGCCCAAACGCTTTTGGAGGCGGTTTTGCCTCTTAACTGAATATAGGACGATAAAAAAATGTTTAGGTATATACTAAGAAGACTTTTAATGCTGCCGCTGGTTATGCTGGGGGTAACGTTTTTCCTGTTCTTTCTGACGCAGAGGCTCTCGCCCGAGATGCGTGCTTCTTTATATATACAGGACCCGCGCCAGATGGATTCTTTGGAAGAGGTAATAGAAAAATACGGCCTTAACGATCCTATGCCCGTACAGTATTTCCGCTGGCTTAAAGGGGCTGTAAAAGGGGATTTGGGGTACAGCGAAAGCGCGAATATGCCCGTAACTTCCGCCATAAAAGCCTATTTGCCAGCTACTATCCAACTGGCGGTCGCGGCGATAATATTGGTGGTATTGTTCGGGGTGTGGCTGGGTATAATATCGGCAAAGTATAAAGACGGTTTTACGGATAATCTGATAAGATTTTTTGTATTGTCGGGGTTTTCCCTGCCGATTTTCGTGCTGGGGCTTATTCTGCTGATGATATTTTACGGCAAGCTGGGCTGGTTCGCGCCGGGGGAATATTCCTTTACCGCCGATATGATAATACATAGCCCGAATTTTAAGACCTATACCGGCTTTTTGTTGATAGACAGTTTGCTTAATCTTAATTTTTACGTGTTTTTCGATGTGTTGAAACATCTGGTATTGCCGGCGGTTACTTTATGTATAGGGTCCTTCGCGCTGATGGTGAGGGTTATGCGATCCTCAATGTTGGAGGAACTTAACAAAGATTATGTACGCAGCGCTCGTGCTCGCGGTCTAAGTGAATTTAAAGTGATTTACGAACACGCGGGCTTTAACGCGATGATACCCGTAGTTACGCTTGCCAGCATACAGTTTATCCGCCTTTTGGGCGGTACGGTAATAGTGGAAACGGTGTTTGATTACCCCGGGATAGGGCGCTGGGGAGTGGAATGCGCCCAACAGCTTGATATAGCGGGGGTTATGGGCTTTTCGCTTATGGTGGCCGTACTGTTTGTTTTGGGCAATTTGGCGGCGGACATATTGTATACGGCGATAGACCCCAGGATAAGACTAAAATGAACATAAAAGACATAATATCCAAAGCATTGGGCAGCAAGAATGCGGTGGCGGGCTTGATAATAGTTGTTTTGTTCGGGCTTGTGGCCTTGTTCGCGCCGATATTGGCGCCCTCAAGCGGGCGCGACGCTTATCAAATGCCGCAGGGCGGATACAGCATAGAGCCGCAGGCTCCCAATGCCCAGCACTATTTCGGAACTACGGAAAATCAATACGATCTATATTACGGCATAGTATGGGGTAGCCGTATGGCGTTTAAAGTGGGGATAACGGTGGTGTTTTTCGCCCTGCTTATAGGGATAATAATAGGCGGCGCGGCGGGCTTTGCTGGCGGCTGGACGGACGAAATACTTATGCGCCTGACAGATATTATCTTTGCGGTGCCCAGTATGGTGCTGGCTATGGTGATAGCGGCTATGCTGGGGCGGGATTTGGATAATATGATGATAGCCTTGACGGTGGTATCCTGGCCTTCTTACGCGCGTTTGGTGCGCGGCGGAGTGCTTAGCGTTAAGGAGCGGGAATTTGTTTTGGCCGCGCGCGCTTTGGGCGCAAGTCCTTTGAGGATTTTTGCCAAACACATAATGCCTAACGCCATTTATCCCGTAGTGATTATGGCAAGCCTCGATATAGGTTATATAGTTCTGACGGCGGCTTCTTTAAGTTTCTTGGGGTTGGGTTCTCCGGTGGGAACGGCGGATTGGGGGCAGTTGGTGGCCTTATCGCGCAATTGGATACTTGGCGGGCACGGCAATCCTTTCGCCTATTGGTACACGATAGCGGTGCCTGGCGGCGCTTTGCTCTTGTTTGTCCTGGCCTGGAATTTGCTGGGCGACGCCTTTAGGGATATATTGGATACTTCGTCGAGGAAAGCATAAAACGAACAGTTTTTTTGCCATATTGAAGTAAAAGATAAAATATGCTAGATTAAATCAATGGAGAGAAACGGGACGACCGTTTCTTTCTTCTTATATCATCAAGTTACGGAAGGAATTTATGAAAACCAAACAAGCTGTAAAGAGCAAAGTAAAAGCAGTAAAGAAAGTAGAAAAGAAAATTGTAAAAGCGGCGGCGCAAAAAGCTAAAGCCGTAAAGAAAGCGGAAAAGAAAATAATCTCATCGGCCAAAAAGGCGGCCAAGAAAGTCGAAAAGAAAATCGTCTCTGCGGGCAAGAAAACCGTTAAGAAGGCGGCAGCCTCAGCGGAAAAAGCGGTAAAAGAAATAAGCAAAAAGTCTGCGCCTGTTAAGAGCGTATCTGTGGCAAAAGTTCCCGCTAAAGAACAAAATTCAGACAAATTGACGCCTCAGGAAATTAAAGATATAGAAAAGCACCTTCTTGAGATGCGTGAGGAAGTGCAAAACAGGATAAAATCCAAAAAAGAACACGAAATGCCGGAAACGGAAGTAGGCGACGAGGCCGATATCGCCTCGCAGAGTTTGGATAAGGAAGTTTTGTTTGAGCTAAACGGAAACGCCCAAGCGCTTTTGGACCAAATAGAATCGGCTTTAAGAAGAATAAGCAAAGGCATTTACGGCACTTGCGAATATTGCCGTTGCCAGATCCCCAAAAAGAGGATTTTGGCATTGCCGTTTGCAAGATATTGCATAAGATGTCAAAGTTCCAACGAAGGCATTAAGCGATAAACAAAAAGGTTTTCATAAATCGGCCCGCTTCTTTAAAAGCGGGCCTTTTGTTTACAAAAGTTTTGTTGTTTCGTCTGGTGATTTTTACTAGCGAGATGCGGATAACTTTCCTTATTAAAGCATATTACGCAAATACTGTCTTTTTGAATTTGCTCCTTAATTCTTTAACGTCTTTTTCGTTTTCGGCCATAAAGCAAAAGCCCGCCCGCCCGTCTTTAATGGAGGACGTTAATATTATCCCGCCATTATACTTGAGAGATTTATTTATCTTCTCTATCTGGGAGATAAGTTTCTTTGTGGTGAGTTTTGCCGGCAGAGGGATATTTGTATCCAGATAAAAGTGAAGCTTTTCCTTGGGGATCCCCAACGCCGAGGCCAACCTTAGGCAGAGGCCAAAACCGTTATATCGGCTGTTGCACTCCAAGGCGCGTACGAGCAGTTTGCCGTTTTTTATGCGTATGGCCCAATCAAAATTGATTTGCCCTCTTACTCCTTTAGAATAGTAATAACTGGCCAGCTGCATTGTTTTGTCTTCCACTTCTTGCAGAATGTCTTTATCAAGCTTTTTGAAGGGGAAAAAACAGCCTTCCCACGCTTCTTTATGTACTATCTGGCAATCAATACCCGCAAAGTGTACGCCGTCGTCCTTAAGCATGCAAAGGGTACCTAAGGTTTTGTATATTTCCTTAAAAGGCTCTATGTAAAAATCGCCTTCTTTATGGTATTGGCGCATTTTTTTAAGAAGGTCAAAGAGCTTGCCTTTAGTATTGCCGTATCCGCCGGCGGAAAACGGCCTTCTGAGCAAATAAGTTTCGTTAAAGTTAAGGAATCTTAATATTCTCGTCTTTCTGTTCTTTTCGCTCTGCACTGCGGGCTGAATTGTCTGTATGTCGAACTTCTTGCAAAGTTTTTTGAACAGCAGTTTGTCGTTGGCCTTAGATACCGCTATGGCGTTGTTAAGAAGGTTGTTTGATGCTTTTTTGCTCAGCTTGGCAAAACCGTCGCTGTAAATCAAGGGTATCATAACGTAATCGTTTTTGCATAGCTTTTTTATTTTTTGAAGTAGTTCTTTATCCTGCGCTATCGATTCTACAAGTGTTTTTCCTTCTTCCTGCTTGGCAGGGCTTAGCAGCCATTCTTTATTGGTAAACTTTTTTATCCTGGCGGTATAATCGATAAAATCCTTGTCTTTTTCCACCAGGGGCGATACTATGGCTATATCGTTGGGTTTTAAAATTTGGATATATTTAAGGGAGTGCTTTTTAAGGGCATAAAAAGCCTTATCCTTAAACATAAAGTCGTCCATATTTAAAACCCAGATCTTATTAGGCATAGAATTTACCGTCGCAGACATTGCACCCGCACGCCTTTATGGATAAAATGTCGTCCTTTTCCGAAGATTTCAAACCGCATATCACAAATTGCATATCGTATTTTTTCAATATGGCGGTGATATTCTTTACGCTTTCAAGTTTTACTTCGTGCTTTAGGGCGTAGTAGGTGGTTTCCGACTGCTTGGGCAGAATTTGCCGGTTATCGTCCAAATATTTTTCCTTAAGAGTAAGGAAAAACTGCTCCCCAAACTGCTCGGTAATATTCTTTGCTATGGTGTAATCGTAAAGCAGGTAGGAAAACATAACCCTGTCCAGGCCGATCTGCTTAAGATGAGCGATAAAAGGTTCCACGACTTCGGGCTTGTCCTCAACTCCGGGGATAAGCGGGTCCATATGTATGGTTGTAAGAGCGCCGGCTTCTTTGGCTTTCAGTGCCCAGTTTAGGCGTTCTTCGCGCGGGGGGACATTGTTTTCCATACATATTTCCGCCTCCGGCTTTACGGCCGCGTTATAGGAGAATTTTTGAGGATACTTCCTTATAAGCCCCATAATTTCTTCATTCGGGACGCCTTTTGTCGTTATTATTATTCTTTTTATCTGCGGATGTTCCGCCAGCAGTTTAAGCACTGCGTAGGAGTATCCGTTATCGACAAATTTTTTGCTGAAAATATCGGTATATCTGGAAAGTTTTATCGTATGGATATTTGCATCGGCGTCGATTTCGGCCTTGATTTGACGCAGAGCTTCCTGCTGCGAACAACCGATTTCGGGTTTATCAAAGTCGTTTTTAAGTTCTTTTAATATATTCAAGACGTCGCTTCTTCCCTTGCCGTAGCAGTATGTGCAATTATGCTCGCAGCCCGTAAAAGGTTCGAGGTAATGATATTTGCCGTACCAGCATGTTCCCAGGCAACCCGGAACGAAAAAAGTTCTTTTGTTTTCCATATAATTATCCTTATGCTTCTTAACCTAAATATAAATTATAGTAAAACATTGGGCAATATGTTAATAGTTTGGCGTTTATTAACAGGCGGGAAAGATAGTATAATATAAAAATCCCCGATATTTGACGATTACAGAGGTTTATTATGAATGACGGAACAATCACCAACTGGCAAAACTCGGCTTTGCCGGAGTGGTACAACAAGAATATGAAGAACTCCGCCGATTTGTACGAATACGCCAAATTGTTCGCTTTCAATAAGGAAGACAGTTTGCTGGATTTGGGCTGCGGCGACGCCACATTGTTAAAGATAGCCGCGCCGCTTTGCGGCAAAGTTTGCGGCGTTGACATATCTGATGAACAGCTCGCCAGGGCCAAAGCGGCTTTGGCGGATTTCCCCAATGCCGAACTTGTGCGCGCGACTTTGCAGGAGATAGATTTCCCCGCGGAGAGTTTTACCAAAGTATCCATGCGCAAGGCGATACACCATCTTACCAATCACGAAAAGAGCATAATGATAGACAAAGTGTTTAAATGGCTAAAGCCCGGAGGCCTTTTTATAGTGGAAGATATGATAACTTCCTTCGAGTTTAGGCTTAAAGACGAGTTCCGCCCTCTTATAGAGGCCGAAGCCGCCGAATATTACGGGGAAAGGTGGGAAAGCTTTAAAGACGCTTTCTTTACCACTATGTATGCGGAACTGCCTTGCGATTTATCAAAGATGATAAACCGCCTTTTACACGGTCGGTTCCACATAAAGAGGGTTAACACGATAACTTGCTTTATGTGTACTATAATATCCCAGAAATAGCGGAAAGATATTGATATGCGAGCTGTAAAAGGGTGGACATTGGTAATAGCGGCGTTCGTGATAGTGTTTGCGTTCAGCACGGTCGACCACGCCATATCGCCGATGGTGGAGGTATTGAAAAGCGCTTTCGGCGTAGATCAGGAAAAAGCGCTTTGGTTTATTACCGCCTGTACGGCGGGGATATTGGCTGGCCTGTTTACGGGGCCTTTTTTTATAAGGACCTATAAGGCTTGGCCCGTTAGTGCGGCTTCTGCGGCTATGATGGCGGCGGGTTTGGGCGGCTTTATAGGGACGGGCGATTTCTGCGCCGGTTTGGTATTCCGCTTTATATTCGGGCTGGGGGCGGGCTTTGTCAGCACGGTTTTATGGTGGCTGGCTTACGAGAGTATAGACAAAAAATTCTATACCCCTATGATAACCGTACTAACCGCAAGCCGCCCTATGGCGGTAGCGGCGGGCGTGCCGCTGGTATTGTACGGATCGTCTTTCTGCGGGTGGCAGACGGCGTTCGGTGCGGCGGGGATATTGATAGTATTGGCGATGATATTTTTCATTTGGGCTTCGCCTAAATACGAAAAGCAAACTGTCGCTCTCAATTTTTCTTCTGCCGCGGGGGTGTATGCCGATATGCTGCGCACTCCGTTTTTAAAGACTTTTTTTACCGCGATGTTTATCAACCGTTTGTGCTACTTCGGTTTTTACAGTATGCTGGGGATATGGTTTATAGACCGTTACGGCTTCAGTACCGAAGGCCTTGCCAAGCCGCTTATGATTATCGGTATATGTGAAACGGCTATAAATTTTATAGTCCCTTTTTTGATGAAAGCGGGCCCCAAAAAGCTGTTTTATGTTTCAGTCGCGGGCAACAGTTTGTTCTTCGTATTGTTTATATGGGGGATATTGCCGGTATGGTGGGCGGTGTTTATGATAGGGCTTTTCGCGATGACCGACAGAATATACAATATGCTCCTGCTGATATTTATACCCGACATCTTTAAAAACGCGCAGGACCGTACGGTAATAGGCAGTACGGTAACTTTGGTATCGTGGGGATCTTTGGCTGTAATATCGTGGCTTGAGGGTGCGCTATTGTCCAAAACGGGGATAAGCGCTTTTTCTTTTATGCTAACGGCGGCTTTGATAATTGGTATAATTTTGTATATAAAGGTCTTAAAGAGAACTATTTTTACGGAAAAATATGCTGATTGAAAAAATATTGCGGCACTATAGGATATTGTTACCCCAGCAGAAGCTGGTAATAATATTTTTGCTATATATGTTGATGGGGGTAGTTTTTTTAAGCCTTCCGTTATGTCAAAAAACGCCGATAAGCTTCATAGACAATTTATTTACGTCGGCTTCCGCCGCTTCCACCACGGGTTTGGTGACGGTCCCGACAGGGGCCTCCTATACTTTTTTAGGCCAGTTTATTATAGTTTTGTTAATGCAGTTTAGCGGTTTTGGCTACATGAGCTTCAGCTCTTTTCTATTTTTACAGGGGCACTCTACTCTGCCTCGCGCTAGACAGGAAGTAATGAGGGCGGAGTTTTCCGTCCCGCAGGGGTTTGATTTAAGTCTTTTCATAAAATCCATTATCTTTTTTACCATTTTTGCCGAAGGTTTCGGCGCATTATTCCTGTTTTTGGCGTTTTACTTCAGCGGGGGCGGTTTTTTTGAGTCGTTATGGAGCGGTATTTTCCATTCGGTATCGGCTTTTTGTACGGCCGGCTTTGCCTTGTATCCGGACAGTATGTCAAGCTTTCTTAAAGTCCCCTTTGTTACGGAATTGACTTCCATACTTTCGCTTTTGGGCGCTTTCGGGTTTATCCCCATAACGGAAATAGCGGAAAATATGATGGGCAAAGCCAAAAAGATATCATATACTTCGCGTTCAATATTCTTCTCATTTTTAGCTTTGATAATGTTTGGCGGGATAATGTTGGTAATTTTTGAACCCTCGTTAAAGAATTATGACTTTTCTACCAGGGTATACGGCGCGTTTGCCCAGGCGATAAACGCCATGACGACCACGGGCTATAACAATATAGATTTATCGGTATCTTCGATGACGGCATTATCCGCGCTGATGCTGCTTATGTTTATAGGCGGTGCGCCGGCTGGTACGGCGGGCGGTATCAAAACGACTACGGCCGTAATTTTGTTTGCGGTATTGGTAAGCCGTCTTAAAGGGCGTAAAAATGTACGTCTGGACAATAAAGACATATCTATGGATAAAGTCTTCATCGCCTCTTCCACACTGATATTTTATATGATAGTCCTGTATTTGGTTGTGATTTTGCTTACGATAAGCGAGAATGCACCAATGTCGGAAATACTTTTTGACAGTTTGGCCGCATTAAGTACGACGGGGCTTAGCGTGGGTCTTACGGAACATTTGACCTCATTTGGGAAACTGGTGCTGATATTCGCGATGTTTGTTGGCAGGATAGGGGTAATCACCTTCGGATTGGCCTTCTTCCTGCAGAATGAGGAACCTAAAAAAGAGGAACCCTCTAAAAAGGTTGATATAGCTTTGTAATTATTTTAAGATAAAACTTAAGACGGACGATAATTTAGGGAGGAACAATGGCAGCTGAGAACGCTAGGAAAAGTCTTACCCAGATTATGTATATGTGTTTGGGTTTTTTCGGCATACAATTCGCGTGGGCTTTACAGATGAGCAATATGAGTACCATATACGCACGTTTGGGCGCGAAGGAAGATCAAATACCGCTTTTATGGCTGGCGGCGCCGGTTACGGGGTTATTGGTACAGCCTTTGGTGGGATATTTCAGCGACAGGACATGGTGTCGCTTGGGTCGGCGGCGTCCATATTTTTTGGGCGGGGCGATATTTTCGGTTTTAGCCTTGATATTTATGCCGCAGGCTTCGGCGGTATGGATGGCGGTAATATCTCTGTGGGTATTGGATACTTCGGTAAACGTCAGTATGGAGCCGTTTAGAGCTTTTGTTGGCGATATTCTGCCCGAAAGCCAACGCAAGACGGGGTATGCCATGCAGAGCGTAATGATAGGCGCAGGTGCGGTAATAGCGTCATCTTTGCCTTATATTTTGACGCAGTTTGGCGTCAGCACTCAAGCCGCCCCCGGTACGATACCGCCAAGCGTAAGGTATTCTTTTTATATCGGTTCGGCGGTGTTATTGATTGCTATTTTAACGACCATCAAGACCACGCCCGAATATCCGCCCGCGGATATGGAAGCGTTTAAAGCGATGAAGAAAGAGCCTTTCAATCCCTTAAAATCCATTAAAGAAATGGGCAGCGCTTTTATTACCATGCCCGTTACGATGAGGCGCCTTGCCGTAGTGCAGTTCTTTACCTGGGCGGCTTTTATGATTATGTGGGTGTATTTCAGTGTCGGCATAGCGTCGGAAGTGTTCCACGCCGTACCCGGCACGCCGGAATACGAAACCGCTTCCAACTGGGCGGGTACTTGCTTCAGCGTATATAACGGGGTGGCTTTTGCAGTCGCTTTTCTGCTGATTTGGCTTACCACCAAATATTCCGCCAAATATATACATATAGTATCGCTTATGATAGGGGCTTTGGGGCTGGGTTCGCTGGGGCTGACCTTGTTCGGGGTAACTTTCAGCAAATATATGCTGTTTTTGCCGATGGTATGCGTCGGCGTGGCCTGGAGCAGTATTTTGGCTATGCCTTACGCTTTGCTTTCCAATTCGATACCGGCGGAGAAAATGGGCTTTTATATGGGGGTATTTAACTTCTTTATCGTCATACCGCAGATATGCGTAAACTTATTCTTCGGCCCGATAATGAAGCACCTTTTGGGCTCAAGCGCGGTCGCTGCGGTCGGTGTGGGCGGATTGTTCCTGTTTATAGCGGCTCTGTTTATGTTCCGAGTTGAGGATAAAACAATAAAAGCCAAGTAAAAGTTTAAAGTTATTTAGTTATGAGCAAAAAGTCCTATTTAAAAACGGGACTTTTTGCTCTTTTAATATCTCTGTGCGGTTGATAAAATATATTTAATACGTCTTAATCTCCAGGGGCTAAGAATAATGAAATACATTTATATTCTAATATTACTGTTCATAGGGAGTACGGCATTTGCCGCACCCTTTGCCCCGCTCAACGACCGCTCCGCGCAAGATACTTTGTATTCCGCAATTATTCAACGAGGGGAAGTGAATTACGCCGTACGCTTTGAAGCGGATTACAATCTTCCCGATTCGGAAAAGGCCGCCTATTTGTCAATGATAGAAAACTGCTTAAAGAACTGGGGCGATATATGGCGTTTTATCCCGCAAACCCGCCAAAGCGAATTTGAAGATTTAAAGCCTTATTTGGAATTTGACAATTTTATACTTGTGGGGGCCGATAAAAGCCCCGACGTTACTTTTGTATTGTTGAGCAAAGAGGAAATAGAACGCCGCTGCGGGCAAGGCAGTATTGCTTGTTCTCCTAAAGGTTATATATTATTGCCCGTTCCTTTCGAACAGAGAACCGTTCTGCACGAACTCGGCCACGCTTTTGGTTTGGCCGACCAATACAAACAGGGCCTTTGGAACGCGCGTGGGGATTTGTCGGAAAGTTCTATAAAAGAAAATTCCCTTATGGCTTTGGGGGCGGACTCTATTACCTGCGACGAAGCCGACGGCGCCATATATCTGCTTGACTGTGTATTGAATGCTGGCAAATCAAGAAGCAGGTGGCAAGGCTGGCAAAGCCTGTGCGCCAGAAACGTTGAAATAGAAAACTGCAAGATTAAAAGGACCGAAAACTTTTTTGAAGGCGGCTCCGATAAAATATTACTGCCGATATACGACGGAGGCGGCCGCAAGAAGAAAATCCTCAAAGCGTCAAAGGCGGCAAACGGAGTCGGAAAAGGTTTTGACGTTTATGCGGATTATAAAGCCACACCCTACGGATTTACGAAGAACGAAGATGGTGTTGTAGAGGTTTCAAGCGGGATATCGGACGGGGTGAGGATATACTCCTTTAAAGGAGGCGAGGAACATTCCGCCGATTATTTCCCCAAGAGCTGGAACTCCGCCCTCGAAACTTTCCGCACTGTTATAGCCGTAGACGCTTTTAACGAGGAAAACCTTTTAAGTTATACTTTGCAGAAAAGCGACGGTGTTTGCGTGCAGCTCGCTACCGATTATGCCAAAGACGGCAAATCTTTGTATCAAGAGATTGACGTCACCGAAGTATACGAAAACGAGCGCGAAGGCGACAGCGTAAAAGTTACGCGCATTATCTTTAGAGATACAGATATTTTGCTTGCTCAAGCCGATAATAAAGGCGGAGCTTTAAGCGTGATTTATTACAAATACGGTTCTTATGAGCCTTTTAGAGCGGAATATTATAACGAAGGCGAAGCTGTATCCAGGGAAATATCGAAGAAAAAAGGCCTCTATAAAACGGGTACACGCCGGCCTTCAAACTCTAAGAAAGTTCTTAATGTCGATTTTTTGACGCAAACCCGCAACAAATACGGTTCTTTTCAGCTTAACAGGTATAACTCCAAAGAAGAAGGGGAAATACTTTCTTTAATAGAGAAGCGTTTGCTTAAAGGCTCCGCTTTGGCAGAGCGGGCGCTGGCTTTGTATAAAGAGTTTAACGGGTACTATCCTCAGGGTGTCTATCGGAATACTTTGGCCAAGGAAATACGGGAAGCAACCTCTGAGAGGAATTCTCTTCCTTCACGATAAAAGTTTTGCTTTTAAGCCTTATTTTGACTATTTAATGTAGGCCCGTTATTTGGGCGGAAGTTTTCTATATCTTTCGCCAAATCCTCGTGCCCGTTTGATCGGGCATAGTCCGCGGCGGTAAGATCGTCTTCGGACTTGAGGTTTTTATCCGCGCCGTTCTCAAGCAACATCTTCGCACTGTAATCCCATCCGCCTTGAGCCGCGGCCATAAGCGGCGTGATACCCTGCGGATTTTGATAGTTTACGTCGGCTTTATTTTTTATCAGCGCGGTTATAAGACGGAAATATCCTCTTTTGGCAGATTCCAACAACACCGCCGAAGCCGCTCTTTTATCCTGGAAATAGAGGTCTTCTTCATTACTTGCGATAAGGTTGGCGATTTCGGGCCTGCCGTTATCCATGGCGATGTTCATGGCGGTAAAGGCTTCTATTAAAGAAATTTTATGATCGCCCAAACTTGAAAGAATAACGTTTATTGTATTTATATCCCCGTTTTGCGCGGCCGTCTGTATGGTTTTGCCCAGGTGCAGGCTTATTACATATTCGGATGCGCCCCTGTAATCGCGTATGGCGTTAAGCAATAATTTAAGGGCTGGCGCATTATTGTTTTTTGCGGCCAAGGTAAAGGCGGTATCTCCGCCTTCCAAAATAGATTTGAATTTGGGCCCATATTTAAGAAGAAGTTTTAAAGTTGAAATATTATTGCTTTGCACGGCCTGCATTACGGCGTCATAGCCGTCGTAATTGCGTTTGTTTATATCGGCGCCTTTATTTATCAATTTTACTATAAAGTTGTTGTAGCCTTTTTTTGCGGCGATTATTAAGGGCGTGCTTCCGTCTACGGCAGTTATATCGGGATCGTTTATTTTATTTAGCAGCTTTTCGGCTTTGGCCGTATTGCCGTTTTCAAGCGCTTGAAGGAGCATATTTTCGTTATAATCTTCAGGCTTTACATTAAATAATGCCAGCAGTACGAGAATAAGGAAAAGAAAGATTATAAAAAATACGCTTTTTTTCATAAGTTCGCCTCTTTGGGTTAGTTTTCTTTAAAGAGTCTTTTTTGCAAAATTTCCGCCGCCAAGGCTACCATATCGGCGCACGGGCGTTTTTTGTAATATTGCGGTGTTCTGGGTTGGGGAGCGGGCTCTGAGGGGAGTTTATTTGATATTCCCAACAATTCTCTGCAAATTAAAGAACCCGTTTCCTTTTTAAAATCTTCTGCCAAAAGCTGTATCAAACGGTAATGTTCCTCTTTGGCTTTAAGGTCTTTGTGGTCCAAAGGCCCGCATTTAAGGCCGGCAACCATAAACATACCGCTGGCACAGCCGCAGACTTCTCTCATTCTGCCCATTCCGCCGCCGAAGGAAGAGGCTATAAGCTGGGCAGTTTCTTTGTTTATGTTAAGCTCCTCGCGGAAAGCGAGCAAAACCGCCTGAGCACAGCCATAGCCGTCTAAGAACAGCTCTTTTGCATATTTGGATTTATCAGTCATAAAAATATTATACAATTTAAGCGGATATGAGAAAAACTACGGTTTTTGATATGGATGGCACCATTTTGGATACTTTGTCGGATTTGGCGGCCTCGGTAAATTACGCTTTGAGTGTTTGCGGTTATCCCGCAAGAACGCAGAGCGAGATAAAAAAGGCTTTAGGCAACGGGGTGGAAGCTTTGATAAGAGAAACCGCTCCCCAAGACATAAGCGAGAGCGAAAGACGGAAATGTCTTGAAATGTTTAAAGCGTACTATTCCGAGCATATGTACGTAAAAACGGCGCCTTATCCCGGCATAATAAAATTATGTTCCGATTTGAAGAAAGCGGGATACCGTTTGGCGGTGGTATCAAATAAATTTGACAGTGCGGTAAGCAAATTGTGCGACATATATTTTAAAGGCCTCTTTGACGTGGCGATAGGGGAGGGCCCATCCGTCCGCAAAAAGCCTGCGCCAGACGGAGTATTAAAAGCGCTGGCGGAGCTGGGTGCAAGCAAAGAGGACGCCGTATATATAGGCGACAGTGAAGTCGATTACAATACGGCGCTTAATTCGGGTTTGCCTTGCATCTGCGTAACGTGGGGTTTTAGGGAGCGGGCGGAGCTGGAAAAGCTGGGCGCTACAATCTTTGCCGATACGCCCGCCGAAATATTGGATTTGATAAAGAAAATATAGAGAGGACAGTTAAATGAAAAAATATTTTTGGGATATCATAAGACATAAATATGCCGTTTTCAGCGGGCGTGCTTCAAGGAAAGAATTTTGGTTTTTCCATTTATGGTACGCTTTGACGATATTTGTTTTAGCCATGGTATTTTTCGGCCTATATTTTGCGGCCATGGACGGGGATCGCTTTTTTGGGTTACTATCCACATTGGTCGGGATTGTGATAGGGCTTATCAATTTGGGGGTGTTTATACCCGTAATCGCGCTTACGGTGCGCCGTTTGCATGACGCGGGTTTAACGGGGTGGCTTATAATGGTAAGCGTCATATTTGCCCCGATGAACATCATATTTGGGCTTCTTCCGCCGACTCCGGGCAAAAATCAATACGATATATAGGGCTTTATCCAATAAAAATCCGCCGTTCCGCATAAAACGGGACGGCGGTTTGTTTTTTATAAGAGATTGTTTATTACAGCGATTTGATATAGTCGTTTACTGCGTCCACGCCCCATTCGAAATCATTGTGCCCGCCGTAGGGTGATATAAAGTTTTTGCTTCCTTGCGGAGCCTTTTGGAATAACGCGTCCGACATCTGCCAAGGTATAAGCATATCCTGGCGGCTGTAAAGCATAAATACGGGGTGTTTAAGTTCGCTTATTTTGGAGATATTGTCAAACAGTTTATTTGCCAAGAGCGGGCGGAATACGGCCGATAAAACCTTTCTGTAAAAGGAATCGTGGTTATACGGCTTCCCCATAAAGAAAGATGCCGCCATATCTGGCGTATTGGTAAAAGGGCTTTGCATAATCACGGCTTTGAAGGGAAGATCGTTATAAGCGAGGGCGGCCTCTATAAGGGCGGCATTGCCAAGAGAATGGGCGAAAAGGATAATATCGTTTGGCGGAATATTCTCCTTTGTTATAAGGAAATCCAAAGCGGAGCGGGCGTCCTCAAAGAAATTTGCCTGATTTAACTTCCCTTCGCTTTTGCCAAATCCTTGGTAATCAAACATAAAAACACCATAACCATAATAGGCGTAGAGCCTGGCAAAGGTATTATAATAACTTATATTGCCGCTGTTGCCGTGGAACAGGAGAATTGTCGGCCTGCCTTGCGGGGCGGGTTTATAGGCCGCGCATAGCTTTTGATTGACGGCATTGTCAAAGCATATTTCTTCAAAGCCCGAGGGCAGAGGGGCGACTTCTTTTATCGGGTGATATATCGCCCTGTCTGAAAAATGATTGATAAAAAGGGCAACAACCAAAAGGACGGCTATTAAAAAAGTAAATTTTTTCATAGATAATATTATAGGTTATATAAAGAGAAATTAAAATTGTAAAATAGACTTATGAAAGCCTGCATAATAACTATCGGCGACGAAATATTGCTCGGCCAAATTTTGGATACCAATTCCCGCTATATGGCGGGGGCATTGGCCTCGCTGGGGATAGCGACGGCGAAAATGCTGTCCGTCACGGACAATAAAGAAGAAATAAAAAAAGCCGTAAAAGAAGGTTTCGAAGCCGCCGATCTGATTTTGGTTAGCGGCGGACTCGGCCCGACGAAAGACGATATAACAAAAAACGCCCTGGCGGAATATTTCGGCGTGGGGTTAGTCTATGACGAACAGGTCTATAATTGGGTAAAACGGTATTTTAAGGGCAAAGAAGAAAAACTTAAAGGCTGCAATATGGGGCAAGCCTATATACCCGCAGGCTGCACCGCGATAGAAAACAAAAAAGGCACTGCCTGCGCGATGTGGTTCGAGAAAGACGGCAAAGTATTGGTTTCAATGCCGGGAGTCCCTTTTGAATTGGAAGATTTAATCTCAAGGGATATCCTTGCGCGGATAAAAGGTAAATTTAACTGCGGGGAAATATCCTATAAAATGCTTGGGGTATACGATATCGCGGAATCGGATTTGGCCAACCGCTTGGCGGATTATGAAGATAATTTGCCCGCAGGCCTTTCCTTGGCCTATTTGCCTTCGCCCGCTTATGTAAGATTAAGGCTTACGGGCAAAGGCGTAGAGCCTGATGACCTGGAAAAGTATTTCGACAAATTAAAACAAGAGCTTTCTGGCTTAAAATATTCCGTTATCTGCGCCAGCAATGCCTTGGACGATTTGTTGGAGAAAATAGCTCAGATAGGTACGCTTTCGGCGGCTGAAAGCTGTACGGGGGGGAATATTTCGGCGATGATAACTTCCCGCGCGGGAGCTTCAAAGTATTATCTGGGTTCCGTTACGGCGTATTCCAACGACGTTAAGGAGAAACTATTAGGAGTCAAACGAGAGAGTTTGGAGCGTTACGGCGCCGTCAGCGAAGCCGTCGCCCTGGAAATGGCGCAAGGCATTAGGGCTTTGACGGGTTCGAAGTGGGGGGTTGCCACTACGGGTATAGCGGGCCCGTCGGGAGGAAGCGCAGAAAAACCGGTCGGGACGGTCTGGATTGCGGTAAGCGGCCCAAAAGGGAGCAAAGCGGAACGCTTTGTATTTTCCGCTGTGAGAGAGCGCAATATCGGCAAAGCGTCGATAAAGGCTTTGGAAATGCTTCTTGCTTTTGCCTGCGAGTCGAAATAGAAATATAATAGACAAAGAATAAATTTTTTGATAGAATATTTATGAAGTAAAAAATAACCCATTTAGGGGCTGATAGCTCAACTGGTTAGAGCGTCCGCCTTACACGCGGAAGGTTGTAGGTTCGAGTCCTATTCGGCCCACCATTTATTAAGGCACTCTTGGTAGAGTGCCTTTTTTGTTGGGTAATTTTTCCCACTCCCGTCGGTAAAATTGCGCGGTTTTTATCTATCCAGGTCATAGAGTACTTTTAGGTGAGCACAAAAAAGGCCCATTTCGGGCCTTTTTCTCTAACCGCCAAATTCGCAGGATCCACTTCTGATATTTGATTTAAATTACATAGCAAGCGGTACCCATTTCCTCGGTTTACCAAAGCATATGGTTCAATCCGTTTTCCTCATCAGCATGGGTTAAATTTACCACAATCTGATTTAATGTCATCATCCATAAAGGTTCCAAACTCTATGCACAAACCTACAATATAAACTATGCCGAGTGCATACATCATAATATCCTTAAAATTCATATAACCGACCCTCTATTGTTACTACTTCATCCCATGAGCCCATTTTAAAAATTTCCAACATATTTTCAATAAAAATAACACAAAAATTGCAAATAATATACCACCGATGATCCCTGGAATCAAAAACATTAATATGTCCATAGCTGCTCCTATACAACAATTAGTTTCCACTTCTACATTTTATAGTAGCATATAATATGATACTATGTTCCTATATAGGAATCATATATGAATCATTCTATCAACAATACTCAAACTCAAAAATATTCAATTGAAGAAATCATATTTAACTCTCCTCTTTTATCGCAAGATGACAAAGAGATTTTTAAAAAAGTTAAAAACATGTTAATAAGCTTAGATAATGATTTGTACTTATTGCTATTCCATGTTGAGTTTGCTAGCAGAATTTCTTGGCGTTGGGATAACTCCCGACATACAACAACTGGCATATCCTTACTTTCGTGCATAAGCGCCCCTATTATATCAGAAATTACATCTACACTATTTAGATTATGGGATAATGGCAACAATACTAATAGTTTATTTCAAATAAGCAGACTTATCAACAAAAGCAAAAATCTAAAAAATTTTATAACCCAAGAATTATATCCATCTTCAACAACATCTTCGTATATGGTCTGCAAAATTCTGAATAGTATTCCGCACACTAAAAAACATATTTTAATGCAAACATTACAAAAATATCGGAATCACAAAATTGGACATAATTTAAACACAAAATTTGATACCCCGGATCCTATACATGATGTATATTTGGGCAACTTAATGATATTATCTGATTTTACCTTACAACTTGCAACTCGTCTGAATACTGTATTACTCGGATATACTCATAATTTTTTAGAATTTCCCCAAAATCATATGTGCAGTTTAGCCTTGCAAGAGTTAGAGTCTATTTTAATAAGTAAAGGATTTGAGAAAAATTCTTCATTCCGAAGATCTCCTTTTAAATATAATAATGAAACTGGATTAGAACAACAACTCATATCCTCATTAGTAGATTGTGAATAATCCAAACTTAAAAATTTATTGCTATATCCAAATCCTAATGTGGAACTTTAAAACTAAATTGAGTACCATACTTCTTCTTGCTTTTCAAAATCTACCTGTCCTTCCGCCAAATTCATGAGTTCCCGCAACGTTAAACTTGCCGGATTCTTGTATTCCAAAATATCGGTCACTATGCGTGGGGATAAATAGCACAAATTGATATACCGCATAATGGTACGCTTTGTCATGTGTTGTTCTTGCTCCAATTCCCTAATATTAAGCCCTTGTTCCATACGTTTGTTCAGTTCCCAGCCGCGCGCAAGGCCACGCACTAAACTTTCATTAAGTTGCCGTACCGTTAAAATATTACGTGCGGTACCGTTTCGCAATTTTACCGAGGAAACATTTGCCACCATAAAACTATCTCGCAGATAAATTGTATCTTCAATACGCTCTATCTTTAGAGGCTTGGTATCAACTTGCCCCGACATTTTCGGGCAACTGCCTAAATCGGCTTTTATTTGTTTTTCGTCTAAAAATAATGTCAAATAATGCTTTTTATCCACGGTTTGACATATGGCCTTAGTAATCCATGCGCTTAATTGCGCGTCCGTAATAGCACTCATGTTCGCCAACGGCTCAATATCATCAAAATCTGCCTTTTTGAGCATGTTTAGCACAAACCTTTCCAACTGCTCCACGGGTAAATAATGACCGCCGACACCGTTGTAATAATACAAAAACTTCTTACCCTGCTTTTTTGATGAGGTAAAGCGGAAGTTCTGCCCCTTATCATCGTATAATTTGCCCGCCAATACCGTTTTATGGCATTTATAGTGCAGAAATGCGTTCGGGTCGTTAATTCTTCGGCGTATAAGCGTTTGAACTTGATCCCATAAATCCGGTGGTACAATTCCCGGATGCTTACCTTCATACACTTTGTTTTGGGCGTAGTGCGCGATTTTTCCGATATAAAGCGGATTTGTCAAAATGCGCTGCACATTACTTTTGTGAAACTGCCCACCGCCATGTTCCCGTTTGCTACGCCTAGCCACCCATTTCTTGGTACGAATGCCCTGCGCATTAAGATGCTCCACCACAGCAAACATATTCTCGGTTTCTATATATTTTTGAAAAATCAGCCGGACTAACTGCGCCTCTTCTTCATTTACACTAAGTTGCCGCTCATTGGCATCATATCCAAGCGGCGGCGTTCCTCCCATCCATAACCCTTTGGCCTTGCTGGCGGCGATTTTATCGCGTACACGCTCGGCTGATACCTCGCGCTCAAATTGCGCAAAAGATAAGAGCATATTGAGTGTCAGTTTGCCCATAGAATTGCTCGTATCGAACGACTGGGTAATAGACACAAAGTTACACTCGTACTTGGCAAACTCTTGCATCATTTTATGGAAATCAAAAATAGAGCGCGAAAGGCGGTCCACTTTATAGACAACAACTACCTGCACATTGCGCTCGCGGATTTCTTCCAAAAGTGCTTGCAAGCCGGGGCGCTCCATCGTGCCACCGCTAATCCCGCCGTCCTCAAAGGTTTTATAATACTCCCACCCATTAAACGCTTGCGAGAGGATATAGGCCTTACACGCCTCTTCTTGGTTTTGGAGTGAGTTAAACTCCATTTCTAGCCCGCGCTCCGTAGATTTGCGAGTATATATCGCACAATTAATTTTTGGCATTTAGTATAATTCTCCTATACACATTACCGCTTACTATGGGGAGATAAGTCAAGGAGAATTATTTATGGAAGACAAAGAAATTCAAGAAATAAATAAAGAAACTGCGTATAAAATATTATCTGAAAGATTAGAGCAACACCTTCTTGCTCCTGATGAATTTCCTCGCAAAGGTTTTCGTATTACTGCGGAACTCATCTTTGATAAACATGGAATTGCTGTCTCTATGCACTGCGAAAACAAGGAACGGCATCACATGCCACACCTACACATCAAGAATGGAAAAGGGCAAGAAGTATCTGTTGCATTAACTGGAGAAATTTTAGCTGGACATTGCGATAGTAAAACTCTTAAAAAAATTAGAACTTTTATAGACTTAAATAACAATCTACTTACAGAAATGTGGAAACTAATAAACGAAGGAAAAAGTCTTAAACCACTCAAGCAACAAATTCAAGATATTAAATATCAAAAAAGGAGTTAAGTAAAAGACAACTTCTATCAGGTCCATAGATTTCATGGCACCATTGTTAGAACTTAACTTCGTTTTGTACGAGTTAATCCGAAAAATTTGGGCCCGCTGACGTGGGCCCGTACGATTCTTTCCGCCACAGCGGTTAAATTGGGATAGATTTCCCCCTCGTATTCATATTCATTCTCGTTTTTGACAGTTACCTGATAGGTCCGTCCTTTGTAGATTTTCGTGAGTATCGTTCCTATGGCCAGAGCATAACGCTTTTTATGTGCGTGCTCAATATACTTATCCGGATTGCTCGCATACCGGTCAAGCCGCGTGATGTATTTTTCTTGTAATTTACAACGCCCTAATTCACATTGAATGGCATACCACAAAGGGCGCAACTTGGCCTTAACACCTCTCAAAGGGCAGGTATAAAAAGCGTTCCAATAAAACCGCAGCTCTTTGGGGGATAGGCCTTTTAATTCTTCATAACTTTTAGGCAAATAGCACTTTCTTCTCATGATAAGATGTCCTTAATTTGACGAATTTTCTCAATAGCGCGGCTTTGATTACAATAGGCCTTGGCTAAAGTTTCAAAGAACCTAGCGACTAACAAGACAATATCCCTCTCGCAAAAATTTCGGGGAGGCCTCCCTAGAGGATTACCCGAGCGGCCCTTTACAAATCGCCCCGAAGCGGGTGGCAAACGGCGCGGGGTCATTTGGTAAGCCCAAAAAACACATAACCGCTAATCGGGCGCTTTACAATCGTCATGGCCACGCGCGAGATGCTCTTGAATACTTTACCTTCGTATTCAAAGCCATTTTCTAGCACTTTTACTTCTATTGTTTTACCGCGGTAGGTTTTAGTGATGATACTACCCGGCATAGGCAAGCGGTTATCGTGTGGCCGGACAGGCAAATTTTCAAGCGGTGTTTCTTCGGTAGTGATAGGACTCACGACCCGCAAAACAGCGGGGCGCGTAGGTTTGTTTTTGGGTGCTGATTTTTTGGTGTTTTTCTTCATAACTTATCTCCTTAAGTAAGCGATTTTTACTTCGTACTACATTCACGCTTACTATTGGGAGATAAGTCAAGTTATTTATTAAGAAATGCTAGAAAATAACAACTTACATGCCAAAATGTTTTATAATGAAAGTATATCAAGATTTTAGGAGAGTAAAAGTTTTATGTAAGCCTTAAATGTGGCTTATTTACAACTGTCTTAGGACTGTTTTTAGTAGGGCATTAAGCCCGTTCTTTTGCGTAAAGCAAATGGGATTCTGAACTAGAAACAGTCGCAATCTTGCCAATGAAAACGGCCTTATAACCCGTTTCTGTTGGCGGATAATCCTGTATTTGATTTGAAATCAGACAGGTAGGCGACTGTTATATTTGAGAACTCAGAATCCCTCAAATGGCAGTCGTCTTTTTTGTTGTATTAAAAAATTGTTAAGGAGGAAGAACAAATGGGAAATAAGGCAATCAGATGTATCTATTTCAAGCAAGGAGAACCTGCCGGAGGTAAATTAATTGATAAAGGGGTTTTTGAAGATTTTTTAAAAAAACACGGGATGACCGATATCACAAGAGAAGTGAATCAGCAGTTTAAAAAATCCGCCCATGCCTATTTAGGTGGAAATGCAAGCTTTTTTATGTTTGTTGAAGAAGAAAAATAAAATCAAATTGTAAAGGAGATAATATATGGGATTTGTATTGTTTGTATTTTATGTAGCGTGGATTGTCGTAAATATTATGATTGCAAGTGAAAAACACCGCGATATAGCAGGAGTAGTGATTGGAAGTATTTTTCTTAGTCCACTTACTATCTACCTGTATCTATTAGCTGTACCTGTAAAAACTATAGATACTACTAAAACTGATGAAAATAATGATTGGACGGATGATTGAAACGAGGAAATCTTATGTCAAATACTAAAAAATGTATCAATATGGAAATTAAAATTACTACATCTTACGGAATAGGCGAGGAACCCACTTCCACTAGAGAATGTTTTTGCAAAAAGAAAGATGAAAATTTATACAGCAAATTGCAAGAAATGGGATATGATAGTTCCTTTTTTACTTTCATTTGCCCGTTTTATTCTCTGTATCCAAATCATATTACCGAATGCCCCTACTACAAGGAGGGAACAAAATGAAAAAACTTTTGATTTTATTAGTGTGCTGTCTGACATTTAGTGCTTGTACGCACGAAAAAGAGGCACAAGAATTATATTCTAAGGCAACTGGTATGAAATTAAATGCACAGTATTCTGAAGCCATACCACTATACAAAGAAGTGATTAGCAAATATCCTAGGAGTTCCGTTATTAATTCGGCTACTTCCGATTTGACCTTTTGTGAAAAAAGAGTAGTAGAACAAAAAATTGAACATAATACACCAATTATTCTAAAGGCAGTTGATGAATTCCCAGCACGAAAATTACCTGCAACCCAGAAAGGAACTATGCCATTAGGAAAATCGATATTTACTTTTAAAGAACTTCAATGTAACCTATCTAAAAAACAACTTAATAAAGCTTACGGTTTTTATGAGATACTTGCGGCACGTTTAATGACTGAGTCTGCTTGCAGTTATCGTGTTGGGAAATGGCAGGTTCAAAGTTCAGATAATATCTCTTATGTGGTTTCTAAAACTTCTCGTGGGAAAACATTAGATGGAGATGATAATGAAATGCATTATACTTATATTATTGACATAGGAAAAGAAACAATTACAGCTACAGATATGAGTAGTTGTTATTTTTTTGGTTCTGAAGCATTAGAAAAAGCAAATGAAGGGGATAAAGAGGATTATAGTAAATGTTCATTCCCTATTAAATTGAAGGGGGTGTTAAAATGAAAAAAATTATTAGTATCTGCTTAAGCATAAGCTTTTTATGTGCCTGTGGTGGAATGAGGGGTTTGCAACGCCAAAGTACACAAAATATACATAAAACTATTAACGAAAACAATGAAATGTACTGGAATGATAAGGAAGGACATACGAGTGATGTGAAAATGGTACTACAAGATGAAAACCATTCACAGATTAAAATACCTGTCAGTTATACTGTGGAAGTCAAAAATCTTGATAGTATTCTTGCAGTACCAAGTTTAAAAAATGAAAATATAGCAGAGTTACAAAAAACAGTTGGAAAATGTACCAATTGTACATTAGATAAAGAATATTTAACTATAGATTTGGTCTATCAAAAAGGAACAGGAAGCGTGGGAGCATGCTTTATTAATGTTGTTTGGCTACCTTCAGCACTCATAACGGCTTTTGCCGATGATTTAAGCCTAGGAGAGGTGTATAAAAGGGAGTGTGCTATAAAAGGAGAACTGCAAATCCCAGAGAAAATTAATATATCGGAGACATCTAATGTATTAGCACTTAAGGATATAGGGGTAATTAAGAGCACATTTACTGTTTCTCCTAAATCCATGAGTGTATCTTGTAATCAAAAATCTTGTTCGGTTATTGATGAAAATGGAAAATTTGTGAATAAAATATTTATTCACAAATACATAGAGGCAAATCAAAAAAGAATTGAGGAGTTAACAGCTGAAGAAAAAAAAGCTGAAGCTAAACGCAAGGCAGAGGAGGCTAAACAAAAGGCCGAAGAAGCCAAGCGCAAAGCAGAAGAGAACCGAAAATGGAGGCAAAAGCAGAGACAACAAAAAAAAGAATGCCCCCATTTGTATCGGATTCTTTATTCGGCACAGCAGGGGTATTATGTTGACCCTGTAATGGGCATAACAGTTGCCAAACGTTTTGATGAATTAGATTGTGGTTTTTGGTTAAATCAACAAATGAATCAAGCAATGTATTGATATTTATGCGTTATTTGGTGGCCTCAGTAATACTTTTGGGCTTGGCTATGTTGTGTCAAGCCCAAGAGAATGATTTAAGCCAAAACTTTAATAAGGTTTCATTGGCTTCTGTATATGACGGGGACACTTTCCGTGTGCATTTGGCCTGTAAATATGGGGTATTTTGCAAAACTATTCCCATCCGTGTGCGTGGCGTGGACTGCCCTGAAATTAAAGGTGGTTCTGCTGAAACTAAAGCCCTAGCCAAGCAAGCCAAAGCATTCACTAAAAACTTCCTTAAAAGTGGTAAGATTCTATTGCGTAACTGTGGGCGTGATAAATATTTCCGTTTATTGTGTGATGTAAAAGTAAATGGGCAGAATTTAGGGGAAGAACTACTTAAGGCAGGGCACGCTATCCCCTATGATGGCGGCACAAAAGAAAACATTGCTATCTCCCCCCAAAGTGATACAAAACATTAGAGGATTTACCTATTCTTCAATAACCCGACAGTAATATTTGTTATTACTGCCGGGTTATTAATTTTATTAGATGACGCAACTTTTTGATAACACCGGTATCAGTAATTCTTTGATTGTTTTAATGGCCTCATCTTCGCTAATATTGAGTTCTTTAATGTATTTTTCGCATTGTGTGGCATTTGGCAGAGTCTGCGCCGATTGATATACTCCCTTGAAATGCTCGTAACTGTCGTTTAGTTCTTTCATTTCCCATTGAAAATGTGTCTTTTTTAGGGCTTGGGTTAGCATATCGCCGCGCTTAAACTCCCATTCCACCGTGGCATACTCGCTTCTTTCCGTCATAAAGTCCATATACTCTTTGAATTGCCGCATAAACCCAATACGCACCAGTTCTATCACTTTTTGGATGCGTTCGTATTGCTCATCAGTAATGCGTTGTAATGGTTGTTCCCCAGCTAGTGTTTTATAAAGCGTATCCTTTTGTTCTTCAGCAAGATTGGCAGTCGCATCATCTACCCCTTGCCAATAGGCATATTCCTGGGATATTTCTTCCCAAAGGTTTTCCAAGATAAACAGGCACGCATAGGTACATAGCAAATCCGACAGGATAAGCGCGGTGCCAAATGCTTTCCTGCCTCCTATCTGCTTAAACATAGCATTTAAATTGAGAGCACATTTCATCGGGTCGCACGGCTTGGCAGAGGATATAATCTTATTATGATAGAGGAAATTATCTATCATCTCTTCGGTCACATACCCCTCTTTAATCAGTCGGCCCATAAAGAGTTCGGCCTTATCCTTGCGTTGACCCTTTTGGTGTATGTTAAAAAGTAGCTTTTGGCTTTGGATATCGCCACGTAGCGCTTTGTTGGTTAGCTGGCGGGCAAAACCCTGTTCTTTGGTAATTTTAGAGCCGTCCGTAAGCGTAATGGATGAGTTTAATTCGCGCTGAATGTAAGTATAGATACCGTTTCTACTGCCCTTGGTGCGGCCTTTGGGATTACCGCTTTGGCCGGGCTTGAATTGTGTGCTTTTAGGTGGTTTACCATACCCCACTTCGTATTGTTTGGGTGTGGTAATGGATTCCGCTTGCGCGGTTACTTCTTTTACTTCAGTTTCGTTCATATACAGCTCCTTATGTTATGTTTTATTTGTTTCCATAGTTATCCCTCTCGAACTTATAATTTTCCCTTGCCGATAACGGCAAAACCCACGCTACATTAAAACATATTTTCTATTTTATGTCAATTTTTTCTATTTTTTATAGAAATTGACTAAACGCGTGAAAAGAGTTATACTGTTTGTATTGGAGAACACTATGCTTTCGGCAAAACAAAAACAAATTTTAGAACTCGTCCAACAAAACCCGCAAATCACTTTGGCAGAACTAGCTAAAGCGGTTGGCTTAAAATCGGTCAGCACGGTACACGTGCATATCCGCAAACTGATTAAAGAGAACTTTTTAGAGCGTAATGGGCACGCATTGATTGCCACGCACCGCCCTGTGGATGAGTTTACCCCTATCCCCTTTTATGGGTTTGCCCAATGCGGGGATACGGACATTTTTGCCGAGGAAAACATTGTGGACTATGTGAACATGCCCACCAAGTTTTTGCCCACTCCTACGCAAGATTTATTTTTTATCAAGGCCAAGGGTGATTCCATGGAACCGACTATTAGTGACGGGGATATGCTGATGTTCCGCAAAACGAGTGAATTGCCTCCGGTTGGCAGCGTGGTATTATGCCGCCGCGAGGACGGACTTAAAATCAAGCGTTTAGGCCAATATAACACCGAAAATGGGCCCGCCTACCGATTAGTATCGGATAATAAGGCCAAATACGAGCCATTCCCGGCGGACGCATCCGTCGAAATCTTAGCCAAACTGGTACGCATGAATTAAGGAGACTATATGACTAAATCAGCACTTACTATTTTTGAAGATTTTAAAATCCGCCGTCAGTATGACGAAAAGACCGAAACGTGGTATTTTTCTATTGTGGATGTAATTTATGCATTAACTGAAAGTAAGGACCCACGCAACTATTGGAAGGTGCTCAAACACCGTCTTTTGAAGGAAGGAAACCAGTCGGTTACAAATTGTAACCAACTGAAATTACAGGCGGCAGATGGCAAGTTTTATAAGACGGATGTAGCCACTCCAGAACAGCTTTTACGCCTTATCCAATCCATTCCCAGCCCCAAAGCCGAACCATTTAAATTGTGGCTAGCCAAAGTGGGTTATGAACGCATCCAAGAAACTGCAGATCCATCCAAGGCACTAGACCGCGCACGTTCCCATTGGAAAGCCCAAGGGCGCAGCCAAAAATGGATACAACAGCGTATGATGGGCCAAGAAACCCGCAATAAACTGACTGATTACTGGCAAGCTCACGGAGTAACCAAATCGGACGATTTTGCCATGCTCACAAATGTCATCCACCAAGAATGGAGTGATTTATCGGTTGCCCAACATAAAAAACTAAAAGGGCTTGAGCATGAAAACTTACGCGAACACATGAGTGAGGCCGAACTGCTTTTTACGGCGTTGGCAGAGTTATCCACCCGTCAAATTGCGGAAAAGGACAAGGCCGAAGGCGTACAAGAGAATAAAGTGGCCGGACGAAAAGGCGGCAAGCTCGCCAAACAAGCACGTTTACAATTTGAAGAAGCCACGGGAACCAAGGTAGTTACTTCCAAGAGTTCCCTGCCGGACTTTATGCCGAAGAGACAGATTAGGAAGAAATAAGAGAAGTTGTCATGTAACAAATATCAAATATTCTTGATAATTTAAAAATATTTATGGAGGGAAACACATTCTTATTGTTCCCTTTATAAACTAAAAGCGCGTTGAATTATATAATTTTATATCTTTAGTGATACATCATAAGAATCATACTGAGAATTATATCGTAAAATACGCCCCTGCCTAATCTCCCCTTCCGATACCACCTCATTCAAAAACCCTTTGCGGACCATGGAATTAGAAATTTCTGTGATTGGGACGCACCCTTTATAAACATGCCCTTGATAATCGATTGATGCAAGTACCCTGCTATGAAAAATTTTCGTAATTTTAACTTTCACGATTGCGCCATTACTAGGTTTCAGTGATCTCTGATAATCTCTTTTTGAAGTTAATGATAAAGCAGAATGAAGAGCGTTGTGTACATAAATATTCCAATCGTCCGTAATTTGCAAATCAATATCTCCTCGGTGGTACCAGCGATGTTCATGAGACATTGTAGAAATATTCCCAATCACCCCTATCCTAAATAAATTTCTTAAAACGGACAACAGATCTCGGAATATTGGAGAATTAGGACATAACATTTGTGTACGATCTTGAAATTCTTTAAATGAAAAAGAAATTTTAAATCCATTAAAGCAAGAAACAATATCTGCGATTTCTTGATTAGAATATAAGGCCGCTAATTCTTCTTTAATTTCATTTAAACTTTCTGTTGAATATGCCTTTCTAAAAGAGTCAAATACGCTCTGAGAAAAACAAGAAGCGTTTTTTTGAATAGAATTCTGAGCAGAAATCAGCATCCGAACAATATCTCTAGGTTTATTCCAACAATTAGTTAAGACATACATGGCAGGTTCTTTATCATGTATTCTATTTGGGAACCATTCCGCATATATTTCTCGATCCGTTTTGCATGAAAGCCCCTTATCATTACAAGTTGTCATTATTCTTTTCAGTAAAATTTGAATAATTGGATGTCGAAAAGAATTCGTATTGTTATATTCCCAATTCAAAGGCTGAGAAAATCCCGTTATAATTTTATTTAATTCCCTAGGATCAATTCTTTGACTTATAGCATTAATTATTTCTTGTCTTACCGCTCCAATAATTTTAGTATGTGATTGTTGCTGCTGAAATATTTTATTGTATTTATGAATACTAAATAATAAATCTCTAATAAGGTGTAGATCTCTAATAAAAATCTGTTCATCGGCGAAGTACGCTTCCAATTCATCTACAAAAATATAATAAGGTGTTTTTGTTCTAATAAGTTTAGAAAATATGGCATCAGCTTCTTCAATCAATTCAATAATCTTATGATATTTCTTCTCATTTTCCTGCAAGACTGTTTCGCTAGAAATACCAAATGTAGCGGGAATGCTAGTTGAAGGAAAAAATAGTGAAAATTTAAAAGTAGAAAACCACTTTAATTTTACTTCGTTTAATGAAGCAATTTCACTCATCTTCTTTTTAAATAATGTTAAATTTTCATCCTTATCAAATAGACCGCCATTACTCATTTCATTATCATTTAAGAATTTACTTAAAAAGAAAAAACGCCAAATGAACTGAAAATCTCCCCCTTCTGCTTGTAATTCTTTATCAATGCTCACAGAATTAAACATGCGTTGAGAATTTTCCGCTAATTCACGTCTTTTAATTTCAGGAAAATCCTCTTTAAATAAAATGAATGAGCAACAAGAATACGGATATTTTCTTTTGATTGCATCTTCAATATATCTCAACAGTGCAGTTTTCCCTGTTCCTTTATATCCTGTAACAAAGAAACAAGAAGATGAAAGCATCCTATTAATTTCCCAATTAGGTGGCAAAATAAAACTATCAACAAAATTTTTTATATTTCCTGTTTCAATTTCATCTTTTGCATCAGGTTTTCCGGCATACAAATCCTTAATTTGAATAGAACACATATTCCATCTCCTCTTTGGAGTGTTTTGGAACCTAGCAAGAAGCAAAATACGTAGAATGAAGGGTTATTGACGTGATGAAAAGCAGTAGAGAAGCAAAAACAGTATCGTCAAATCCAAAACGAACTTATTTATATCTTAATACAGAACCAATACATTTGTATTGTATAAAATATATACGAAGATTTTTATTTACTTTAAATACATTTCCCTGTCTTTTGTCTACTTTCCCCTGTTTTTTCCCTGTTATCTCTAGTAGGGAATTTGGCGCCATTTAGTAGCTATTTCTCTGAAGAGAAAGTATATAGATACGAATCCCGAAAATGGGCAAAAGCAACCTAATTTTCCCTAGTTTTGCCTGTTAATTGCCTGTTAAACAGGGAATTGCACGTCACCACCCGGCGTTCTAAGAACCCGCACCCCATCAAAATTTTCTGCCCCACCATTTTAGAAGGCACTCTTAACGAGTGCCTTTTTTGTTATACTTCCTAAACGATTTTTATTAAATGTCTAAAATTTCACCGTTTTTAAGCGGTAGCGCAGGCACTTTAAAGAGAGATTGATACTCTTGAGCGCGGCAAGTATGTATAGGGATAAGGAAACGGGGGGAAACTTCTCTTATCAGATGTGAAAGGGTATCAAAATCGGCATGGCCGGAGGTATGTAATATATCAATTGGCAATTTAAAGATTTCGGAATTTTCTTTAAAAAGACAGTCTTTTTCTAAATATCCAGGCCAAGCACTGTGTATTAAAGATACTTCTTTGGTCAGACGCAATAGTTTTAGCCTAATATTAGAATTGTCTTTTATGACATATTTTGACGGTTCGCTTAAAATTTCTTTAAGGAATATTTTCTTGGTTTTATAACGATATTTTATCTCTTTCAATTTTTTTGTTATTGTATTATTGGCAAAATAAACTCGTATATTGGGCCAATACCACTGCGGAATATTTTTCCCCAATTGAGAAAATTGTTCCAATACAAAACAAGTATAAGGGTCTATTACGATAGTTTTGTGCAAGGTGCGGGCGGCATTATAAACCGATATGAAACGGTCCAAATTCTGCGCGGAAAAGTATATAATGGCCAATTTATTCCGGCGCAATAATTCTTCCGTTTTGCTTTGTAAAGACTTTTCGCTTAGTGCTATTTGTGGAGGACGATTTAAAGTTGTGCCTTCCAAAATCAAATAATCTGGTTTTTTGCAAAGAGTAAGGTTCTTTGTCAAATAACTGCATTTGCCATGGCTGCGGAAATCGCCGGTATATAGTATTTTCTTCCCGCCAGTTTCTATTTGATATGCATAGGATTGGGGAATACTGTGGTCCAAAGGGATAGATTTTATCTTTAATTCGTCAAAAGAGACGGTTTCGTTAGGATTTAAGGGAATAAAATGCAAGTGCCCGAAATTATTGCCAAATAAAGGAGCGATATTTTTCAATAACAGGATAGCGCTCGGCGCTGCATATACGGGAATTTTGGAATTAAGCTCCGCAAGCAAGCCGCAGTGGTCTGGGTGGGCATGGGTAATAAATACGGCTTTTACCCGGGGAATATCATCTTTATAAACGCCGGATATTTTCAAGCGGTATTTTCGGGCGGGTTCATTTTCTCCTATTGAATAAAGGGGCAACCCGAAATCAAACAAAACTCTGGTTTCTCCCGATGTTATTTCTATACAGTTGCCGCCTATTTCATTGGCAGCACGGTGAATAATTAGATGATGCTCGCTCATATTATAGATTCTTAAGGAAATATTCTTCAAAAGATTTTAAATTATCACTTGCTATGGTCCCGCCGATTATTTTTCGCCTTAATTTTCTTGTGTTCTCTTCAAATTCCTCGCGCCTGGAAGAAAACGGAAGGGGGAGAAAAGAGATAAGCGCTTTTTCATAATAAGGGTTATCACTCAAATTTTTTTGTATTTCGTCCATAAAACGATAATGGCTTTTATTTTTACAATAATAATTAGGGGCAACTATCGTTAAGGTAACTGGCTTGGCCAATTCCGCGGGGAGCAGCTCTTCCCGCCTTGCGCGGAGCATTAGGGCGTAATAGAAGATTATCTCGTATGCCGCATGAGCCAATTCGTTGCTGCCCGTTTTTAATTCAAACAGGCGGCATATGGCGCCGTTTGCGTCGGTTTGTACTAAATCTATATTGTTAGTGCGATTAAACGAAAATTGATTGTAAAAACAGGCCTTAGGCATACACATCGTTATGATCCTTTCCCAAAGATGTTCTTTTTTTATTGTGGGGTGAAGATCTGTATTGCGGCGCAGTTTAAAGGAGTTTGCTTCTTCGTCGGCAAAGAAGAACTCTGTTGCTTTTTTATACAATTCTTCCAAAGTGTTGGCTATATCTAATTTTTTTAAATTGCCGTAAAGTTTCCGTTTGTCTATCGCCCATCGAGAAAAAGAGGCGCTATCTTTTATACTCATTACCCAATCCCCCGTTGACTGAATTATCTTATATTTCCCCAAATCTAATTTTATATTACATAAATCTATTTTAACAGAGAAAGCGAAAAGCGTATCTAACGCTATTGGAAAAGCGAATCTGATGGCGAAATCTCCGTCGCTTGTGTTTTAAAGTTTTCGTTATACGCCCCTCGGTAGAAATAATATGAGAAATTAAATAGATAACCTTAAAATATCAGATATGGTACTTATGCATAAAACGGCCGGTGCGGTAACTTGATATTTTTATGTCATAATATATTTGAATAATAAAATCCTGTTGATGGGGGTAGGAATGAAAGAAATATTGCGAAAACAGCGGGAGTTCTTTAAACGCGGCGCAACATTGCCGCCGGCTTTTAGGCTTGAATCTTTGAGAAAATTGAAGTCCGCCATAAAAAACTATGAAAGTCGCATTTGCTCCGCACTTCATAAAGATTTGGGCAAAAGCGAAACAGAATCGTATATGTGCGAAATATCCTTGTGTTTGGGGGAAATAGATTACTTCCTAAAGAATTTGAAAAAACTTTCCAAAGATAAAACCGTCCCTACGCCGCTTTCCAATTTTTATTCTAAGAGTGTTATAAAAACCGTTCCAATGGGCAATGTGCTGATACTAAGCCCGTGGAACTATCCTTTTTTGCTTTCCGTAGAGCCTTTAATAGAAGCTCTTGCCGCGGGCAATACCGTCGTTTTAAAACCGAGCGCGTATTCCCCAAATACAAGCAGTTTAATTAAAAATATGTTGGGCGAAATATTCGCGCAGGAATATGTCAGCGTAATTACGGGTGGAAGGGAAGAAAACAAAAATCTGCTTTCTGAAAAATTCGACTATATATTCTTTACCGGCAGCACCGCCGTAGGCAAAGAAGTTTTGCGTCGCGCGGCCGAAAATCTAACGCCTGTATCTTTAGAGCTTGGCGACAAAAGCCCTTGTATCGTAGACGAAAGTGCCGATATAAAGCTATCGGCCAGGAGGATTGTTTTCGGCAAATTCCTGAACTGCGGGCAAACATGCGTCGCGCCCGATTATATATTGTGCCAAGAAAGTATTCTGCCCGCTTTAACCGCGGCCCTGAAAGCGGAAACGGAAAAACAATTTGGCAAAGAGCCGCTTCTCAATCCCGATTACGGCAAAATAGTTAATGATAAACATTTTAAACGCTTATTGGCTTTAATCGATGCCAATAAAGTAATACTTGGGGGGAAAAGCGACGAAAATTCCTTAAAAATAGAACCTACTTTGATGACGGACGTTTCTTGGAGCGACGCCGTTATGAAAGAAGAAATTTTCGGCCCTATTTTGCCTATTTTGTCTTATAAGAATTTAAATGAAGTTATACAAAGCATTGAGAAAAACCCTCACCCTTTGGCGCTTTATATATTTTCCAAAAACAAAGCCAATATAAAAAACATAACCGAACATTGCCGCTACGGCGGGGGCTGCGTAAACGACGTTATTTTACATCTCGCCACGCCTTATCTTCCCTTTGGCGGAGTGGGGGAAAGCGGTATGGGGTGCTATCACGGAAAATTCGGTTTTGAAACATTTTCCCGCAAAAAAAGCATTTTGGACAAGAGCACCCTGATAGATATCGCTTTAAGATATCAGCCTTATACCGGGCTAAAGAAATATTTGCTGAAATTCTTCTTAAAATAAGATAGGGGCAACAAATATACAAGAGGCTCTGTTTGAGAGTTTATGTTAATGGCCGCATTCGGTATAGAAATTAAATCTTAGGATTTGTTTATTTTTTCCTCGTAAGCGGATAAAACTTCTTTTATCTTATTCTTAAATTCTTCCGGCGTTATCGCCACGATATGGGGCAGCCATCTTAGCACTACGGGCAAGATTTCCTCGTATTTGCCGGTAAAACATTCGAGGCGGAGTTCTCCGTTATTTGTCTTGCGGATAATTTTCTGACGCGGGAAATATTCCCTCTTTTCAAAGTAGGGCGCCGCTTGCGGCGATATTTTAAGTTCTACCCTTTTGTCGCGTTTATCTTCAAACCAGATGGAGGCGCTTTCCTCAAGTATTTTATCCATACTTTTCGGCATTTTGAAAGTATTGCCCGTTTTTTTCAATTCCTTGATTTTGTCTAAGCGCAGTTTTAGTATAAGATTATTATCGCCCAAAGCCAACATATACCAAAATCCGTCGTACCAAGCTATTTTTAAAGGAGAAATTTCCCGGCCCGATATCCTGGAGTTCTGATATTCTATTTTGAGTTTTTCTCTTTTCTTTACGGCCTGCTCTATGGTCTTGATGTTTGCATTGTTGAAAAATGCTTGTCCTTTGGGCAATTTGATGTAGAAGGGGTTGTTGGAATCTTTTTCCAATATGCGGTCGCGCAGGCTCAGGTACGTTTCTTTAAAACTTCCGCCCAAACTTCCTGCTATAGAGCCCAAAAAAGCCAAGAGGGCGGCTTCTTTAGCGCTCAAATGAAGTTTATCCAAGGTATAGCCTTCCACAAAACAATACTCACCCCTGGATATATTGGCTATGGGGAAGCCTGCGCTTTCCAATATTCTTATATCGCGCTGAACGGTGCGGGTCGTAACCCCCAAGACCCGCGCGGTAGCGGATAGATTGACGGAACCTTTGTCAAATTCGCCCAGTATAAACATTAGGCGGGTTATTTTGTTTAAGGTATCGTTTAGCATATTTTTGTATTTTCCATATTAACACATTATTACCGTACTTTAGCATATTTTTTATCGTTTAACGCTTTTACTACTCCCAAAGGCTGAAGTTTGACCAAAATACTCACCAAATCCTTCTGCGCGGCCATTACTTCGTCAATGTTCTTATAGGCCCCGGGCGCTTCGTCGAGCAAGGCCTGTTCGTTCATACGGTGTATAATGCCTTGCTTATCAAGAATTTGCCGCTGGGCCGCCAAATCCAGCTCTTTTATCGCTTTCGCGCGCGACATACACCGCCCCGCGCCGTGCGAACACGACTGCAAAGATTCCTCATTCCCTAGCCCTTGCACTATATAGGAGCTGCTTCCTTGAGAGCCGGGGATAATCCCGATAGTTTCTATCCCGGCCAAAGTCGCCCCTTTGCGGTGCACCCACAACTTGCGGCCATAATGCTCTTCAATGGTGGCATAATTGTGGTGAATGTTTATTTCCTTGAGGAATTTCGTTTGGGGAACTTCCTCCAATAGTATTTCCTTAATTTCTTTGGCGATCGCTTTGCGGTTCTCGTAGGCGAAATCTAGACAGAGCTTCATCTCCTTTATGTATGCGGCGGCTTCTTTAGTGCCTATGGGCAGGAAAGCCAAATCGTCTTTTACGATTTTATCCTGTTTGAACATAAGGCACAATTTGACCGCTTGTTTATTGTAATATTCCGCCACTTTCTTGCCCAAATTGCGGCTGCCGCTGTGTATCATAAACCAAATATGTCCGTCGCTGCCGTGTTGTATTTCTATAAAGTGGTTGCCGCCGCCCAAAGTGCCTATCTGCTTGCGGGCGGAAACCATTTCCCGTTTGCATATTTCGGTATCTTCCCAACGTTGGACGTCGGTAAATATGGGATTTTCCCTGGGCTCTTGATGATGATCAAAGCCAAGAGGCACGCGGGCATATATTTTATCTACGGCGGCGCGGATTTTTTCTCTGGACATTTGTTCAAGCGAGGTTTGGACAGCCAACATCCCGCAGCCGATGTCCACGCCAACCATATTGGGCGATATCGCATTATCCAATGCCGCGACACCGCCGATAGGCATTCCGTATCCGCTGTGCGCGTCCGGCATTAAGCAGACATTTCCGTACAGACAGGGGTGTACGGATAAATTTTCCGCCTGCATTCTGGCGGCGGGCTCCATATTGGAGCACCAAGATAAAATATTTTCTTTCAATTTTTCCATTTGTTTTTCCTTATATAACGAGAGAACGAAAAGTATATACGCCAATAGTTCCAAATAAGTTTTATACCGTTTAAGTTTTATATTCTGTCCAAGACTGTTTGGCAGTTTTCTTGTTTATAACTTTTTTAATTTTGCCAACAACTCGTGACATAGGGGCAGATATCCTCATAGAGACATATCATGCCTATTTGGCAGAACTTATCGAACATATATTAAAGAACAGAGTTCACCTTTTCGCTCTCTCCAGGGGAGTATCGCTACTCCGCAAAAACTTGGGTTTCGAAGTTGAGTTTTTGTATTTTCTCTTCCAAATTTTCAATTTTTTCGCTTAATTGGGCGATTAGGGCCAATATCTCTTCCTGTTTGAAATTGAGTTCGTAATATACGGTTTTGTTCGTTTCACTATAATAATATTTTCTTGGGCTTTTGGCTATATAATCGTTCAATCCCGACAAAAATGATTTTTGAGCTTTATAAACATTTAGCTCGCTCAAGAGAGGCTTTATCTCGGCATTGGCCTTATCTATACCTATTAACAGTTTAACAGTCTGGAAAGTTCTTCGTATTTCCCGTTGATGAAAGCCAGCCACTCTTTGGCGCTGAAACCGTTTAAAAGCAATCGATTTTCTTCTTCGCCTTTTTCCCTGATGACGATTTTAGACTACATCATTGCGCGCAGTTCGTTGATTTCTTCCTGCAGTTTGTTTCTTTTTTTAAATGCTTTGTTTAAATTCATTTGTACTTCTCCTTATAAATATCCTATTGCTTATATTCTAAAAAGTAAAAGCGACAGCCTGCGGTCGTTTTAAAAAAATAAAAATATTTTTTACGACAATATGCTGTCGCCGAGATTTTCTATAATAAAACTATGAAAACAAAGATAATCAGCGCTTTGCGAAATATAGAAAGAGAAAAGGAGATAAAAATCTTTTACGCGGCGGAATCGGGCAGCCGAGCGTGGGGCTTCGCTTCGCCCGACAGCGACTACGACGTGCGTTTTCTCTATTTTCATCGGCCGCAGTGGTATTTTTCCCTGGGGAAGCGGCAGGACTTCTTTAATCTAATGTCGCAAGACGCCGTTTTCGACTTTGGCGGCTGGGACTTGGGTAAAACGCTTGCCCTCTTGTTAAAGGGAAATATATCCTTATACGAATGGCTCCACAGTCCCATAAAGTATATAGAGGGAGATGTCTGTACTGAATTTTCGGAATTGGCTGTGGCATATTATAATCCCAAATCTTTGATATATTCTTATCTGTCTTACAGCAAGAATAATTACAAAGAACAGATAAACGCGGATATGGTTAAGATAAAGAAGTATCTTTATATATTCCGCACTTTGGCAGCATGCAGATGGATAGAACGGGAAAGCACGCCTCCGCCAATTGAAATGTCAAAACTGAAAGAAATGTATAAACCGGAAAAGGGGATTTTGGCTTTTATAGACGAATTGATAGAACTGAAACAAAACGGCAAAGAGCGCAATGCTATCGCGCGAAACGACGGAATCAATACTTGGATAGAGAATACCTACGAGTATTATAAAGAATATGCCGACAGCTTGCCAGAACCGGCCTTGAAAGAGGCCCCGCTGGAGGAGTTTTTTTATCGCAGCGTTATGAGGTCAAATTGAATATGGGGCGTTATTATGACGAAAAGTAAAAGAGAAGAAAACGGCTTTCTGGGTAAACATTCCGAGGTTATGGGCGACGTATGGGCGGCGCTGTTTGGCGACGTCGAACAGTTTTTGCACATTCTGCCGGAAGAGCTTAAAAACGGTAAAATAATATCGCAAGGAACTATAAAAAATAGGAAGGGTTATATTCTTGCAGATAGCAGGTCTTCTTTGCCCCTTCTTCACTTGATAAGGGAGATGAATAGCAAAAAAAATGTATATGTTTCTTCGGCTCCGCTTTTGCCTGGGATTGAAAGGAATGTAAAATTGACGGATATTCACACTTGGAAAAACGGCGGAGAAGGAGAGTTCGCCGGTTCTATTAAAAAAGTTCCTTATCATCTTTATTTTTATGATCCTTTCTTTTTGACGGATAAAGAAAAGTATGTTAAAAACGAAGAGTATAAAATTTCTTTGGCGGCTTTAGCCTATAATATAAAACTTTTTAAGGATTATACGTTCAACGTATCCAAGGGCCCTTTTTATGAAATGCAGCTGGAAAATTTCCTTAAAGAAAACCCGTCAAAAACGAAAGAAGATTTTGAGAGCCCCGTCGTAAGAGTGTCTGGGGAAGTGTTTCGTATGTTTTTCCCTTCCGAGATAGTATCTTCTTTTAACGGAGTGGGGGAAGTGGAAGATATTTTCTCTTGCCACTTGTTTGATATCCCCGTCTATGTGCTTAAGGTAAATTTCGGACATAAGGGCAATGATGAGTTCTTGGTCAATCTGTATGTATCTTCCAAAATATGCAAAGGATATATTCCAAAGAAAGGCGACGTAATAGAAACCGTTTGTTGGCTGACGGGTTATTTCTCAGGTTTAAAATAGCGGAACTAGTATTTGTGCTGGATTTTATCCTCCTAAGTATGAGAGCGTTTCTTACTTCTTTGTTCTCTACGGGGAAGAAACGCTCTCTTTAATTTTTTATAATATACTTAGAGGGATAAACTATGCAAAGCAAAATAGACAGAGCCGCAGCTTTGGATTTATTAAAAAAATATAATAAAGAGCCTTTTCACATATATCACGCGCTTACGCTTGAAGGCGTTATGCGTTACTTTGCCGTCAGCTTGGGCTATGCTCAAGAAGCGGATTATTGGGCGATAACGGGCCTTCTGCACGACATAGATTTTGAGATGTACCCTAACGAACATTGTAAAAAAGCGCCCGAGCTTTTATCCGCCGCAGGAGTGGGGGAGGATATGATAAACTCCATTTGTTCCCACGCTTATGGCCTGTGCAGCGATATCAAGCCTAAACATCAAATGGAAAAGGTGCTTTTTGCCGTAGACGAACTTACCGGTCTTATAGGCGCGGCCGCGAGAATGAGGCCTTCCAAAAGCGTCAAGGATATGGAAGTTTCCAGCCTTAAAAAGAAGTTTAAAGACAAAAAATTTGCCGCGGGTTGCTCCAGGGAAGTGATAGAGCAAGGTGCGCAGATGCTCGGCTGGGATTTGCCGAAACTTATGGAAGAAACTATAAAAGCCATGCGGGAATGCGAGGACGCCGTAAATGCGGAAATGAAAAACCTTGATTAATTGAAATTAAAAGACTATTATTAAAATCCCTCTTAAACGGAGGGATTTTTGTTCTAAATTTTTGTGGGAAAAGTTTCTAAACAAGATAAGCCCCAACCGAGGCTTTTTGCTTGGGCAAAGCCGCTATCTTTTAGTTATATATCAGTCTAAACAAAAAGCCCCGCATAAAACGGGGCTTTTTTGTTCGCGAAAAATGTCTTAGGGTTTATATATCTTATTTATTATCAAAGCTATGGCGCCGTCGCCGGTTACATTACAGGCGGTGCCGAAGCTGTCCATAGCGATATATAAAGCTATCATTAAGGCCAGGGCTTTATCGTCAAAGCCGAGCATACTGGACAAAATTCCCAAGGCTGCCATAATTGCGCCGCCCGGCACTCCCGGCGCAGCGACCATGGTTATACCAAGCATCATAATAAAGCCCGAATAGGTGTATAGATCAAACGGCATGGCGGAAATCATCATTATGGCCAAGGAGCAGGCGACGATCTTCATCGTGCTGCCCGATAAGTGTATCGTCGCGCATAAAGGAACCACGAAAGAAGCCACATTTTCCGATACGCCGTTCCCGATAGTTTGTTTTAAGGTTACGGGTATGGTGGCGGCGGAAGACTGAGTGCCCAGCGCCGTGGCGTAGGCTGGAAGCATATTTTTAAGCGCGACGAAAGGATTTTTGCCCGATACCAATCCCGCTATAACAAATTGTATCATCAGCATTACTATCGTTATCAGGAATATCAGCGCGACCAATTTTATAAATACGCTCAATACGCCCGCCACTTGCCCTGATACCGTTATATCCATAAATATACCGAAGATATAAATCGGCAAAAGGGGGATAATTATTTTATAAATCGTCTTATAGATAATATCTTTAAACTCTTCCATTACTTTCTTGAGGCTTTTCGCGTCGCAGGCCGCTATCCCCAAGCCAAGCATAAAAGCCAATATGAGCGCGGACGTAACGCCCATAATCGGCGACATATCTATGGTAAAGAAAGGTTTTAAAGAGGAAGCCGCCGCCGTATCAAGCAAATCGGCGTTGCCCGCTATCGAGCCCAATAGATAGGGGAACGAATATTTGCATACGAAATAGGTAAAAAAGCCCGAAAACAACGTAAATCCGTAAGCCAGAATTAGCGTGATTAACAGCAATTTACCCGCTTTGGCGCCCAAATCCGCAATTCCGGGGGCGATTAGCCCCAAAATGAGCAAAGGCACTACAAAACCCAAAAAAGAACTAAACAAAGAATTAAAAGTGAGAAATATTCTTATAATTCCGTCAGGCAGGACAATCCCTCCGAGAATACCGGCAATAATAGCCGCTATTACGGCCGCCAATAGCGGCACTTTAAACTGCTTTTTAGCTTTTTCCATATACTTTTCCTTTAACTTTTACTTGAGAATATTTTATAAAAAATATATATAATAATAAACGGAAAGATTTATTTCTAGGGAGGATATCCTTATGTTCAATCAACCCCAGTATTATGCTCAGCCGGAAAGCGAAGCTACTCAGCAAGAGCAGCAGTCCTATCCGCTGGCTAGCATTTTTGAGAGGGCGGTGGCTTTCGCGCTAGATATATTAGGTCTTTTTATCGTCATATACATAGCCGGATATATATTTATCACTAAAATGGGGCTTTTTTCTTCCGAAAACTATTGGATACTTCTTGTCATTTTCTATCTGCTTTTTATCCTTTACTGCGGAATATTCCAAAGCGGCGGACGGCAGACTTTGGGCAAATTTTTAGTCGGGCTAAAAGTAGTAGACCGCCAAACAGGCGAAGGGCTGAGCTTCAAAAAAGCTTTGCTTAGAGGTTTGGGCTATTTTATTAATATCTTCACGATGTTTATCGGTTTTGGATTGGCTTTCCTTAACAAAAGGCGCTTGACTTTAGAAGATTATATAGCCGGCAGTGAAGTAATTTCCGTCAGGGAAAAGACGCCAAACGAATATATCGCCATTTCCGCATTGGGCACCATGATAATAGGCGGAATAATTTTCTATGTATATTACATATTTTTTATGGCGCCGAGCGTATATCAAAAAGAACTGGTGGAAAACGCACGAGAGCAGCTTAACAAGCTGGCCTATTTGGAAGAAGTTCATAAACAGCACTTCGGGCGTTATACTTCCGATTTGCTGCGTTTGGCCTTGATAAGCGGCGATCCCGTGCAGCTGCAAAGGGACATACAAAAGAATTTAAGGCGCCGCGGGTTCAGCATAGGGATAAACTCCGACGGCTTTCAGATAAGCGCCATAGCCAAAGACAGGGAAGAAACCATCGTTACTGTCAATAATAAAGAGGAATGATTTAATTCCGAATACAAATAAAAAACCCCGCTTTTCATAGCGGGGTTTTTTATGGGGAAAATATTAAAGATGTTTTGTTCTTTCCCATTCCTCTGCTTCTTCCGCCCAGTTGTTTTTTACTTCTTCGGGCATTTTGTAAAGCAGGGCCGTACCTTTGGCGCTTATATCGCCGTTGGGCAGGATTATTTCCGCCTCAACCATTGCTTTTGATGTCCCGCCCCTGATTACCCTTCCGACAAGTTTCAGCGGTGTATTGGTGGGGGTAACTTTTTTATATACTACTTCAAGCTTTAAAGTTACCATAAGATTGTCAAAATCGCCGTTAGTCATTATGGCGCGGCCAGAAGTTTCGTCTAAAAGCGCGGCAACTATTCCGCCGTGCACCACACCGGGATAGGAACGGTAATTTTCAGATACGGTTACCTCCGCTTCCGCGGTGTTATTGTCATTATTGTTAAACCAAACTATTTTCAAGCCCAATGGATTATCCTTCCCGCATAAAAAACAGCCGCAGGAAGTGGGCTGGCGTTTCTTATTCATATTTGCTCTCCTTTATCTAAGTATATTATATTTTGCTATCATTTAATAAATGAGCGATAAAGAAACAGAATACAAATGGCAAATAGCGAGCCAAGCCGATTTCGAAGGGATTAAAGAGGCTTTGTCTTCTTTTGATTGTTCCTGCGCGCTGAGCGCGCCAAATTTGCTTGATACCTATTTTGATACGCCCGATTCGGCTTTGAGCGCGGAGAAGTCCGCCCTAAGATTAAGGAGAATAAAACTTGCCGGGCGAACCCGATACGAACTTACTTTTAAAAGCGCTTCTTCAATAGTGGACGGCTTAGCCCAAAGGCGGGAGATATCACTCCCTCTAAATTGCGCCGATCGCAAAGAGGCTTTAAAAAAGTTTCGCGCCGAAGCGGCCGCATTGAACCCTAAAGCCGTAAACTTAAAGCCGATATTTTCAATAGAGAACAAGCGCAGGGTTTGGTATATCAGAGCGAAAGATTTTGAGGCGGAACTTTCATTTGACGATTGCCTGATTAAGGCGCGACGCCGCCAAAGAATGTTGGAGGCGGAATTTGAGTTTAAAAATGGGAAAATGTCCTCTTTTAAAGCGTTCGCCGCGCGCCTTGCCGAACGAGCCGGCCTTAAAGCCGCGGTAAAATCAAAAGTGGCTACGGCGCGGGGATTGCTTGCGGAAGATAAAATTAACGTCTGAATTTAGTTTGAAAATAGTATAATAATAACTGAGGAAAATATTCATTTATAAGGAGAAGTAATATGGCTTACAAAATCAATCCTGACGTTTGCGTAAACTGCGGCGCTTGCGAATCCGCTTGCCCCGTCGGCGCTATATCCGAGCAGAACGATAAGAGAGCTATCGACGCCGCCAAATGCATCGATTGCGGTTCCTGCGCCGGAACTTGCCCGGTAAGCGCGATCGCCCAGAACTAATAATTACAGGCGAAAACTTTAAACCCCGCTTTTATAAGCGGGGTTTTTTATCGGTTAAAAGCATTCGCCAATCAAGATCGGCTACTGCGCCAAAGCGTCGGCGTCGGCAGCATTGTATTCGATGGCGGGATTGTCTTGCAGCTCCTCCCTGTTTTGGAGCGCGAAGAACCCTACCAATGCCGCCGCGCAGATTAACACTAATACCGTTATTATTATGTGATGCCTTTTCATATTACCCCCAAAATAAATCAAATATCGGGCGATTTTATCGCCCAATCAAAGAAAGCGCGCCAACGTGCGTAAAGCGCCAAAGACTCTTCTTTGGAGAACTTTGGGCTGAAGTCCTTATATTCCGCTCCGCGCCAAGTTGTAGTATCAATGCCTTCTCGGCGGGCGGCCAGCATGGCGGATCCTATCATAGTCGTGTTAAGCATACGGCTTTGACGTAAAGGCATGGCCAAAATATCGCTCTGCGTTTGCGGAAGTATGTCGTTTAGGCTTAGCCCTCCGCCAGATTCTATCCCTTTAATCTCAAAGCCCGCTTTGCCTATATAGAATATAATATCCGCCATAAGGAAGCACAAACAGCGCAATGCGCCGTATATTATGTCTTCCGTTTTTGTTTCTATCTTAAAACCCGCCATTACGGGCTTGGCGTTAAAATCCCAATACGGTGCGCCTAGTCCGCCCAAAGCGGGCAATATCCAAAGCGGATTTTTTGACTTCTTGCCGTATTCGTCAAGCAAAGGCAAATCAAAATTGATATCCATCGCTTTTAGCCAAGTAAAAAAAGATCCGGCCGCGTTTATCTGTCCTTCCAGCAGAAAAGACGGTTTTTGATTTGCGCCCGCGGCGGAAACGGAAGTTAAAATCCCTTTAAGTTCTTTTGGCTCCGCGCCTATATTAAGCAAAAAGAAAGCGCCCGTCCCGTAATTTATGCAGCCTTGGCCCTGCTTGTCCAAGCCGCAGGCCAGCGCGGCCGCCTGCTGATCGCCAGTACACACCGTTATTTTTATGCCTTTATACTCCCCGAAGTCCCCGCTTGAGGCCGTAACCTCGGGCAGAATAGCCGAAGGTATATCGAAAGATTTTAAAATGTCGTCGTCCCATTTAAGAGTATGGATATTAAAAAGCAAAGTTCTTTGGGCGCAGGCATAATCGCAGACGAATTTTTTGCCGCCCGTCAAATGCCATATTATGTAGCTGCCCACGGGTCCCGCCAATAAGCGGCCTTCCTTTAAAGCTTGCGCGGCAGCGGGGTAATTTTGCAGGCACCAGGCTATTTTGGGAGCGGAGAAAAACGGCGTATTGTAAAGCCCCGTCTTGGCGTGGAAAACATCTTGGCTTAGCGGATTGGCGAAAGATATCGCGCCCGCCCTGCCATCGGCCCAGCTTAAAGCGGGGCATAAAGCCGAACCCGTTTCTTTATCCCAAAGGACTATCGTGGATCGCTGGCAGGACAGCGCTATGGACAAAATTTTATCGCTCGCCCTTAGAGACGACAAAATATCGTCCAAAACCTTTATTTGCGTGTTAAGCAAATCTTCGGCCTTATATTCGAAAATATTGCCTTGCGCTTTGAAGGGGACAGGAATCCGTAGTTCCTTCAAAATCTTGCCGCCGACGGTAACCGCCGCCGCTTTTGAAGATGAACTGCCCTGGTCCAAAGATATTATTATGCCGTTTTCCATATTATTAGCCGTTTAGTTTTCCGCCTCGGTCCCGCCGTTTTGCTCTTCTTCGGAGGGGTGCCAGCGGTTTTCCTTTATCAAAGTAAAAAACGCCTTATCTAAAGAAAGCAAAGTTTGTTCCGCCGACTCCTTATCGAAGGAAGCGGAATATTTCTCTTGTTCCAAGGCTTTTTCCCGCGTATGTCTAAGGGCGCCGTCAGGCTGTATTATCCCGATTGTATAGCCGTCGGCAAAAATAGCGTTCCTCTTTTCGGAATCGGAAACAAGACTTTTACCCGCCGCAGAGTAAGGCTCCTGGAGGCGAAGAAGATCAAAAACCGTCGGCAATATGTCCAGCTGAGAGCCCAGCGTTTCGCTTCTTTGCGCTTTGACGTATCTGGGCGCGTAAATCAAAAACGGAATATTGTACTTTTCTTTTATGCTGCCGTTTCTGTTAAAAGTATGGTCAGCGACAAATATGAAAACAGTATCATAGAACCAGGGTTCCTTTCTAAGTTCGTCCATAAAATAGCCTAGGGAGTAATCGGCGAACATCAAAGAATTGAGGTATTTGTTTTCTTCCGTAGTATTGGGATATTTATCAAAACCTTCCAGATACCCTAAATAGGGGGTATGGGTTATCCCGGTAAAAGCGAAAAGGAAGAAAGGTTTTGTTTCGCCTTTCAGTTTTTCATTTAGCAGGCTGAACATATCGTAGTCGTAGCCGTAGCCCTCGGCTTTGACGTAGTTGAACTGTTTTGGCATATCTTCCATGCCGTAGATTTCCTCAAAACCGAGCATAGCTGCGGTCTTATCCAAATTGAAAGAAGAGCGTTGGGAAGTCTGCGCGAATATCGTTCTGTAACCCTTGTCTTTCAAGATTTGGGGGAGTTTTGTCATATTAATTTTCTCCAGCCCGTAGCCGAGTTTCGGCAGTTTGGGCAAAGCTGGGATACCCGTAAGCACCGCCGTAATGCCGGGCAAACTTCTTAGTTCAAAGGCGTAGAAATTGTTAAAATAATCGCCGTATCTTACCAATTTGTCAAAATTGGGGGTTACTCCATATTCCGTCCCTGCGACGGAATCTATATAATTAGGCACCCAAGATTCCATTACCACTATCACTAAATTGAGAGGTTTTTTATATGGCCTTATGTCCTTTAGGCCGCGCAGAAGCGGATATTGATAAGGCATAGGCGCGTCTTCCCGCTCCATCAGGACGTTTTCCACCGTTTCTTCTATCGATAAAAGCACATCTTTCTCGTTTTCGGCCATATAGTCGCCTTGGCTTATTACCCGGTAGGAAGTAAATATCCCGTTTAGGGCCAAATCGGCGGCCATACCGCTGTCGGCGGCCCTGTAAGCATCGGGTATGTTCAAGGGGGTACGGCTGGCTTTACCGTATATTCCCAATAATATCAAAGCGATAAAAACAATATAATAGACGATTTCCTTCCCGCCGCGGAAAGTAGGCTCTTGATAAAAGATTTTTATTATCAAATTTACCAGCCATAACAAAAACAACAGCCCCAAAATGAGCAGTATCAAAATCCAAAGGCCCGGCCCGAAAGCATAACCGACGATAAAGGAAAAATCGTTGCCCAGGCTTAAAAGTTCCTCGCCCATATGCCGTTTGACGTATCCGAAGTATATCAGATCCGCGCTGAGCAAAGCCCCGAACAATACAAATTCCGCCGATAAGAGGAAACTCCAAAACTTTAACCACTTGATTGACCGTACCGGCAGACTGAGCATAAACACCAAAGGCAATACGAATATCGCTATCGCCGCGAAGTCAAACCTGAGCCCGCTTAGAAAAGCAAAAGCCGTCTGCCCGAAAGCAAGTTTGTCGAAAAATGAATAGTTAAAGCATAAAAGCAATAACCTCGCGAAACTGAACAAAGCAAAAAACATGAAAATAAAAAATATCGCGCTCTTAAATCTTAACTGCATTGAGGCGCTCCTGCGCGCCAATTTTATCGGCCTGTATATCATATCACTCTTCCGTTTTTGAACAATTTAGTTTGTACTGCGTCGAATACCGCGCCAATTTTAACAGCGCATCGCGCTGCTCGGGCTTGATAAAATCGCTTTCAAGCAGCGCCTTTATCTTCCCCAGAGTAGGTACCAAAGTCTTGCCCAACAAATTAAATTCCTTTAAAATTTCCACAACCTTTTGTCTGTCTGTGAAATCCAGATTTTCTTCTTTAGACAAAGAAACTTCAAATTCCTTGCCGAAATGACGGTTTATATCCTCTTTTTGCATAGCGGCTATAATTTCCCGCTCGAGGTTTTTTACTTCCCGCAAAGCTTTGCCGTAAGCATCAACTTTATCGGAAAGAATATCCATCGGGTTTTTTGCGCTTTCTTTTTCCGCGGGCTGAGCCTGAAGTTCTTGCATTTCGGAGGGGGAAAGCTTCCATACCGGGCACATATCCTTATAGTCGCAGAAACGGCACTTGGTTTCGCCCGGGTCCGGCGCGAAATTGCCTGCTTTTATATCGGCCGCAACGGCCAGCACGCGCGACCAAAATTCTTTTATCTCCTCTTCCGAGGCAGGCTCAAAAGTCTGCGAGTCTAAAGACGGTAAATGATAAAAAAGCATATTGGATACTTCTATCCCGTCAGCCTGAGGATAGCGGGTTTTGACGACATTTTCCAACTCTTTATTGCCTTTCATCAGCTTTTGATACATCATCAGCTGGTCGGGTTCGCGGTTGATTTTTTTGCCCGTTTTGTAATCCACTATCGACACTTTCCCTTCGCCAAGATAATCTATGCGGTCTACAATGCCGATGACAGACAGTCCGTCTATATCAACCGTAGTTCTAAACTCCGTAGCCAGGGGTGAAAGTTCGTCTTTAAGATGTTTTTTGTAATAGGCCTCTATTATTTTTACGCCTTCCAAATAGCCTTCCTGTTCCTTAAGTTTGGAGGGATATCCCTTTTCCTCGTAGGTGGAAGATTCCCAATCAGTCTTGAAAAACGCCAAAACCGTTTCCAAGGGGGGGAAGGGCGGCTTAAGGGAGGAATATAAATATTCCATAACTTTGTGCAGAGCCGTCCCGAAAGCGAAATAATATTTCGGCTTTTCCGGTATTTTTAGAATATATCGAAATTTGTATTTTTGAGGACACTCTTTGTAGAGCGTCATTTTGGAATAAGAAAAACTTAATTTGCCAGCCATAAAATCTCCCGGGTAATCCTTTTATATTCTAACATTTTATATTTAAATATTAGCTACTTTAGGCAAAATAAAACCGCCGTTTTTTTATAACGGCGGTTTTGTTGTACCAAACAGACTTTTAAAACAAGGTGCTTGCCCAGTAGGAAACGGCCGAAATTAAGGCCGCGGCGGGTATGGTCACCACCCAAGCCCAAACTATTTTTCTTGCTACGCCCCAGCGTACTGCGGAGAATCTTCTGAAAGAACCTATCCCCACTATTCCGCCGGTTATCGTATGCGTCGTGCTTACCGGTATACCCAGCCAAGACGATATGAACAAAGAAGCCGCCGCACCAGATTCCGCACAGAAGCCGTCTAAAGGTTTAAGACGCGTAACTTTTTGTCCCATGGTTTTTACTATGCGCCAGCCGCCGCTAAGCGTGCCTAAAGCTATGGCCAAGTGGCATAATACCACTATTGATATGGGAATGAAGAATGTATCACCCGCGGCGAAACGGGCCACTTCGTGATTGGTCATAAAGAAATCCCTTATAACCGATATGTCGCCCGTACCGGCTGAAACTCCGCCAAAGAGCAACATTGTTATAATACCCATAGTCTTTTGGGCATCGTTTCCGCCGTGTCCCAAGCTATAAGCCGCCGCCGAAAGCAACTGCCCCTTTCTAAAAATATGGTCTACTTTAAAGGGATTGCTGTGGGCAAATAATCTGAACACTATACTGGCTATGAATATGCTGAAGAATACACCCATTATCGGCGCTATTACTATAAAAGCCACGGTCTTGATTATACCCGCGCTTACCAAGCTGGAAGGCCCCGCCTTTACCAAAGCCGCACCGATAAGACCGCCTATCAAAGCGTGTGAGGAGCTTGAAGGCAATCCCCACCACCAGGTAAGCAAATTCCATACG